>JBDUCM010000048.1:0-33762 GCA_040003455.1 bacterium
GGAGACATTCGGCATGCGTTGGAATTGCACCGAATCCCACGAGTCGGCGAAGGAGCACCCGTGTGACTTTTTCACGCCCGTGAGCTTGGAGATCCAGGCCGCTTGCTCGCGGGTGGTCTGGTAGTCCTTGAAGATGCCTTTCTCGATGATGAGCCATTTGTCCGGCACCACGCCTTCGTCGTCCCACGCTACGCGCGCGAGCGACCCTTCCTGCGAGCGGTCACCCTGGATGTTCATGAGCTCCGTGCCGTACTTGAGCTTCGCGATCTTCTGGTCTGGCGGCGCAACGAAGCTCGTGCCCGCGTAGTTGGCCTCGTAGCCCATGGCCCGGTCCAATTCGGTGGGATGCCCGATCGACTCGTGGATCGTGAGCCAGAGGTTTGTCGGATCGAGGATGAGATCGTAGCGGCCGGGTTCCACAGACTTGGCGCCGATCTTCTCGACGGCCAACGACGCCCACTTGGCCGAGTTGCCCGGCATGTCGAGACTCTGGATGTATTCCCAGCCGGACCCGCGCGGCGCGAGTTCCTCTGTGTATTGCTGGAACCCGTCCTTGCCGATGGCGGTGGCCGAGTACGACGGGCCCACCCGGATGAAGGTCTGCGTGGTTTCCGTGCCTTCGGAGTTCACGTACGTCTTGATCTCGCGAAGGAGTTGCATGCCGGAGTTCACGAAACGAACGCCGGGTACCTTGAGCGCCGCCTCGTTGGTCGCGAACAGGAGTGCGACCTTTTCCTCGATGGGGACTTCGAGGGGATCGCGGGTAACGGGCGTCATCCAGGTGCCTTTCACGGCGGGCGTGGCCGCGAGTTCCACCGGGCGTTTCTGCACCGCCTTGGCCGCGCGCGCGATGCGGGCGGCTTCACGTGCCGCCTTCACGACGCCGTCGGAGGTCATGTTGCTCGTGGCGGCGAAGCCCCAGGAGCCATTCACCAGCGTGCGAACGCCAATGCCATAGGACTCCGAATCGGCAACGCCGGTGATGCGGCGCTCGCGCGTATTTACCGACTGGCGGCGGTACCGGCCAACGCGGACGTCGGCGTATGACGCGCCCGCGTCCTTCGCGGCGTTCAGCGCCTCGGCGGCGAGGTCGAGCGCGTACGTCTCGGCGCTGGGCGCGACGAGCAGCCCGGAGTGTCCGGCGAGCGTATTCGATGCGGACAGCAGGCGCGGGACCACGAGCGTTGCGGCGGCAGCGGCCGCGCCCGATTTGAGAAAATCTCGGCGGTTGGTGGACATGGCTCCAGCGAGGGTGGGATTGGGGCGTGGAGATACGGTGACAAACGAGCGGGCGCGATATCCTGAATTGACAGTGCGATTGAGCTACGCGGGAGTGCGGCGTGCCGCTGGACGATCGGCGCACGGCAACCTCGGCATTGAGCGGCCACGTCGCGGGCCGATCGGTGCTGGCAGCTCTTGCGCCGTGATCATCTGGTCGTTGCGTCGAGTCCAATGCCTTCGAAATCGATGAATCCGTGAACGGCGTCGGTGCGCACGAGCTTCACGCGCACCCGCTCGCCTACGTCCATCCCCTTCTCGCCCTTCATGACGCGCCCTTCCGCGGGCGGAGAGAGCAGTCGCACGTAGGTGCCGTCGTTGTTCACACCGGTGACGATGGCGTCGAACACATCGCCGATGCGATTGGCAAGGAGGAGCGCTGCGGCGGCCTTGCGGGCGATGCGCTCGACATGGTTCGCGGCGTTCTCTCGCTCAGTGCAATGCTTCGCGATCACGTCGAGCTCTTCGTCGGTATAGGGCGCCGGCGCGTTTGCCATGGCGGCCTTCACCAACCGCTGCGTGACGAGGTCAGCGTATCGGCGGTTGGGTGCCGTGGCGTGCGAGTAGTCGTGCGCGGCGAGACCGAAGTGCCCTTGGTCATCGGCGGGACCGGGCTTGTCCACGACGTATTCGCCGGGCCCGAGCAGCTTCACGATACTGAGGGACAGGTCGGCGAACCGGAGCGGGTCGGCGGCGCGGCGTGTGGCCAGGAAGTCGGCCAGCGGCTTGGCATCGGGCGTGGCGGGGAGTGTGACGCCGAAGGTGGCGGCGATTTCCACGATGCGGCTCCAGCGTTTGGGCACGCGCACCACGCGTCGTATCGCGGACCGCTGCTGTTCCGCGAGATACTGCGCGATGGCGACGTTGGCGGCGATCATGAAATCCTCGATGAGGTCGCGCGCGCGATTCTTTCGCGTGACGGAGAGGGCCTGTACGGCGCCGTCCTTGGTGACCGGGGTGGCTTCGACCGTCTCGAATTCGAGGGCGCCGGCCTTCTGTCGTTGGGTCTTCAAGAGGCTCGCCGCGCGATCCTGCACCCAGACCTGGGCATCGAGGCCCGGCGTGCTCGCCACCAACGGCGGCGCGTTTCCCCGACCCTCGAGCCAGGCGCCAAGGCTGTCGTACGCCAGCTTGGCATGATTGGTGGCGTGGGCTCGATACACCGCGTGCGAACGGGGCGTGCCGTCGGCATTGAGGACCAATTCGATGACGATGACAAGGCGCTCCGCATCCTCGTTCAACGACGTGAGACCCGTTGAGATCTCCGGCGGCAGCATGGGGAAGACGGCTACACCGGCATACACCGAGGTGGCGTTTTGCATGGCGTGCTGGTCGAGCGCCGTTCCCTTGCCGACAAGGACGTCGACGTCGGCGATGCCGACCATGAGCTTGATGCCACCATCGCTCAGGGCTTCCGCGTATTCGATCTGATCCAGGTCGCGCGATTCCGCGTTGTCGATGGAGCTCCAGAGGAGTGTGCGCATGTCACGCACATCGTCCGTGGGCGAAGGGACAGCGAGTGCGGAGAGCTGGCGGCGACTGGCGGCGTCGAGGTCAGGTGTGAACCGGTCGGCGTGGAGCGCCTGCAAAACAACAGAGTTGAGATCAGTCACGCGCGGCCGGTCGGTTAGGGGTGGATATGGAAGGTACCGTGGCGGCCGATCACGGCGACCGCTTCACGGTTGTCGGCCACTGCGACCGGTTCGCGGCCAGAAGGACGACCAAGCGATCAACAGGTCCTCGGAGGAACTGCCGGATGTAAACGGAAACAGCCGGATACTGCCATAGCGCTGCGTCCGGCAGTTTCCGTTCAGATCCGGCGGTTTCTCAGACGTCCTGCAAGAGCCTGACCTCAAGAGACTTTACTTGACATTGACAACTTGTTGTTTGACGTTGTCAAGTATTACACAGCCCGGAGCAGCCGTGACCAGCAAGAAGAACATCCCCGCCGACGAATCCGTGCGCGCCGTACGGCGGTTCAACCGATTCTATACCCGAGAACTCGGGCTGCTGGACAAAAGCCATCTCGAGAGCCCGTTCTCCCTGGCGGCGGTGCGAGTGATGTACGAGCTCGATCACTGGAGCGAGTCGCATGATGCGTTGCCGACGGCCACCGAGCTTGGCGGCGAATTGGGGCTCGATGCCGGCTACCTCAGCAGGATTCTCGCTGACTTGCGCCGGCGCGGGCTGCTCAAGCGTACGCCGTCACCGGCTGACGCCCGGCAGAGCCTGTTGCGACTGACCGGCAAAGGCCGTTCGACGTTCGCGGATCTCGATCGTCGTGCGACAGATGAGGTGACGGCGCGCCTTGCTCCCCTCTCCGCCGCGCGGCAGCAGCACCTCATTGCGTCGATTGAGGCCGTCCGGTTGCACCTCGAAGCGCCTTTGTCGCATGCGACGGCAGTCACGCTTCGCGCCCCCGGATTTGGTGACCTTGGCTGGATCCTGATGCGGCATGGAGAGCTCTACGCCAGGGAATACGGCTTGAACGCCCGATTCGAGGCGCTCGTCGCGAAGATCATCGGTGACTTCGCCGAATCGCACGATCCGCGGCGTGAGCGACTGTGGATTGCCGAGCTGGATGGCGTGCGCGTGGGATGCGTGCTGCTGGTGGCGCATCCTGACCGCGCCGGCGTGGCGAAGCTGCGCATCCTGCTCGTGGAACCGTGGGCGCGCGGCCATGGCGCAGGCCGCCTGCTCGTGGACGCGTGCACGACCTTTGCCCGTGAGTCCGGCTATCACACCATCACACTCTGGACGCAAAGCGTACTCGCGTCCGCGCGCCGGATCTATCAAGCCGCGGGGTATGTCCTGGTGAACGAGGCGGCCCATCATGAATTGGGGCGCGCGCTCACCGAGCAGACGTGGGAGCTGAAGCTCTAGCGCGGCGGTTCAACGAGTCCAGATCGCAATCGCTCCTGCGAGCGGCGTACTCGAATCGGGTAGCACTACCCGCCCCCGCACCGCCTGTGCGGCGAGTAACTGCGGGCCGGCGAGAACAAGTGCCGCGCCAAGCGGCGTGAAGCGACGCAATCGCGTCAGCGCTCGCGAAATCCGTAGCGCGTCCACACTAGAATCATGCCGCACTCCGGCTCACTGGCCGGTAGGGAATATCCTGCGGGAATCTGCGCTGCCCGCGGGAAGACCTCCACGCCAGCCACTTCGTGCGGCGACAGGTCGCTGAGGTTGGCAAACGAGGCGATGACGCCATCCAGCCGCACCGTGGGGCGACAGAATCCACCGCGGCCATTCGACATGGCAAGCAACATGTTCGGACCGCGATATTCCGCGCGCAGGCTGGGGATGTTCGCGAATACGCTGCTGAAATTGGCGAACTTGAGCACGTCCGTTGTATCCATGGAATAGCCCATGCCCAGCTTGCGGCGTACCTGAAAATCCGCTGCGAGTGCCTTGCCACGGCGTTCGCGCTCCACGCGCACGCCTTCGAGTGTCGTCATGCGGCCGAGCTGCATGATCACCGTGGCGGTGTCGTTCGCCACGATGTCCACCACGGACTGGATGGGAATCATGCCCACCGAGCGGAATTCAATCTGGCGCGTGCCAGCGGGTACGTCGCGCATGACGAACCGTCCGTCCGCGCCCGTGCGGGCCTCCGGCAGGCCCGCGCTTACCACGCGGGCGTTGAAGTACGGATCGCCGAGGTTGTCGGTGAGGATGCCGGCAATCGTGCCGCGCTGCGATGAGTCGGTGCCGGGTGGCGCGCCGAGGGTGAGATCGCGCCGAAACACGCGCATTTCTCCGGGCGGCAGGTCGATTTCACCGGTGACCCCGAATTCCGACGTTGCCTGGACTCGCAAGGACCCGCCGTCCACGGGGACGCCACAGATGGCGTAATTGCCCAGCGAATCGGAACGAGCATCCAGGTGCCAGTTTCGGAGCCTGAACGACTCGTTCTTGCTGAGCAGCATTTCGGACCACATGAGGCGGATGGTCGCATTCGCGACGACCTTGCGCGTGGCCCCGCTTCGCACGTTTCCGTAGATGAAACCACTGTCACTCGGGGGTGTGCCGGCGTGACACGCGGCCCGCCACAGCGTGGCAAAGGAGGGCACTGCAATGCGGACTTCGTCCCCTTCCGCCGAGATGGTGGCGCGTGCCGTGAGTCCAGAGAAGCCGAGCGAGTCCAGCATGGCGTGCTGCATGGCAAACGTGTAGATGCCGGGCGGAACGCTATCGAAGGTGAATCGGCCGTTGGTGTCCGTGGTGGTGCCAGGGATCCCACCCATGATGGCCACGAATGCATTCCTGATCGGCTTGCCCCGAACGCTGTCGAAGGCAATACCTCGCACGGGAACGGATGGCCGGGCCGTCGCCACTGGTACCTGCGCGTGGGCGGGAGGCGTGAGGGCGAGGGCCAGGACGGCTAGACTTACGGTGCAGCTTCGCCGAAACGGCATTGTGGACTCCTGCCTGGTGGGGGCAGCTTCTCCACTACCGTACGCTTCCCGTGTGACCCACGCAAGGACGAACTGGTCGTCACTCTGGATGAACATGCGTCGTTTTCTGCTTCGGATGGTTTTCTCCTTCCTAGTGTCGTCACCGGCCGTGGCGCAGCGAGCATCCGGCCTGGTGCGGGACACCACCACGTCCGGGCCCCTTTCCGGTGCGGTGGTGAGCGTGATGGACGCGAACAGCCACGTTCTGGCGCGCACGATTTCGGATGCGGCGGGCAGGTATGCCGTGGACGTGCCGGGCGACGCGACGCTTCTCCGCGCGGTACGCATCGGCTTTCGTCCGCGCACTGTCGTGCTGGCCCCACCGGTGGCCACCCCACGGGTGATTGATCTCTGGCTGGCACGAATCCCGACGATGCTCACCTCGATGGCCGTCAACGAGGAGGGGCTTTGTGCGACCGGCAGCGACCGGTCCGCCGCACTCGCGCTGTGGGAGCAGGCGCGGACCGGCCTGCTCGCATCGGTCGTCGCACGCGAGGCACTGCCCGCGCAAGCCTCGATGATGACGTATGAGCGCGTTACGGACCTGAACCCGGGCCGCGTGTTGCAGCAGACGCACCGCACCCTGAGCGGGCGCACCGTACGGCCATTTCAGGCGGCAGACGCACCCGGCGTGCTCGCGGAGCAAGGCTATCTGGAGCTCGAGGGAGCTTCACGCCGGTACAAGGCCCCGGACGCGGACGTGTTGCTGGACGAGAGCTTTGCGCGAACGCACTGCTTCGCCGTGCGTGATGCGGACCGCGACCATCCGGGGCTGCTGGGGCTGGCCTTCGAGCCGACGCGTGGACGAGAGGCGGTCGTGGATGTGCGGGGCACCCTCTGGCTCGACCCCGGGGCGCCCGAGCTCAGGCAACTGGAATTCGGCTATGTGGGCGCTGGCGCCTCGCTCGAGCGCGACGGCGCCGCGGGTGTCATCCACTTCCGCGCCATGTCGAACGGCGTGGCATTCGTGGACGAATGGAACGTCCGAATTCCAATGGTTTCGATGCCCGCCGGAACGACCGTTGGCGGGCAGGCGCGGGTGTCCAGGGAGGGCACGTTCGATGCCGGACGGCAGAAGCCGCGGGTGGTGCAGACCAGCCTGACCGGCGGCATGGTGCTGAACGCGCGCTGGCCCGACGGCCTGACCTTCGCATCGCCGCTTGAGGCCCTGACCGGGGTGGTCACGGAAAAGGGCTCCGCGACGCCACTCGACGCCGTGCTCGTCACACTGGCGGGAACGGCAGATACCGTCACGACGGACAGCCTGGGGCGCTTCTCGATCTACCCTGCGCCACCCGGGCGATACTCATACAGTATCTCCGACACCGCGTTGTCCTCGTTTCTCGCAGCCCGGTCGAGCGATGGTGAGGTGAATGTGTCCGCAGGCGTGCTTGCCCCGCTCCACCTGGAGCTGCCGAGCCGCGTGCGAGCGCTGCGCGCGGTGTGTCCCGATGATCCGCCCACGCGCACCACATCGCTTCTGGTTGGCCGGCTGATCGACAACAATGGCGGCACGAAGGCGCCACGAGCGGTCCGCATCTTCGCGACCTGGCTGCGCGAGAGCGGCATGGCGCCATCGGCGGCGGTTAGCGCGTTCAAGCAGGAGGAACAGGCAGTGGAGGTGGATGATGCGGGGCGTTTCGCGTTCTGCGGCGTGCCGCGCGAGCGCTCACTGCGGATCACGGCGAGTCGGTACGGACAGCGCTTTGCCGATACGACCATGCAGGTGGGTGCGTTGAGTGAGGTGGAGTCACTTGATTGGCGTTTGAACGTCCGTGCACTGGCACAGTTGGAGCCCGTCCCGCCCGCGCGCCTGGGAGGACGCGTGATTACACAGAGCGGTGGTGGGCCGGTTGTTGGAGCGGAACTCTGGCTCCCCATGCTGGATCGCCGCACGAAGAGCGATTCTTCGGGGGTCTTTGTCCTCGACAGCCTGCCGCCCGGACGCATGCTGCTCCAGATACGACATCTCGGGTTTGCATCGCGGCGCGACACGCTGACGCTTGCGTCCGGGGTGAACCTCACGCGCGAGTACGCGCTCGCGTCGCAAGCGGCGGTACTCGATACCGTGAAAACGGTGGCAGACCAGGTGCGCTACATCTCGCCAGCGTTGCGGGGGTTCGAGGAGCGGCGAACCCACCAGGTGGCAGGCTACTTCATTCCCGAGGTAGAGCTCCGCAAGTACGACGACTCACCGGTGACGAGCGTCCTGTTGAGCCGTGCGTCCGGACTGAAGTTGATACCCGGTTTCAACGGGAAGGCGTTCATCGCTTCCACCCGGAAGTGTGGCGGCGCGGGTTTCCCAAAAGGAATATGCGGCCCCTGCTTCGTGACGACCTACATCGACGGCGTGCGGGTGTACAACATGGCCAACGATTCGCATGACGATCCGATGGACTTCAACCGGATGCCGGTAAACCAATTGGCTGCGGTGGAGTTCTATCCTTCAACGGCCACTGGTCCTCCCGAATTCAACGCGACAGGATCCGGATGCGGATTGCTGCTCCTCTGGACGCGAGAGCGATAGGGCGCCAGTGTCAAGATCGATCGTGGGGCACGCCGCCATTCCAGCTGGCATTCGGGCACTTGGCCAGGACATCATGCGCCGTACGCTGACCAGTCTTCTGCTGCTCTCGTTTCTCGCCGCGGTGCCGGCAAGGGCGCAGCGCGTGTCAGGTATTGTCCGCGATAGCGCGTCCGGCGCGCCGCTTCCGGGAGCGGTCGTAAGTGCCCTGACCGCAAACGGCAGGTCCGCGAGTCGCGCATTGACCGACTCGGCGGGGCACTACGCGTTCGAGGTGCCGGCGGCGGCGACACTGCTGCGCGTCGCCCGGATTGGCTATCGCCCCACAGTGGCTGCGCTGCCGGATTCTCGCGCGGGAGCGGCGGTGATGGATCTTTCCGTGTCCCACCTCGCAACGCTGCTCGCTCCCGTGGTGGTCAACGAGGAGGGTACCTGCTTCGGCGGCGACCGCATGACCGCGGTGGCGCTGTGGCAGCAAGCCCGCGCCGGGTTGCTGAGTGCCGTTGTAGCGCGCGAGGCATTCCCCGCGATTGCGACGGTGGTGCATTACGAACGTTCGATCGACCTGGTAACTCACCAGGTGCTGCACCAGACCATGAACGCTGACGCTGGCGTGACAACACGGCCGTTCGGGGCAGCCGATGTTGCGAAGACGCTCTCCGAGCGGGGTTACTCGGAAGGAGAGGGTGATGACCAGATCCTGAAGGCGCCCGACGCCGAGGTGCTGCTGGACGACAGTTTTGCGCAGACGCACTGCTTTAGCGTCCAGAGTGCGGACCACGAGCACCCGGGCGCTATCGGATTGTCCTTCGAGCCGACAGGAGCGCGCGCAGCGCTGGTGGACGTACGCGGAACGCTCTGGCTCGAGCTCGGCGTGCCGGCACTGCGTTCGCTCGAATTCCGCTACGCAGGGCCGGGATTCCCCGCGTCCGGCGAGGGCGCGGGCGGTACAGTGCAATTCCGTACGATGCCCAATGGGGTGGTGTTCATTGACGAATGGCAGGTTCGCATCCCGGTGCACGAGCAATTGACGGCGCAACGGACGGGCAGCGTGCGCGGCAGCTACCTGACCCGCGACTCGCGGAAGGAGGCGAGCCGAGTGGTCCAGTGGAGTGAGACAGGGGGCATGGTTCTCAGCGCGGAGTGGGTGGACAACTCACACTGGTCCACGCCGCGAAGGCCTCTGGACGGGATCGTGCTTGCACGGGCGGGCATGCCGCTGGATCGAGTCCAGGTAACGTTTGACGGCACGGCCGACTCCGCGCTGACGGACAGTGCGGGGATGTTTTCGTTCTTTCCGATTTTGCCCGGTCACTACCTGATGCGCGTTACGGACACGGTCAATGCCGCGCAGGTCTCGGCGCGATCGGTGACGCGCGAGGTGAACGTTGAGTCTGGTGTGCCGGCGCTCCTCCAGGTCGATCTCCCCGATCGCATTGCCCTCGCCGTTGCCGGCGCGCGAGCCGGGGACGCGGCCAGGAGCGGAGCGTCTTTCACCGGTCGCGTTACGAGCCTGGCCGGCGGCGTGCCGCTGGTGGGGGTGGAGGTTTGGGTTCCCGGACTGGACCAGCGCGTGCGCAGCGACTCTTCCGGCGCATTCAGCCTGGACAACCTGCCGGCTGGTCCAACGCTCGTCCAGGTGCGGCGCCTGGGGTTTGCGGTGCAGCGCGACACGGTAACACTGGTGGCGGGGCGAGCGACGTCGCGTGCGTATGCGCTTGCCTCCCAGGCTACGCAACTGGATACTGTCCGCACGATCGCACAGGGACAACGCTACATATCACCGGGCCTGCGCGGGTTCGAGAGTCGCCGCATGAATGCCGCCACCGGCTCCTTCATCACGGACAGCGTGCTTCGCAAGCACGAGAATGAGTCCCTTGCCAGCGTGATGATGTCGCGCGTGACCGGGATTACCATGGCAAACGGCCGCGGGGGTGCGCAGTACTTAGTGTCGAGCCGAAAGCGGTGCGCGGGCCCGGCGGCAGGAAGAGGCCCGGCCGGCCGGCCCACGGAGTGCAATCCGCCCAATTGCTATCCCACCACGTATGTGGATGGAGTGCTGATGTTCAAGGCCGGCGATGCGGTGGGCAAGCCGTTCGATGCGACGAGCACTCGGGTCACGGACTACGCCGCCATCGAATTCTATGCGGATGCCGCGACCGGACCGGTGCAGTACAATACGCCGGGCTCGGATTGTGGCGTACTGCTGCTATGGACTCGCGAGTGAGGGGCGCCTCGACGCTTCGAGGACTGCTGGCCGCGTTGACGCTGGTCTGCTGCACCGCCTCCTGCAGTTCGCATACGTCGCGCGGGCTCGTACCGATTCGCGTGCGTGTCATCGACTCGTCGGGCGCACCTGTCGGCAACGCGTCGGTTTCGCTCGTACGCGGGCTTCATCAGCAGCTCGCGCGCGGCATGACCAATCAAGGAGGGACGCTCTGCTTTTGCGAAGCCTTCACGTTCGCGCCTGATTATCAGGTGGTGGTGCAGAAGGACGGATTCGAGACGGCAAGCCAGTTCGCAAAACTCGAACTGGTGGATTCCATGAAAGTGAATGTCATGCTGTTGCCGAATCATCCGGCGCGTGCCCAGAGCGATGCGCCCTCCAACAGGCACATCGACGCGGACGCCATCGCGCGGGGCGACCGGAATGTGACGAATGCCTTTGACGTGATACGCGCACTTCGGCCGGAAATGCTGCCGGTGCCCGGGAATGCTGACGAGTGCGGCGCCATCCAACGCGTGGTGATCGACGGACGGCATTTTCCCTCTGCGACCGCCGCGCCGCCGAGCCCGACGCAAGCCGTGGTTTCGCCCTGGGTACCCGGTGCGTTGAGCGCCGTATCCATTCAGGTCCGGTCCACGCTGAATTCCATCAAGCCGGAGCACATTGCCGCCATGGAGTATCGGAGCTGCCGCGATACATCGAGTGCGCGGATGGGGCGCGACAACGCCCTCGTCATCTCACTGAAGAAGGGCGTGCAGTTCGAGGAAGAGTTGGGGTCGTACATTGATGCCGAGCCTGCGCGACGAGTGGCGGTGGCACCGCCGCCGACCGAGGAGCCAAACGTGACGAACGTTCGCGGTGCTCGTTCCGTGACGCTCATCGAGCGGCTGGAACCGTACCGCTTCCGAATCATGGGGTTGTTCGACGGAGACACCGGCGAGCCAATTGAGGGCGCTGAAGTGCGCGAACTCGCGACCGGCACCAAGGCGCTGACGTCGCCCACCGGGACCGTGAGCCTGGCTTTCATGAAGGATGGCGGAGGTCCGGTGGTGCTGGCGAAGACTGGCTACAAGCCCGATATCGTGACCGTGGCCATCTCTCCAAGGGACACGGTCTGGCTGACCTTTCTGCTGTTCAAGGCGCCATGATTGCCTTTCGGCGCTTGACGATGCTGCTGACGCTCGGCGTTGTCCCGTGCGCGGCGCGGGCGCAACTGCCGAGAATCGTGATCGTGGTGCACGTGACGGACAGCCTTCGCGCGCCTGTTGAGAACGCGGACGTGTCCGTGGTGCGTGGCGTGAAGGATGTGCTGGCTAGCGGCGTCACGGACCGCGGGGGCCAACGCCGCCTCGCGCTGGATGCGCGCGAGGAAGATTATCAGGTGGTGGCACGAAAGGTTGGCTTCGCACGCTCAAGTGTGTTCGTCGATCGTGGCAGGCGCGACTCGCTCCGTGTGGAGATCACGCTGCAGCGGCTCGCGCAGCGGCTCGACACGGTGCGGGTGACGGCGAGCCAAAGCGTCAAGCGCAAGCGGCAGTTCATCGACGCCGACGCCATTGCCGAGAGCGAGCGACCGTTGCACGACGCGTTCGATGTGATCGACAAGCTCCGTCCGTCGTTCGCGCAGGAGCAATTCCCGGGCTGCGTTGGCGGCAAGGAGATCTGGGTGAATGGCCGTCGGATCATCTATCCGCCCACGGACTTCATGATGCAGGCGCGCGTGCGCGAGGCGCGGCTATCACATCGCAAGTCGATGATCGCGTATGTCCCGCTCTCCACCCTTTCCGTGCTGGCGAGCATCAAGCCCGAGCATATCGAGGCCATGGAATATCGCGACTGTTCCGATCTCTCCATGGGCAAGGTGGGCAGCGAGAGCGCGGTGTTCGTTTCGCTCAAGGCGGGCATCGCCTTCGACCCCGGCACGGGGTCCTTTCCGATTTCGGCGGCGGCGCAGGACAGTGTGTTTGCGTCCATCAGCCGACGGCCGGTCCCGCCGCCCACACCGCATCTTGCCGACTATCGGTTCCGGTTGCTTGGGCTCTATGACGCCGAGACAGGCGACCCCATCGCCGGGGCAGAAGTGGTCGAGGTGGCATCGGGCACGAAGGGTACCACCAGCGCGACCGGTACTGTGTCGCTCGCGTTCGTGCGTGACGGCGGCGGGCGGCTGGCGTTGAGCAAGGCGGGGTATCGCGGCGACACCGTGACGGTGACCATCTCGCCGCGCGACACGATTCCGGTCACATTGGTGTTGTTCAAGGCACACTGAGCCGACGCCAGCGCGCCGCAGGCCCCTGCACCACCGATCTCCTCCCCCCGGATCATGGCCAACTTTCCGCGCCGCCGCACGCTCGCGTTTGTCGCCGCGTTTTTCCTCGGCGCGTCGACCGCTCGTGCGCAAACGCACATCACGACGCCCAAGGAGGCATTCGGCGCCAATTTCGGCGACGACTACTTCCTGGCGAGCTATCGGCAGATATCCGCGTACTGGCACACGCTGGAAAAGCAAACCGATCGCATGGTCCTGAAGGAGATCGGCAAGACGGCGGAGGGCAGGCCGCATCTAATGGCGATCGTGACCTCACCGGCCAACCACAAGCGGCTCGCGCACTACAAGGACATCTCCGCACGACTGGCGCGAGCGGAAGGGCTGACCGATGCCCAGGCGCGTCAGTTGGCGAAGGAGGGCAAGGCCGTGGTGTGGATTGACGGCGGGCTCCACGCGACCGAAACGGTTGGTGCACAGCAGCTCGGCGAGATGGTGTACGAGATGGTGAGTCGCAACGACGAGGAGACGAAGCGGATCCTCGACGACGTGATCATCCTGTTCGTGCACGCGAATCCGGACGGTAACGATCTCGTGGCCGACTGGTACATGCGCAATCCCGATCCGAAGCAGCGCTCGCTGAACCAGTTGCCGCGACTGTACCAGAAGTACATCGGGCACGACGACAATCGCGATTTCTTTGCTTCCACGCAGGCGGAGACGGAGAACGAGAACCGCGTGCTCTATCACGAGTGGTTCCCCCAACTCCTCTACAACCATCACCAGAGTGGGCCGGCAGGTACGGTCGTCTATTCGCCGCCCCTCCGTGATCCGTACAACTACAACCTCGATCCCGTCCTCATTCTCGGCCTCCAGTCCGTGGGTGCGGCGATGCACACGCGACTGGCGGTGGAAGGCAAGGGTGGCGCGACGATGCGCTCGGGCGGGCCGTACGACGGCTGGTGGAACGGCGGCATTCGCAACACCGCCACCTTCCACAACACGATCGCGATGCTCACCGAGATCATCGGCGGCCCGACGCCGATGAAGATTCCGCTCGTGCTGGCGCGGCAGATTCCGTCGGCGGACATCGCCTTGCCCATCGCGCCACAGGAGTGGCATTTCAAGCAGTCGATCGACTATTCGCTATCGCTGAATCGTGCGGTGCTGGACTACGCATCGCGCATGCGCGAGAACCTGCTGTACAACATCTACAAGATGGGCGCCTCCAGCATCCAGCGCGGCAGCCAGGATACGTGGACCGCCAATCCCCGTCGGGATGGTGCCATTGCGGGCAAGATGGGCGACGCCGACGACGCGGCGAAATGGGCCGCGATGAAGGCCAAGGACATTCGCGATCCGCGGGGCTACGTCATCCCGTCGGATCAAGTGGACTTTCCGACTGCCACCAAGTTCGTGAACGCGTTGCTCGAGACGGGCATCACCGTGGAGCGGGCGACCAAGGAGTTCGATGTCGCCGGCAGGCACTATCCCACGGGATCCTACGTGGTGCACACGGCGCAGGCCTTCCGGCCGCACATCATGGACATGTTCGAACCACAGGTACATCCCGACGTCTTTCCCTTCCCTGGCTCGCCGCCAACGCCGCCGTACGACAACGCCGGCTGGACGCTGGCCTACCAGATGGGAGTGCAGTTCGATCGCGTGCTCGATGGTTTCACCGGGCCATTCGAGAGGCTCACCGTGTGGAACGCGACACCACCGGCCGGCAAGGTGACGGCATCGTCCGGCGCCATGGGCTACATGTCGAGCAGCGCCGTCAATGACGCTTTCATTGCGCTCAATCGCCTGCTCAAGGCCAATCAGGACGTGATGCGGCTGGCGGCGCCAGCCACGGTGAACGGCAAGACGTATCCCGCAGGGTCGCTGTACGTCCGGGCGACGCCTGCGGCGACCGCCGAGGTACAGAAGGCGGCGGCGCAATTGGGCGTGAGCTTTGATGGCACGACATCGGCCGCGCCGGCCGGGGCGATCAAGATGCGGACGCCACGCGTTGCACTCTGGGATACATATGGCGGGTCCATGCCTGCCGGCTGGACGCGCTGGATCCTCGAGCAATTTGAATTTCCATTTGAGCGGGTGTTCGCGCCGGCGCTGGACAAGGGAAGCCTCAACGACAAGTACGACGTGCTCGTCTTCGTGGACGGGGCCATCCCGGGCGCGACGGGATCGCGTCGCGGCGGCGGTGCTGGCGCCGCGGCGAACGACAGCACGATTCCGTTCTTGCCCGCGGAGTACAAGGATCAAGTGGGGCGCGTCACGCTGGACAAGACCCTGCCGAGGATTCGGGAGTTCATCGAGAAGGGAGGAACAGTCATCGCCATTGGCGTCTCCGCGTCGAACCTGGCCGCGTTCCTCAAGCTGCCGATCGAGAATCAATTGGTGGAGAACGGCGAGGCCCTGCCGCGCACCAAGTATTTCATCCCGGGCTCGGTCCTCTCCACGAAGGTCGATCCATCCAGTCCATTGGCGTTCGGCATGCAGCAACGAACGGATGTGTTTTTCGACAACAGCCCCGTATTCAAGCTCGGGCCCGGCGCGGAGGCGAATGGCGTGAAGGTCGTGGCAACGTTCGACAGCAAGACGCCGCTTCGCAGTGGCTGGGCGTGGGGTCAGAACTACCTGGAGAACGGTGTCGTGGCGGCCGAGGTGAGCGTTGGCGCGGGAAAGTTGTTGATGTTCGGACCGGAGATCCTCCAGCGTGCGCAGCCGCACGGCACCTTCAAGTATCTTTTCAACGGCATCTACTATTCCGTGATGAACGGGCGGTAACAACGAAACCATTGGGAGGGCACGGCGTAGTTAAGTCATCCTGAGGGAGCGATGTCGCGTGTACGAGGAGCTTCCTTCCGCGAGGAGGCCCTCAGCGATGCCGGATGCCATAACCCTGCCGACCGATGATTCCGCTGTTCCTGCTTGCCCAACTCGCCCTGCCTGCCACCGACAGTGTCTACTCGTCGGTGGCGCTTCGCGATCTCGTCGCTCGCGCTGCCCTCCAGAACCATGCGCCGCCGGTAGCGTTTCGCGGTTACGGCGCGCGCGTCGAAACCGAATTGTCGCTCATCCTTCGCGACACGATCGGCCGAGAGAGCGTGGCGCAAACGGAACAGCTTGCGTCGGCCGTGCAGTGGAGGCGCGGTGGTGATTACGACATGCACATCATCGGCTATCGCTCGCAGGGGATTGGCGTGCCGTACTCCACCCTCACCTTCGTACGGAGCTGGACCGAACCGTCGCTCTACGGCGAGCGCGTGCGACTCGGCGCCGAGTTTGTGGGCGACAATGATTCCACGTCGAAAAAGGCGCCGCGGGACACGATCGTTGCCGTGCACCCATTCGCGTCGGACCGCGATGGGTACTATCGCTTTTCCGGCGGCGATACGGTGACGGTGCTGCGGTCTGGACAACGTGTCATCACTGTGGTGCGCGTGCACGTTCAGCCGCATCTCAAGGATTCCACGCGTTTTGCCGCCTTCGACGGCGAGATCGATCTCGACGCCGAACGCCAACAGATTGTTCGCATGCGGGGACAGTTCGTCATCCTCGGCCGCTCGCGGTCGCCGCGGCCCCTCATGTCGCGGATGCCTGGACTGATGGGAGTGGCGTTCGTGGAGTTCGTGAATACAGAAGTGCAGGGCCGATACTGGCTGCCGGCGTTTCAGCGCACGGAACTCCAGACGTCGTTTGCCCTGCTCGGCCGGACGCGGGCGGTGATGCGCGTCGTCTCCCGGTTCAGTGACTTTGCGGTTGACGACACGAGTACTGCGGGGCCGTTCGCGAACGATGAGCATCGGATACGCCGGCGCACCACGTGGGCGTCGAGCGACAGCGTGAACAGGTATGGGGCATGGCGGGACCAGCTTGGTGTGGCCACGTCGAGCGTGACCGCGGACGACTTCGACGATGTTGCGCCCGACGCGTGGCGGTCCACGGGGGGCGCGTTGCTCGACTTCGTGCCGGCCAAGACGGACAACCTCGTCCGCTATGATCGGGTGCAGGGTGTGTACACCGGCATGGAAGCGACATTGCGCATGCGAAGCGCAGTGCCGGGTCTCACCATGGGTGCGACTGGCGGATGGGCATGGACGGAGCGAACCGTACGCGGTGGTGTGCATGCGTCGCTACAACGCGGACACACCACATTGGGCGCGCGCGTTGAGCGAATACTTCCGTCCACGAACGACTTCAGTCGGCCAATGGATCCGGACAATGGCGGCTTGAACGCGCTACTGGGATCCATTGATGACTACGACTACGTGGACCGTCGCCTTGCACTTGCCTCTGTGACACACATTCTCGGCTCGCTGGATCGTGGGATCGTCACGCTCCAGCTTGGCGCCGGTCAGGACCGCGGCGAGTTCGCGCGGGTGACGAAGGGACTTTTCGGCAGCACGCCTTTTCGGCAGAATCGCGGCGTGCAGGAGGGGAGTTACGCGCTTGGCGCGCTGGATGTGGAGTTGCATCCCAACGTGACGGGCGATGATGTGCGTCCTGGCGTGGGCGCCAAGCTGCACTACGAAGCTGGGCGCGGCGGTTTGCACTGGGATCGTGCGGAACTGTCGCTTGGAGCGCAGCAGTACTGGGGTCCCGTCATGCTCTCGGCTCACGGCGACGCGGGGGCGGTGTTCGGCGACGACATTCCATCGCAGAAGTTGTTCGAGCTTGGAGGATCGCAGTCCTTGCCTGGCTACGAATACAAGGAGTTTGCTGGCGACCGTGCGGCCCTGTTTCGTGGGTTTGCCAGTTATACGCTTCCGGTTTGGCGTACCCCGCGACGTGTGTTTCGCAATATCGTGCTACCTGGCTTGGCGCCTGGCTTCGCCGCAGGTTTTTCCGGAGGCTGGACGGACCTATCGAGTGCGGCGGCGACGCGTTCTGTCGTTGCGCTCGGAGCGGGCTGGAGTGCCGTGCCTGTGTCGCGGGCGACGGGTGGCGCGCGAACGACGGTGGGATTGGGCCTGACCTTCTTCGGCGGCAACCTGCATCTCGGTGTGGCGCGCCCCGTAGATCACCCAAGCGCGTGGAAATTCGTCCTGGGCTCCGGACCGGCGTTCTAGGAGAACGCCGGACTCGGTGACCGCGAGTTGCGTTCGCGGTCGCTGTCAAGATCTGTCGCGGGGACGGGCGCATACGACATTGAAGTGAGGAGAGCGGTTTCGCTCTTCACGGTGTCGAACCATCTGACCCGGCCACGCGTAGATAGGCAATGCATCCGCTCGAATCACTGTTCACATTCCTGTTCAAGTATTCGTCCCGCGTCTTCGAACGCGGACAGTTGGTGCTGTCTCCTGTTCTACCGCCGTTGGTCGTTGCGCTGCTCGCGATCGTCGCAGCAGGGGTGATCGTGCTGGCCTACCAACGCGTTCGCGCGGTGAGTGTCGCCGACCGTATTGTCCTCGGCACGCTCCGGATCGTCGGCGTCCTCGTCGTACTCGGGTGCCTGCTACGCCCCACGGTAGTGCTGTCGAGTGCGGTACCACAGCGCAACGTCCTGGCCATCCTGTTCGACGATTCGCGCAGCATGAAGCTCCACGACGTGAACGGTGGCGCGCGCCTTGCCGCCATGCAGCAAGTGTTTGCGGATACCAGTACGTTGATGCGACGCATG
Organism: bacterium; assembly: GCA_040003455.1. Taxonomy (GTDB): domain Bacteria; phylum Gemmatimonadota; class Gemmatimonadetes; order Gemmatimonadales; family Gemmatimonadaceae; genus AG11. Next base: position 18,382 of record JBDUCM010000048.1, read on the forward strand.
GGCGGGAAGTTTGCGTTGCGCACGTTTCGCTTTGCCGCCGACGCTGCTCCCTCGGGCAGTGCCGCCACCATCACAGCGAACGGGGCCCGAACTGATCTGGCGCGCGCCCTGGACGTTACGCGCGAAGACCTTGCCGGTATGCCGCTGGCCGGCGTGGTGGTCGTGACCGATGGCGCGGACAATGGCGGCAGCGATCTTGGAACGTCGTTGCTGGCCATGCGTGCGCGGCGCGTGCCGGTCTACACCGTGGGCGTAGGGCAGGAACGCTTTGCGCGTGACGTCGCCATCGAGCGCGTCACGGCGCCGGCGAGTGTCCTCACGGGTGCCACGGTCCTGGTGGATGTCTCCCTGGGGGTGCGAGGCGCACGCGGCGAGCAGACCACTGTTTCCGTGGAGGCGAACGGGCGGCTCGTGGGTACGGAAGAAGTCCGTCTTCCCGATGCCGGCGACGTGGTGCGTGTGCGACTGCGCGTACCTCCGCTCGCGCCCGGCACGTACCAGTTGACCGTGAAGGCAAAGCCCATCGCCAATGAGCCGGTCACGGAGAACAACACTTATCGCACGGTGCTCGACGTTCGGGCTGGCCCGGCCCGTATCCTGTATGTCGAGGGCGAGCCACGATCGGAGTTCGCGTTCATTCGTCGCGCCGTGGATGCTGACAGCGCCATTCAGGTGGTTGGCATCATGCGCAGTGCGGACAAGAAGTTTCTCCGGCTCGGTGTGCGCGACAGCATGGAGCTGGTGAGTGGATTCCCCGTTCATCGCGAAGAGCTGTTTCGTTATCGCGCCATTGTGCTCGGCAGTATCGAGTCGGCGTTCTTTTCGGGCGACCAGTTGCGGATGCTCGCCGACTTCGTGAGCCAGCGGGGTGGCAGCGTCCTCGCGTTGGGCGGTCGCGGTGCGCTTGCCGAGGGCGGCTATGTGGGTACGCCGCTCGCCGACGTGCTGCCCGTGGTCCTGGAGAAGACCGCAACGGATACGAACGTACCTCCCTCGGTTCTCAAGGTCCGGCCCACTCCAGCCGGGCAGGCGTTTGCCGCATTGCAGTTTCGTCCGAACGACGGCGGCAACGCAGCGCGATGGGACTCCCTTCCGCCACTCTCGTCGGTAAACCGACTCGGTGCGCTCCGTTCGGGTGCCACCGTGTTGCTCGCGGGACGCGACGCCGGTGCCCGCGGTCAGGTGAACGACGTGCCCGTACTCGCCTACCAGCGGTATGGCCGAGGGATGAGCGCGGTGCTCAACGTGCAGGATACGTGGGTTTGGCGCATGGATCCCACCACGCCGGTGGAGGATCAAACCTACGCGACATTCTGGCGGCAGATGATGCGCTGGCTCGTGGAGTCCGCGCCGGAACAGGTGGAGTTGGTCGCCTCGCCGTCGCGCGTAGGCCCTGGCGAACCGGTTACGCTCCGCGCGCACATCACTGACTCGACGTTCGTTGACGTGAACGATGCATCGGTGTTGGCGCACGTTACGTCGCCAACGGGGCGAAAGCTGGACCTTCCGATGGAGTGGTCATCGCGCAGCGATGGCTCGTATACGGCGCGCTTCACGGCAGATGAAGTCGGGACTTACGCATTGTCAGCGGATTCGCGGCGCGGACGTGACACCACTCGTTCCACGAATCGAACGCTGCTCTCCGATGATCAGGGGGCGGATGTGGAGCAGGCGGAGCAGCGTTCAGCGCTGCTCAAGCGCATCTCCACGGAGACGGGCGGGCGGTATTACCCACTTGCCGACGCGGGCAAGCTGGCGGACGACGTCGTCTTCACCGAAGCGGGCGTAACGGTTCGCGACGCGAAGGATCTCTGGGACATGCCGGTCGTATTCCTTGTGTTGGCATGTCTCCTCGGAGCGGAATGGATCTATCGTCGTCGTCGAGGCCTGGCGTAGTGGCGAGCAATATTCGCCTACCGTTCCGCGAGCTCTTCGCGCATCGTGCGCGTCGCGCGACGCAGCGCACACTCACGTGCGTTGTGATACTCGCGCTCGCCACGGCGCAACGCACGTCTGCGCAGCGGGTGCACGTGCTGATCATCACCGGGCTCGCCGGCGAGTCGCAATTCCAGAAGCCCTTCCTCGATGCAGCGGCAACGCTTGCCGACTCTGCGCGCAAGCGTTGGGGAGTGGCGGATTCCAGTTTGATCGTCCTTGGTGAAGATCCAGTCCTCGATGCGAAACACATCGCGGCGAAATCCACGCGCGAGGAAGTGGCGAAGGCCTTCATCGCCCTCTCGCACCGGGTGGTGCCGGGCGACGTGTTGCTGGTGTTCCTGAACGGGCACGGTGCTGGTGAAGGTCCGCAGTCGCGCGTGAACCTGCCTGGCCCGGATCCAACGGCGGCCGACTATGCGTCGTGGATCTCCGGCTTCTCCAAAGAGACGGTCGTCTTCGTGAATGCCGCGAGCGCCAGTGGTGACTTCGTGCCGGTGCTGGCGGGAAGTGGGCGCATCATCGTCACCGCCACGAAAACGGCCATCGAGCGAAATGAAGTGAGTTTCGCGCGACCGTTCGTGCGCGGGCTCACCTCTGGCGAGGCCGACGCGGACAAGGATGGGCGCGTATCCGTGCTCGAGGCTTTCGACTATGCCAAGAAGGAAGTGAGCCGGATGTACGAGGTGGACAACCGGATGCTCACGGAGCATGCCATATTGAGCGACACGGCCGCGGCGCGCGCGGTTTCGTTCGGAGCGCCGCGCGCTGCGCTTGATCCGCGCATCATGGCGTTGATGTCCGAGCGGCGGGACCTGGAATCGCAGGTGACAGCGTTGCGCGCGAAGAAGGCGACCATGGATTCCACCGCGTATAGCGGTGAGTTGGAACGGCTGCTGTTGTTGATGGCGGAAAAAACGCAGGCCATTCGTGCGGCGGGTGTGAAGCCGTGACGCGCGTGTTGATCGTCCTGGCCGCGCCGCTGCTCCTGGGTGCCTGGCAACAGGCGGTTGATCCACAGGCGGCGTTGCGCAAGGATATTCGGGTCCTTGCTGATGCCGGGAAGCTGGACGAGGCCGAGCGTTCCGCGCGCGCTGGCGGGCCAACGGTGGCGGCAACGCTGGGCGGGGTGCTGGTGTTGCGCGGCAAGCATGCGGCGGCTGACTCCGCATTTCGCGTCGCGATCGATCGCGACCGTCCAGGGCTGTACACCGCCGAAGTTGGGCTCGCCGAACTCGCGAATGCGCATGGTAATCGCGCCGAGGCGCTCGCGCGGGCCACGCTCGTAATTTCGGCGTACGAGAAATCCGGTACGCCGTGGCCTGCCGACGATCAGCTTGCGGCGGGCCGCGCGTACGTGCTCTTCGGCTCACGTAGCGCAACATCCGTCCGGCAAGCGTTGGCCGCCTTTGACCGGGCTGTCGCTGCCGATCCCGGAAATCTGGAAGGACGGCTCCGTGCAGGCGACCTGTTTCTCGAGAAGTACAACCCGCCCGACGCCAAGGCGTCGTACCAGGATGTCCTTTCCCGTTCGCCAGAAAATGCATGGGCGTGGCTCGGCATGGCGCGCGTGGCCGAGTTTGAGGGAAACAAGGGGGCCATGGAGTTCGTTCGTCATAGCGTAGCCGCGAATCCTGCGCTGGTTGGCGGGCACGTTCTGCTCGCGCGTTTTCATCTCGAGGCCGAGGCATACGACTCGGCGAGAATTGCGGCGGGGCGCGCGTTGGCAGTGGATTCCACGTCGCTCCCGGCGTGGGCGCTATTGGGCGCCGAAGCCTACCTCACCGGCGATTCCGCGGCGTATCAGCAGGCGCGCGCCGCGGCGCTTCGACTCAATCCACGACCGGCGGATTTCTATGCAGCGCTCTCGGAGGCGGCTGCTCGGCATCGGCGTTACGCAGACTCCGAACGATTCGCGCGTGAGGCGGTGGCGCTCGACTCGACGTCGGTGCGCGCGTTGGGGTTGGTAGGCACCAACCAGTTGCGTGCCGGGAACATCGAGAGCGGGCGCGCCACGATTGAACGCGCCTTTGCGCTCGACCCATTCAACCTGTGGCACAAGAACACGCTCGATCTTCTCGACCAGGTCAAGACGTTCAAGACGATCGACCGCGGGCGCTTTCGCATCGTGGCGCCGCCGACAGAGGCGGATCTCCTGGCACTATATCTCGTGCCGCTCCTCGAGCAGGAGTATGACTCCCTCTCCGTGCGGTACCGGTTCAAGCCGCCCACTCCCGTTCGCATCGAGCTGTATCGACAGCACGCGGATTTTTCCGTGCGAACGCTTGGCCTTACGGGCCTCGGCGCGCTTGGTGTGAGTTTTGGGGGAGTGCTCGCGATGGATGCGCCGTCGGCACGCGAGAAGAGTTCCTTCAACTGGGGCTCCACCGCATGGCACGAATTGGCGCACACATTCACGCTCGGACTGTCCAGCAACCGCGTCCCGCGATGGTTCTCGGAGGGGCTGTCCGAACTGGAGGAGCGCCGGTCGTTGAGCGGCTGGGGCACGGGTCCGTCCATCGAGTTCCTGGCCGCGTACACGGGCGGACGCCTGCATCCCGTGAGCTCGCTCAACGATGGCTTCGTCCGTCCGCGCTTCGATAGCGAAGTCGTCCTCAGTTACTACCTCGCCTCGCTCGTTTGCGAGATGATCGAGGCGCAGCATGGGAGTGCGGCGATCGTGGCGATGCTGAATGCCTATCGTGATGGACTCGAAACGCCCGCCGTGTTCACGAAGGTGCTTGGCGAGACGCCGGCGGCATTCGACGGGCATTTCGACTCCTGGGTGCGCGCGAAGTTCGCGCTGCCGCTCCGGTCCATCGCGGTGGATACCGGGAGTGGAACAGTGGGCGGCGCATTCGTGAACATGATGCGCGCAGCGAGTGCGTTGCCGGCGACCGGCCAGGACTCGTCGCGGGTGGCGTTGCTGCGTGAAGCGCAGGCGATGTTCCCCGACTATGCGGGCCCGGACGCGCCCGCGGTGTATCTCGCTCGGCTGGCGCAGGCGCGCAATGACCTCCGCGGCGCCCTGGAGCAGATCGTGAAGATCACCACGCGCAATGAGACGGCGTGGGATGCGAACATGATGGAGGCCACCCTCCGCCAGCAACTCGGAGATTCCGTGGGTGCGCTCGTGCCGCTCCAACGGTTGATCTGGATCTCCCCGTACGATATTGGCGTGCACACACGTATCGCGGAGATCGCACGGGCGAAGGGCGACCGTGCGCTGGCGCTGCGGGAGCGGCGGGCCGTCGTGGCGCTGGATCCGCCCGATGCCGCGGGCGCACGATATGAACTCGCGCGCGCGCTCGTGGATGCCGGCGATGTGCCAGGCGCGCGCAAGGAGTTGCTGGCGGTGCTGGAGCAGGCACCAGCGTTCGAGAAGGCGCAGACGTTGTTGTTGGAGCTGAGGAACAAGACACCCTGAAGCATCACGACCGATGATTCCGCAATTCACCACGGTCAAACACCGAAAGGAGCCCGCTTGACTGGTCTCGCCTCTCAATCCGAGCTGGAGCACCTCGACGATGCCGCGCTGGCCGACCGTCTTCATTCGGCCGGTGAACGCATCAAGGACGAATTGCGCAAGGTCATTGTCGGCCAGGACGCGGTCGTGGAGCAAACGCTCATTGCGCTGTTCGCCGGCGGCAACTGCCTGCTGGTCGGCGTGCCGGGCCTTGCGAAAACCCTCCTCATCTCCACGCTCTCACGCGCGCTGGACCTCAAGTTTTCGCGCATCCAGTTCACGCCGGACTTGATGCCGAGCGACGTGACTGGAACGGACGTGATCCAGGACGATCCGGCAACAGGCCAACGCAAGTTGACGTTCATGCCCGGGCCCGTGTTCGCGAACGTGCTGCTGGCCGACGAAATCAATCGCACGCCGCCAAAGACGCAGGCTGCCCTGTTGGAGGCCATGCAGGAGCGGCACGTCACTGTACAAGGCCGCACGTACACACTCGAGCCGCCGTTCTTCGTGTTCGCCACGCAAAACCCCATCGAGCTGGAGGGTACGTACCCGCTGCCCGAGGCGCAGCTCGACCGGTTCATGTTGCAGGTCATCCTGGACTACTTGCCGGAAGAGGATGAAGTCAACGTCGTCAAACAGACGACGTCGCTGCCGCCGGATGCTGTTCGGCCGGTGGTCTCGCGCGACGAGATCCTCGCCTTCCAGCGCGTGGTGCGACGCGTACCGGTTGCCGATGCGGTTACGCGGTATGCGGTGAAGATCGTGCGCCTGAGCCGGCCGTCGGACGCGAGTTCACCGGATTTTGTGAAGCAATGGACGTCCTACGGTGCCTCGGTGCGCGCCGCGCAGGCGTTGATTCTCGGTGCCAAGGCGCGCGCACTGTTACAAGGCCGCAGTCACGTGAGCTTCGATGATGTGAAGGCACTTGCCTTGCCCGTGTTGCGGCATCGTGTGTTGCTCAACTTCCAGGCGCAGTCCGAGAAGATCACCACGGATCAACTGGTCACCAGGCTCGTCGCCGCCATTCCGCTTCCCAAGTCGGCACTCTGACCTGATGGCGACGTCGCCCGCCTCCTTTCTCGATCCCACGCTGCTGGCCCGGATCTCCGATCTCGCGCTCCTGGCGCGGACGGTGGTGGATGGGTTCATGCACGGCCAGCATCGCTCGTTGCGGCGCGGCTCGTCGCTCGACTTTGCCGAGCACCGCGCCTACCAGCCGGGCGATGATCTGCGTCGCATCGACTGGCGCGTGTTCGGGCGCACCGAACGGTTCTATGTCAAGGAGTACGACGCCGACACCAACGTGAGCGTGATCTTCGCGCTGGACTCGTCGGCATCCATGGATTTTGGCAGCGGCAAGATCACCAAATACGACTACGGCCGCTTTCTGGTCGCGTCGCTCGCATGGCTGTCCCAGCATCAGGGCGATCGCGTAGGATTGGCCACCTTTCACGACGACCTCGTGGATGTGGTACCTCCGTCCACGCGGCATCTGCAGCTCCTGTTGCACACGCTCAGCCGGTCGAAGGCAGTGGGCAAGGGGAAACTGTCAACGGCAGCGGACAAGCTCACGCATCTCACGGCACGTGCGGGTATCGTGGTGCTTGTGACCGATTGCTACGAGCCACCCGAGGCCCTCGCGCGCGTGGCGACCAATTTCCGCATGCGCGGCCACGACGTGATCATCTTTCACCTGGTGGATGCGGCGGAGCGTGACTTTCCGTTCAGCATGGCCACCACGTTCGAGGATTCGGAGACCGGCGCGAAGATTCCCCTGCGTCCCGATGACCTGCGCGGGAAATACAAGGAACTTGTGGCGGCGCACTACGACGCGCTCACGAAGAAGCTCTCGGGCGCGGGTGCCGACTACGTGCGCGTGGAGACGGACAAGCCGCTGGACTACGCCCTGCATGCCTATCTGGATCGTCGGCTCGCCCGCAGCCGGGTGCGCTGATGGGACTCGGCCTGCTCGTACCTGCATTTCTCGTTGGGCTCGCGGCATTGGCGGTGCCGGTCATCCTGCATCTTCGGCATCGCGACAAGGACCGGCCACAGAAGTTTCCGTCGCTGATGTTCCTGGAATTGTTGCCCATCCGCACGTCGGAGCGGCGACGGATCACCGACTGGCCGCTGCTCCTGCTCCGCGCCCTGGCGTTGGCGTTGCTCGTGCTGGCATTCGCGCGGCCGGTCTTTTCTCGTTCGGCCGCCGCGGAGAAGTCTGCCCGATCGCGCGCCGTGGTCGTGTTGCTGGATCGCTCGATGAGCATGGGGTTGAAGGACGTCTGGCCCGCCGCGGTGGATTCCGCGCGAGCGGTCATCTCGAAGCTCGATGCCAACGATCGTGTTGCCCTCGTCTTGTTCGATGACGAAGCCGAGGTGGCGCAGCCGTTCACACGCGACAAGACGGGCGCGCTCGCTATTCTTGCGAAGGCAGTGCCAAGCCCACGAGGTACCCACTTCGCGGCGGCGCTGCGTGCGGCGCGTCAGTTGATCAACCGCGCGGGCGACGCGAAATCGGAGGTCGTGCTGATCAGCGACCTCCAACAGGGTGGCGTGGGTGGCGTCGCGGGCCTCGACTTGCCGGCGGGACTGTCCATTCGCGCCGTCAACGTGGGATCGAAAGACCACGCCAACACTGCGGTGCTGTCGGCGGAAGTGAGCCGGACGGTAGATGGACAGCGCACCTTGCTCACGGTGAAGGCGCGCGTGATCTCCCGCGATCTTGCGGCGGCGCGCAGGGTGCGCGTGAGCCTGACGCTGAATGGACGCAGTGGCGGGACACAGGAGGTTACCGTACCGACGGCGGGCGATGTGCCGGTATCGTTCGCGCCTGTATTGCTACCTGCGGGTCAGGTGCGCGGCTCGATCAGTCTCGAGCCAGATCGCCTGGCGGCGGATGATTCGTTGCACTTCGCCTTCACTGCCGATGATGCCGCGCGGATTGCGCTCATTGCGCCGGACGACGTCACGGCCGATGAGACGCTCTACTTCGAGCACGCGGTGGCGGTGAGCAAGGCGCCGCTCATGCGTGTGGATCGCATGCGGGAGGGTGCGCTGGACGCACGCGCGCTTGCCCGCGTTGCGCTGGTCGTGTTTTGGGACAAGGCCCCTGCGGGGGGCGCCACTGGCACCGCGTTGAACGAATGGGTGAAGCATGGCGGCGGTGTGGTTGTAGTTGCGGGAAGGCGACTTGCATCCGGGGCGCGAGCGTCCGCCCTGCTCCCCGCGAGCACCAGTGGCAATGTGGACAGGCTCAGCGATCGTGGCGGATCGATTGGCGACGTGCGGCTGGATCATCCGCTGTTCGCCATCTTTCGCGACGCTGCTGCCTCCTTGAACTCGGCGCGGTTTCTCCAATACCCGCGGCTGGATCCGGCGGCAGGCTCCGATGTGCTGGCTCGCTTTGATGATGGACTGCCCGCGGTGGTTGAGCGACGACAAGGGTCGGGGCGCGTGGTGCTCGTGGACTTGCCGCTCGACTCCAGGAACGGAGACTTTCCTGTTCAGCCCGCCTATCTCCCCTTCTTGCAGCGACTCGTGCTCTATGCCTCGGGCCACGACGCGACAACGCTCTGGCGCGCCACGGGGACTAACTGGTTGCTGCCGAGTGGGTTGAGCGAGCCGGCTGTGTCTACTCCGCTGGGCGCCATCGTGCGCCCGCCGCGAGACACGGTTGGGGCGACAGTGGCACTGCGGGAAGCTGGAGTGTATGCCTTATACGAAGGACGGGTGCAGGGTGAGCCCGTTGCGCTGCTTGCGGTCAACGCTCCAGCCAACGAATCGGACCTCTCGCAAATAGATCCAAAGGACCTGCTGCTGGGCGTTCGACCCGCCGCTGCCACACCGGATGCGACTGGGGACGCACCCACCAGAGAGGAAGTGGAATCACGACAGCGGCTGTGGCGGGTGCTCCTCGTTGTGGTTGCAGCATTGCTGGTCGCGGAAACGTTCGTGGCAAACAGGGGGTGGCGCGGAACCGCCAACCGCCTTGCGGGTGCCCCATCGGACAGAGGTGATTCATGACGCCGGCCGTTCAGTTGCTCGACTCCCTTGCCATCTTGCGCCGCCAATGGCGCACTCGCGTCCTGCTCGAATCGTCGGTGTGGATTGCGGTCGCCGCGCTGCTCGCGGTCATCGCGGGCCAGGTGACCACGAGCGCCTTCGGTACCACGACGAGCACGCTGATCGCTGCACGGATCATCGGCTACGCGCTGATCGTCGTCGCCATCGTGCGTTTCCTCGTCATGCCGCTGGTCAAGCGCGCGAGTGACGAGCGCTTCGCCCTGTACGTCGAGGAACGGGCGCCGGAACTGCGGCAGGCATTGCTGTCGGCTATCCATGAGCTGCGTCTGCCCGAGGCAAATCGCGCGTCGCCATCGCTGACGGCGCGGCTGGTGGAACGCACGCTCGTGCTGGTTCGGCCGCTCCACCGCGGCGCAACGCTCGAACGTCCGCGCATGCTGCGCGCCGCGCGTGCACTGGGAATGACCGCCGTCGCCGCCGCGCTGCTCTTCTTCGTGGGGCCCAAGGCTTTGCGCCACACGGCGCGGCAAATGTTCGCGCCATGGTCCATCGCCGAAGCCGCGGTCACGAAACTCGCGGTAAACGTGAAGCCCGGCAACGCGGCTATTCCCCGCGGAGCGGCCGTGGACATTCACGCCGCGCTCGTTGGCTTCGGTGCCGAAGGCGCGGAGCTGGTGCTTCGGCCTGACACGGGCACGCAGTGGATCCGGCTGCCGATGGGACGCGATGCGTCAGCGGGCAACTTCACCTCGCGCGTGTTCGACCTCACCCGGCCCACCGAGTACTACGTCGAGAGCAACGGCGTGAAGTCGCAGGTCTACAAGTTGAGCGTCACGGAGCTGCCCGCCGTGAAGCAGCTCGCGGTCGACCTGCACTACCCGGCGTACACCGGCCTGCCCATGGAACACATCGCCGACGGCGGTGACGTCGCGGCGGTCATCGGGACGACGGTGAACGTTCGCCCGTCAGTGACGCGCGCGGTTCGAGGCGGCGAGCTCGTGTTCGACAATGGAGAGAAGGTGCCGTTCAAGCTCGCGAAGGACGGAAGCATCGATGCGTCATTCCGCGTGACGAAGAACCGCTATTACCGTATCGACCTCGTCTCGGAAGATGGCGCCACGGTACCGGGCTCAGTGCAGTACGCCATCGACGCGCTTCCCGACCATGCGCCAAACGTTCGCATCGACGAACCTGGCCGCGACACCAAGGTCACGAACATCGAGGAAGTGACCATCGCCGTCAGCGCGACCGACGACTACGGCGTGGAGTCGATGGAACTCCGCTACCAGGTGAACGGCGGCGAGACGAAGCACCTCGCGATGGCCGATAGTGGAAAGCGACACCCCAAGGAACAACGCGTCGCGCACACGTTGTTCCTCGAGGAGATGAAGCTCAAGCCGGGCGACCTGGTGTCGTACAGTGCAACCGCCAGGGACGGCGCCGGCAACGTGAGTTCGAGCGACGTCTACTTTCTCGAAGTGCGGCCCTTCGGCAAGAACTATCGTCAGGCCGAACAGCAGGGTGGTGGCGGTGGCGGCGGTGGCGCGAGTCCAGGCGAGTTCGTGGCGCGCCAGCGCGAAGTTGTCGTCGGCACATTCAACTGGCTGCGCGACAGCGCGACCACCCTCGATCGCAAGCGTCGTGAGGACATCACCACCATTGACATCGCCGAAGGGCGGTTGCGCGAAGAGGTGGCCGGCCTGGCTCGGCGCATCGCCGAGCGCGGCGTGGCTCGCGCTGATTCCAACTTCCGCTTGATCAAGACGGAACTGGACTCCGCCGTTCTCTCAATGATTGCCGCCGAAGAAAAGCTCGTGCGTGCCGAGGGAACAGGAGCATTGAGTCCGGAGCAGAAGGCGCTCCAGCACCTGCAGACTGCCGAGGCGCTGTTCCGCGACGTGCAGGTCCAGATGGGCCAGCAGGGCGGCGGTGGCGGTGGTGGCGGCGCGCAACAGAAGGCCGAAGATCTCGCCGACCTGTTCGAACTCCAGACCGACAAGCTCAAGAATCAGTATGAAGCGCTGCCCCAGCAGTCGCAGCAGCAGCAGGCGCAGCAGGCGGTGGACGAAACGCTCAACCGCCTGAAGGAACTCGCGGCTCGCCAGCAGCAGGAGAACGAGCGGCTGCAGCGCATGGCAGAAGCACTGCGCGACAAGCTTGGCAAGGAGTCCGGCAATGGCGGCGGCGGTGGTTCACAACGCGATCTAGCCAAGCAAGCCGAGGAAGAGGCGCGGCGGCTGGAGCGATTGGCGCGTGAGCAGAACAACAAGGACTTGATGGATGCCGCGCAGAAGATGCAGCAGGCGGCGGACGCCATGAAGCGGGCGGCGGCGAGCGGCTCTGCCGCGCAGGGCAGCGCGGCGGCAGACCAGTTGAAGAACGCCGCGAAGGGTCTTGAGAATGCCTCGGCATCGCGGGTCAACGACCAAGTCAAAAGATTGGCCGATCAGGCAAAGGACCTCCAGAACCGGCAGGGCGAGATCGCCAAGGATGTGAAGGCACTCGGCGATGCAACGCCCGATCAGCGTGGCGCCCAGATCCAGAAGTTGAACCAGGCAAAGGATGCGCTGAAGTCCGATGTCGCCAAGTTGGAGTCGGATGCGGATCGGGTTGCGCGCGAGGGACGTCGCGACCAACCCGGCGCGTCTGGCAAGGTGGGAAATGCCGCGAACGCCATTCGCGATCAGCGCATCGGTGACAAGATCGACTTCTCCAAGAACGTGATCCGCGGCGGCTCGAGCGACTACGCCAATGCCTTCGAGAACCAGATCGCTTCGAATCTCGGCGACGTTGCCGACAAGATGCGCGAAGCGGCCAGTGCGCTCGGATCCGAGTCCGCGTCACGCGGTCAGGAGCGCTCCCTCGAGCAGACGCGTGACCTGGTAAAGGGCCTGGAGTCGCTGCGAGACAGAACGAACGACAAGGCTGCGCAAAAGGGCCAGCAGGTGGCGACGGGTCAACAGGGTCAGGGCAAGCAAGGCCAGGGACAACAGGGTCAGCAAGGCCAAGGGCAGCAAGGTCAGGGGCAGCAAGGCCAGGGCAAGCAGGGCCAAGGACAACAAGGCCAGGGTCAGCAAGGCCAAGGACAACAGGGCAAGGGACAACAGGGGCAAGGTCAACAGGGCCAGGGACAACAGGGCCAGGGTCAACAGGGGCAAGGTCAACAGGGCCAGGGACAACAGGGCCAGGGGCAACAGGGCCAGGGTCAACAGGGCCAGGGGCAACAGGGCCAAGGTCAGGGCCAGGGACAACAGGGCGAAGGGCAGCAGGGACAGGGACAGCAGCAAGGCCAGGGCGGCGGCGGCAATCGATTCGGAAGCGGCCGCGGAACGCCAAACGGCGCATTCTCACCCGACGACGCGCGCCAGTTTTCACGCGAAGCAGGCGTGCGACGCCAGGCGGCCGAGCAACTCCGCGATCAACTCCGCGGCAAGGGCGTTGACGTCTCCGAACTCGACAAGGCCATTGAAGACCTCAAGTCACTCGAGAGCGGCGCACCCTTTGTCGACCCGAAGCGCGCCGCACAGCTCCAGGAGCAGATGATCGAAGGACTCAAAAGCTTCGAGTTCTCGCTCTACCGCCGCTTCGGCCTGGGCAACGACAAGAGCCCGACCCTCGGAACCAACGCACCTGTCCCAGCGGAATATCGCGCGGCAGTCGAAGAGTACTATCGCTCGCTCGCCGGTCGCAGGAAGCCGTAGTTCCGTTGCTCGCTCAGGAGTCGCGGCTTACCGCTCGCGGCTCCAGAGCAGCAACAACCCGCACGCCGACGTCGTCCGCGTGAACGCCGCAGGCGCCGACGACCCAATCGCGTAGTACTCCACGCCGGCGAGATTCTCCACGTTGAAGTCCTGCAGGTTGATGGGCTGCAACTCGGGGAGCGCCTGCTTCGTCTTGGGATCAACCCGTCGTTCCTTCGCGTTTGGCGCCGGTATTGGATGTGCCACCGCGACACCACGATGGAGGAGTCCCGTCAGCCTGCCGTGCGGCCATCGTTCGTCGCGTCAGCGCACCCGCGTCCAGAGCAGCAGCACCCCGCATGCGGCGTTCGACCGGTATTCCTGCGGCACGGTCGCCGGCCCGGCGTAGAACTCCACTGCTTCGTAGTCGCTCACCGAACTTCGCGGATCGAAGGTACTTCGCACGCCGTCGAGGTAGACCTGCGTACGGCACGTCGTCATGAGGGTCTTCTGCGTTCGTCGTGTCAGGTCGATCCCCTTCGAGGCGAGTAGCTCACCCATCTGGCGCCCGTCCGGTTCCTTGCGCATGTCGGCCGGCGTCAGGAACTTGCCCTGGCCCTGCAACTGTCGCGCCTCGAAAGCCCGCAACACCAGCGGCGTATGCTTTCCTCCTTCGGCCGTCGTGACGATGGGCGCCAGCTCGTCGACGCGCTCCATCATGAACGTGATGGGAATGGTGTCCGCCGGGCCCGTCAGGACGAGCAACGTGCTGTCCTGGAAGCCGATTTTCCGCAGCCAGATCACCGAGCTGTCATGCTGGCTGCGCGCGAACCCCAGCGACACCGTACCGGTGGACGACGTGGTCGTGAACGCGTTCGCGATCAGGTCCCAGACCTCCACCCCTTCGATCGGGTCGCCCGTGGAGGCGCTGTACACGCCAAGGAGCCGGCCCCGGGCATTGGCCGGAAGCTTGATCTCCCTCCCTGCGGCATTCGAGGCCGCAGGGGACTTCGACGAATCCGGACTCTGCGCCAAGGCGACGTTCGGCAGGCAGACGAAAACGCCGAGTGCGAGCAGGCGCATCCACATCTTTGAGGGGGTCAGGTGCATGGAATGAGTCTGGTCCGGACCTGGGGTGCCGTCAACCTCAAACCCAAGAAGACCTTCAGCTTTGACCTCTGGCGGTCTCGGCAGGTTGGTCGCCCGCGAAACATCCGCCGGCCCGCTTACGTATCGTGAACACACCGCCTCAGCCGAGAACGCCCATGCTCCATGTCGTCAGCGCGCTGCTTGCCCTGAATCTCCAGGTCCAGGTCCAGATTGGAGACTCACCCCGTCGGAGGCCGGTCGTCGTCCGCGACAGCACCGGGGATACGACCGCGACACGCAATGGTCGCAGGGGCCGCAGCGTGCGGCGCGCCGTCAGCGCGGATGACCAGCGAACCGCGTTCAAGGACGCCACTGCGCGAACGATTGTCCTGCAAGCCCGGATCGCGCGCATGTCCATGGACTCCGCGCTCGTCGCGTATGACGCCATGTCGTATTCCCGGATCTCGGCAGGCATGTCCTTCCTCAAGATCGGCCGCGACCGGCTGCTGTTTCGGCACGAGTCAGCGGCGCGCGTGCAATGGCGCCAGGGAGTAGGAGTCTGGATGGAGGCGCGCGGGCAGCGGACCGCCATTCCGTCCGCACCTGACGAAGCCGAGAAGGAAATGCGCAATGAGATGAATGACACGGATATGAACGCGTCCATCCCGTATTTCCCGGGCGCGGAGCCGTTGTGGATCGGCAACAGCATGGCCCGCGCGCAGGTCAACGAGAGCGAGATCGTCAACCCCATCGCCGACGGCGCCGAAGCGTATTACACCTACGAAACGGGCGACTCGGCGCGATTCACCTTGCCCAACGCCACCGTCATCCGACTTCGCGAGATCAAGGTTCGTCCGCGCGTGCCCAAGTGGAACCTCGCCGTCGGCTCACTCTGGTTCGACACGAAATCCGGCCAGTTGGTGCGCGCGGCGTATCGCCTTTCCATCCCGATGGACATCTGGGCGGTGGCGCAGGCCGACGACCCCAAGGCGATGAAGGATGTGCCGGGCTGGGTAAAGCCGATGATCACGCCGATGAAGGCGGAGGTCACCGCCATCGCGGTGGAATACGGCCTCCACGAAGGGCGCTTCTGGTTGCCTCGGCTGCGCCTCGCGGAAGGCAACGCGCAGGTGAGCTTCATGCACGTGCCGTTCAAGATGGAGGAGAGCTTCAAGTACGCGAGCG
>JBDUCM010000318.1:0-3221 GCA_040003455.1 bacterium
GACCCGCCGGACACCGGCATCACAGCTCGATTCCCGGTTGCGCGCCAATGCCTTGCTCGCGATACGGATGCTTCACGAGATGCATCTCCGTCACGATGTCGGCCGCATCGATCAGGGCCTCAGGCGCATCACGACCCGTGATGATGACATGCGTTCCCGATGGGCGCGCCCGTATGCTCTCGACGACGGCCGCGACCGACAACCAGCCGAACTTGAGGCAGTACGTGAGTTCATCGAGAATGAGCACGTCATAGGTCCCTGCCAGCAGCGCCGCTTCCACTCGTTGCCAGCCTTGCTCCGCCAGGCCGCGATCTTCGGCGATGTTGTCCGTGAGCCAGGTGAAGCCATCACCGAGTGGAACGATCTCGATTCCAAGCGCCTGGGCGGCGATGTGCTCGCCGTACAGTGTCTCGGCGCTCTTGATGAACTGGAACATTCCGACGCTCATTCCCCAGCCACTCGCGCGCACGAGCATTCCGAGCGCTGCGGTGCTCTTTCCCTTTCCCTTTCCCGTGTTCACGATGAGCAAGCCAATGCGCTTGTCGCGAGTCTGAAGCTCATGTGGGCGCTTTCTGCGCTTCCTGCGACGCACGGGGCTGCCGTCCGCAGACTCCGTGGCGTCAGACATCGATGCCGGCCTGCGCGCGCACGCGCTTTTCCCGCAATGGATGCTTGATCATCCGCATCTCAGTCACCAGATCGGCAGCCTCGATGAGTGCGGCCGGCGCGCGGCGGCCCGTTATCACCACGTGCGTTCCCACCGGACGCGAGCGGATGTCCGCGATCACCGTCTCCGTATCGAGCCAACCGAAATCCAGCGGCAGGGTCAGTTCGTCAAGAATGAGCATGTCGAACTCACCACTCACGACCGCCGCTCGGCACCGGTTCCATCCCGCAACAGCAAGTTCCTGATCTGATGCCATGTCCTCCACGCCGGGCGTGCAGCCGCCACCAAGCGGAGTGATCTCGATACCGAGGCGCCGTGCGGCCACTTGTTCGCCATAGCCGAGAACGGCGTCGCTCTTCATGAACTGATACATGCCTACCGTCATTTTACGTCCCGCTGCCCGAAGCAGCAGGCCAATTGCCGCGGTCGTCTTTCCCTTGCCGTCGCCGGTATTCACGATGAGCAGGCCATTCCGGTGCTCACGTGGAGGGACTCGATAGGGCCCGGGCCGTTTGCGTTTTGGTACCGGCGCCTTGCGGCCCGACGTTGTCGGAACGGGTTGTGGTGCCGCCAGCGGATCCTCGCGCTCCATGGCATCCCCGGCAGTGTCGGAGTCTTTCATGACATCATTCGTGAGAGAGTGTCTGTATTGCGCGCAGCACGATGTCGGATTCGGTCTCGGTCCGCGCCGCGATTCGCACGTGACGTGGCAGTCCGAACGTGCCACAGTCGCGCACCTTGATTCCGTCGCGTACGAGAAGCGCGCGCCGGTAGTCCGCTGCACCATCAAACCGCCCAGGTACAGCGGCGACGAAGTAGTGCGTGTCCGTTGCATGCACGGCCAATCCCGCACCCGTGCACGCCGCGCTCAGCGTATGCGCGGTTTGGCGAAGGAACGCCGTCGTACGGTGCACGTGTTCACATGCGTCATGATGGAAGGTCGCGATGATCGCCGCTTGCGCCGCGGTCGACACGGCCCAGGGCACGCGCACGTCCTCGACGACTTGTGCGATGCGCGGATTCGCGATGGCGTACGCAACGCGTACTCCTGCCAACGCGTGATCCTTGGTGAGCGACCGCAGGTGAATGACGTGATCGTCGCACGACAACGCTGGAGTTCCAATCGGGCTTGCGGTGAACGCGTCGTACGCCTGATCCAGCACGAGTAGCGTTCCCGTTGCACGGCACACTTCACTGACTCTACGGAGTTGCGCGAGTGTCCACGCGCGCCCGAGCGGGTTCTCCGGAGAGCACAGGAAGGCCACGACCGGTCGCTCGCGCTCCACGGCTTGGCAGTAGGCGTGGGCCGTCTCGTCAGGAGACATCTCCATTGCCCCTTCTGCCGAACCGTCGGGGACGACAACACGTCCGCCGCAGATGCGCGCCGCTCGTGCATACTCGCTGAATGCCAGCGTGGGCACGAGCACCGTGTCGCCGGTGGCCACCAAGGCAATGCTGATTGCTTGAATGAGCTCGGCCGCGCCAGCACCAACAACAACCTGTTCGGGCAATACGTCGCACGCCGACGCCACGGCGTGCCTCGCGGCCCAGCATTGCGGATCGGGGAACCGTTCGATCAACGCGGGAGTGATGCAACGCTCGATCGCCTCAACCACCCCATGCGCCGGGCCATATGCGTTCACGGAGGTACTACAGTCGATGCGTACGGCCAGGCGCGCGTCCGATTCGCCGTGCGGACCTCCGTGCGCTCCAACGCTCGCTGATGCCGGCGCCGCGCCTTTCATGAAAGGTCAACCGCAAGTGTGGCCAGTGCGGTCACGACCGTCACCAGCTTTCGGGCACGACCAATGTCACTCGGCCGCGGCTCGCGCAGGTGATCGCCCAACACGTACACGCCACGCTTCTCGAGTCGCACGCCAAGCGCCCCCGCCATCGCCGCCATGGGCCAGCCGCCATTTGGGCTCGGCGTCTGCCCCGCATCATCCCACGCGACGCGCAACGATTCGCGAGTGGAGCCGCGCGCGACTCCTGCCACCAGTGCGATGAGCACGGCGGTCGCGCGGCTCGGCGCCAGGTTGAACAGGTCGTCGAGACGAGCGGCGGGCTTGCCAAACCACTCCAGCTCTGGCGTTCGATATCCCAGCATGGCGTCCGCTGTATTCGCGAAACGATATCCATACGCCGCTGGCATTCCTCCTAAGCGGTACGCCAGCAGCGGCGCCACCACCGAGTCACTGACATTTTCGGCAAGCGACGCAATGGCCGCGCCGGCAACCTGTGATGCAGAGAGCCCCGTGGTGTTTCGCGAGACCAGGTGCCATGACAACAGTTGCCGTGCGCGCTCCAGGTCGCCGTCCATCAGGGCACGCTCCACCTGGCGGCCTGCCGAGAGAAGCGCTCTCACGCTGAGCGCTGGCTTGAGCAGCGCACCTTCGACCGCTACGCGCGTGAGCGCGCCGCCGCGCCATCGTGCATCGAATGCGCTGGCCACACGCGAACTCACGAGAACACTCGCCAGCACCGTCGCGCCCAGTCCGGCCACCGTCAGCAGCCCTCCTCGTGCGAGCGCGGCGCGTGAATCGTCGACGCCATG
>JBDUCM010000319.1:0-3219 GCA_040003455.1 bacterium
TCCATGCGCAAGAGCGCCGGCCCCGGACGCTGCTCGCCAGACATCTTCGTTGACGGGCATCCCTGGATGACCGTGGGCCGGCAACAGATGGAAGAACTGGAGAACTTCTTCAATGGCCAGAACATCAAGGCCATTGAAGTCTACGAAGGCGATCTTCCCAAACCGCTCGCCTTCAGTTCACAGTGCGGCGTCATCGTGATCTGGACGAAGTAGCGTTAGCCCTTCGTCTTCGCCGCCGCACTACCCGCGGCCATCCCCTGCCGGAACGACTCCCCGCCGGCCGAGTAGTTCCACCAGATCACCCCCGCGGCCACCAGAAACCCCACCAGGAGGAGCGACGCGATCTGTCCGCTAATCCGTCGCCCGCTTGCCGAGAGTGGTGTGTAGGTCGAGCGCAGTTCGGCGGCGAGTACGCGGCTGTCGGCGCGCATGTCGCCGAGGTAATCCTTCAGGATCGGATCGTTCAGCGTGCCGACGATGCTGGCCGGCGTTGCCGCCTTCAGAGATGGTTCCGTGATCATGGTGTGGTCCTCGAGGGTGAAGGTGCTTCTGCCACTTCATAAAGGGCGGACTGCATGGCGGCCATGAGGATGATGCGAGGTGCGGCGCTGAGGATCACGCGCGCGCCGAACGCCAAACCCAAAGCAAGAATGATGGCGGCAAGGGCCCGCCCGAATACATGACGCCCACCCCGCACATGGCCTTGCCGCAGCTTCGCGGTGACGGCCCCCAGGAGCGCGGCGTTCTCCATCTCGACTGCGTGCACCGCTGCGAAGGTGGCGGCGTCGCCATAGGTCAGTGCATACGCCGACGCCACCGCCCACCTTGCCTGCCGGACCTCGCTGAATCGCGTCTTACGCCGACCGAACACGGCTCTTCTCCTGTGCGATCATCATCGCCTGCAAGTCATCGAGGGTGAAATCGGGGTCGTTTCCCCACACCGCGAACATCCGCGCGATGAGAATACGGCGAAGGTATCCCAGATGACCAGGATCGCGGAAATTGTACCGCGCGGGATCGAGGCAATACAACTCCAACATCGTGTCCTGCAACGCGTCGTTCCGGTCTTGCCGGTTGTTAGTCATCTGGCGCGCGAACCAGACCATCGAGGATTCGAGCGCATTCCACAGCTCGCCGAAGGCCTTCATCCCCTCAGCGGTGACAGCGCCGCTGATCGCGTCCATCGTACGCTTCCCGGTCTGCATCACACACCTCCTTCGGCTTCGTCCAACTCGCCTAAATCAGCGGAAGCCCCCGCACTCTTCGCGTCCAGGCTCCGGTGGAAGTCGGCCCACCGGACGAAGACATCGCCCAGCGCGGAAGAGAGGCGCCGGTGGACACGCCTGGTCTTTCCACCAAACACGCGACCACAATCGTCGGTGTTGCCTTCCACCGTGTAGACGTCAAAGTACCGGTGCGCCTCGTCGTATTTGCCGGTGGCAAGCACCTCAACCACAATGCCGGCATGCACATAGGACTCGCCGCCAAACTGGGTCTGGAGGAAGATGTCCCCCTCGGCCGGCTCGGTATGCACGAGGGAATGCGCAGCGCCAAAGCACAGCAGGTGATGCGCGCTCCTCCCAGCCTCGATGGGCCAAATGGATTCGAGGGTGTCACTGTCGAAGTGCGACCAGAAGCCGCAGTGCTGGATGAACGCGGCATCATCCGTGAATCCCCACTCGGGGTCACGCGTCCGAAGGTGGGCGGGCTGCTGCAAGGCGTGATCGGTGGGCGACTGCCGGTAGGTAGGACTGGACCGCGAGATGTGGATGGCGGTGGCAATGAGCAACTGCGGAGACAGGTAAGGCATCATCAACCTCGCTGTGATGAGTAACCCTGCACGACCTGCTGCCCTGCGACACTCAGCGTCGCGACACCGAGTTGTTGGTTCCTACGCAAGGGAACTCTGCCGAGTTTCAAGGTCGCATGACGGCGGAGTGACGGGGGTGTGTTAAGGGCACGAAAAAAGCCCGACAACCTCGAAAGGTTGCCGGGCTCTCTCTTTCATTCCTTCGAAATCACCAACGTTCGCGCGCTACGTGTTCACATCAGGCGTTCGATACCCTCCAGCCGCCGTTCGAGGCGATCAAAGTTTGCCGCGGTCTCTTCGCGGTGCGCTTTCACTTCGGCGCCGAGGTTGTTCTTGGTGTTCTCCATGTCGTTGCGCCACACGCCGAGCCGGTAGATCAACACCGTGAGGCTGCCGAGGAGGCTGGCCAGGCCGGCGAGTCGGGTGAGGTCGGCTGTGGAGGTGGTGCCGTAGGACAATGCTTCGAGGGTGCCCATCCACCCGGCCACCGTGAGCAGGTACGGAGTGCCGAATGACATGTGTCTCCTTGGGTGCGGGTGAGGTCAGGCGGCGGCGGGGGTGGTGGTGGTGGCGGTGGTGGTTGTTGTGGTTGACGGGCCTTTGGCGGCGGCGTCCACCGAGACGCTCGAAATCGGCATCGTCTTGCCGCCGACGCGTTTGGCCGTCTTCCACTGCGAGAGCAGCGGGATGTTGCCGGCGATCTGCGGTTCAACGAGCGTATCGAGCACCTTGACCGCCTGCCGTCCGCGCGTGGCCTCGGCGGCCAGTCCCGCCGTGGCGCCCGAGCGGTTGGTCTGGTTGTTGGTGATGTTGGAGAGGCTGAGTTCGAGCGCGCTGGCTGCCGTGTGCAGCTGCGCCAGGAAGTCCGGCGCCAGGCCGCCGGAAATGAAGGTGGGTGCGTGTGGTGACGCCGCGTCGCTCATGGCGCCGGCCACGGCAATGAGTGCGCGGGAGGTGCTGTTGGCGCGGGGCATCCGGAGTGCCGCGAACTCCGGCACCTGGCTGAGCTGCACCCCCGCGATGGTCGCGATGGGCCGCATGTGATTCAGCTTGAGCGCGTTCCGCAATACTCGCTGCTTCGCCGTGTTCGCGGCCTGAGCGCGCTTGGAGATGGACTGGCTGACGTCGTGCTCACTCAGTGCGGCCACGGCATCGTTGAGCACCGTGCTGTACGCCGACTGGTCGATGGCGCCCAACGCGGCGGCGTTGGCTTCGAGGAACCGCTGGACGCGGGTGAGCATGCTGAGGACTGCGGCGTGACTGGACTGCATACGTGTATCTCCCGAATAAAGTGTGTGGACGCGTGAAAAAACCGGCCAACCTGCGCGTCCATCAGGTTGACCGAAGAGAATTGTGGACTGATCGAATGTCGGAGCCGCCTCGCGGCGAATCGGTGTCACCTCATGGCG
>JBDUCM010000320.1:0-3217 GCA_040003455.1 bacterium
CGCTTCTCGAACATTCGTCGCAGCATTGGAACATTGCCGTCGACGTAGTCGAAGATCCGCACCTCAGACTTCCCTGGATGGAGACGGTGCAGCCGGCCAGCGTACTGGATCAAGGTTCCCTTCCACGACACCGGTAGCGCAAGGAACAGCGCGTCGAGCCGCGCATCATCGAATCCCTCGCGGACATGGACGAGGGGCCGCCCGGCCAGCGGTGGCTGTACGGGACTTGGGATTCCGGGTGGTGGACGCCGTGGGAGCACAAGGAAATTCGCGACGATCGCGTGTTCTACTCCGCGCGGCAGCTTTGGAAGGGGAGCTACCAGACCACGTATGTTGCTCGGGCGACCACCGTGGGCACCGTCCGCCCGCCCGCGCAGGCAGAGGAGATGTACAACCCCGCCGTGCACGGGCGCAGCGACGGGGGAACGTTCACGGTAACGCGTGCACCGTGAATGCCTTGCGCTCTCAGGCCTCGGCGGCCGGTGCGTACGACTCGAGGTAGCCGCAATTCCCGCAGCGATACGTCACGACCTTGTGCCACTCGCGGCCTTTCGTTTTCAGTCCTGTCCAGATGCTCTTTTCGGGGCCGCCCTCCATCCACCTCTGGTCCATCACCATGCTGCTGTTGGCCTGGTCGAGAATGATTCCCGTTTCCATGTGGCCTTTGCATCGGGGGCACTCCGTTGGCACATACGACATAGCCGCTTCCGTTGAGGTGGCACGCAACATGGACTTGGCCTGCGATGCTGGCGAAACCGCGAGCACCGCGACGGGCCTCGGTCGTCGATCAACTCAAGTATCGTCCATTCGCATCTTCGACGCGAGCCGGCCAACGATCCCGTCCATCTGCTCGGCGCGTCGGCGTGCCCGCCCGCGGGAGCAGGAGGGTGCCATTCGCAACGAGCCCGGCACCCACGCTCGCGATTCGAAGTGCCCACCGAACGCGGTTCACTCTTCTGTGTCGAGTCATGTGGTAACCGTCTCTTTCCAGTCAATGCGATAGTTGTGTACCCACCCGAACATCTTCTCTGGGCGCATGAATGTTTTCATGGCGATGGGCATCAGCACGCTGAGCACCGCCTTCATCATTGGGCCTGCCGCCTTGTTGCTGTTCTGCTTGGCCGCTTGGGCCGCGACCTTCTCGACGCGCGGCCTCCGCATCCGTTCATAGGCCACGAACGCATTCGATACATCGGGGACATCGCGCAGACACCGAGCGAGCTCGATGGCGCTCTCGATC
Organism: bacterium; assembly: GCA_040003455.1. Lineage (GTDB taxonomy): Bacteria > Gemmatimonadota > Gemmatimonadetes > Gemmatimonadales > Gemmatimonadaceae > AG11. Next base: position 1,241 of record JBDUCM010000320.1, read on the forward strand.
GCCAGTGATGCTCCCTGCCCCGAGCTCGACGACGGTGCGAGTGCAGCGTCGCCGACGAGCACCATTCTTCCCCGATGCCAGCGTGGTACCCTCGGCAGGATTTCCCCTGCGCCTACGGTAAGCAGCCTGTCGGCAGTTGTATGTTCGAGCAGGTCCTGTCCCGGACAGTCTCCTGCGTAGAGTGTGCGTAACTGCTGAAGCCAGTCCGTCGCGGGAATCGCGCGCGCCTGCGTGAGGGTGAGTGGTTCCGGATGGGGAAGGCTACTGAACCAGATCGTACTCCCATCGGCCTGCGTCCAGTAGCCCAGAAACGCGCGCCTGCCGAAAACGAAGTTCATCGCATCGAGCTTCCCGCGAACGGCGCTCCCCGTCGCAAGGCCGCCGAAGCCGAGGAAGCCCACATATTTCGGGCTTGGCGCAGCGGGGTCGATCAGCGTGCGGACTCGCGAGCGAATTCCGTCCGCGCCGATGAGAATGTCGCCCGTCGCGCTCGTGCCGTCTTCGAAGTGGGCGGTCACGCCCGTTGGAGTCTCGTGGACGCGAACGATTCGCTTATTGTATTCCACCGCGATGCCTGCGGCGGCGATCCGCTCGTGCAGCGCTCGGTACAGCTGGGAGCGCCACATGACCTGGCTTGGGGGCAAGTTGGGCAGCCCCGGAAACTCGGCAAGCTGTTTGCCGGTATGGTCGGCCATGATCATGCGTTGGATCGGCTGTCCTACTCCGTCCAGATCAACGCCGACGATTCCGAGTGCGGAGAGCCCGTTTGGGGCAATCATGAGAGTTCCGCCCAGACCGTCGGCCGTGGTGGCGTACCCTTCATAGATTGTTGCGCTTATGCCCGCCTTTTGGAGGGCCAGGGCCGCGACCGGCCCAGCGACTCCCTCTCCAACGATGATCGCGCGTTGAACCTTTGCACCAGGCTGTAGCATTGGGTCTCCTCGTTAGACATACTATAACTATTGCTAGTATTTGTCGTCAAGTGTAGAGACCAACTTCCCCGCACGCCGCCATGCCGCCCAACGCCACGCGCCCTCGCTCACCATTGTGGTTCGTCGTCCTTGGCCTGGCCTGCGAAGAGCCGATGCATCCGTATCGAATGCAGACGCTGATGAAGCAGCGCGGAAAGGACCAGATCGCCAACTTTGCGCAGCGGAACAGCGTTTATCAGACTATCGAAGCGCTCCATCGCGCGGGCTACATCGCGAGTCAGGGGACCTCTCGTGATGACCGTCGCCCGGAGCGCACCGTGTACGAGGCGACGGAAGAGGGGCGGCGCGCGCTTCGCGCCTGGGTTCGGGCGGGAATATCGTCGCGTGCGCGCGAGTTCCCTGAGTTCCCCGCAGCGCTTTCGACGCTCTATGGCCTGGAGGGGGCCGACGATCTCAGGGGGCTGTTGGCGATACGAGCCGAGGCGCTCAGCGGACGGTTGCGCGAGCTCGAAGTGGTCAATGAGGAGGTCCCGCGCCTCTTTCTCCTGGAGACGGAGTACCTGGCCGTCATGCTGCGCGCCGAGCTCGCGTGGGTTCGCGGGGTCATGGCTGACTTAGGCAGCGGCCAGCTGGCCTTTCCGAACGTGGACGAGATTCTTGCCATCCCCGCTACCGCGGGCAGGCCCAGCGACGATGCGGTGCGCCGGATTGCTGCCGAGATGGGTGGAGCTGCCGCCGAGGGCCCCGCCCATCCGAACGGCTAGGTGACCGGCAGTGCCGCGGATGCACTAAAGAGAACGTCGTCCTTGGTTTCGCGCATCGCCGCGAGCCCGGCGAGTGAGAGCACCGCGCCGCCGCACAGGTAATAGCCGACATACTGAAGCCCGTATGTCCGGGCCAGGTACGTTGCCGCATAGGGCGTGATCTGAAAGATCGGCGCGAAGGCGATCCACGGGCCCTTCTCGCCGTACACCGCGTACCAGCTCTTCACGCCGTTCCTCTCGACGAAGCCATCGCGCACCGGGCGCAGCGTGCCGAAGGGGAA
>JBDUCM010000049.1:0-33616 GCA_040003455.1 bacterium
CACCACCGCGCCGCGACCTGCTTTGATCATGAATGCGCCGTGGCACGCGGACATGACGTCGCGGCCGATGAGGCCGCGCGTCTCCGTCGTGAGCGGGATCGTGACAATGAGCCAGTCCGCATCGGCGACGGACTCTCCCAGCCGATCCACGCTGACGGTGCTCGTGAAGATGTCCGGGTCGCCTTGTCCCGAACGTGAGACGCCACGCACGCTACATCCAAGCGCCGAGAATAATCGGCCGATCCGGGACCCGATCTCACCGGTGCCCACGATGAGCGCCCGACTGCCGCGGATGTAGCGGACCTCGCGAGGCCGCCACTCGTGCCGTTGCTGGCAGTCGTTCAGATCGAAGATCTGCTGGGTGAATGCCAGTGCCCTCGCAAGCGCCCACTCGGCGATGTACGTGCCGAAGGATTCAGAGGTCCGCGTGAGGAGGATGGAGCGTGGGAGCTCGGTGGGATACAGCCATGCGTCCACGCCGGCGCCGGTACAATGCACCCAACGGATGTTCCCCATGGTGGGAAGTGGTGGCCGTTTGAAGCCGATGTACGTGTCGCCCCAGGAGAAATCGGCCTCGGTGATATCGGTAGGGGCGTTGCCGCGCACGTCCAGGTCGGGGCGCACTTCGCGGAGCTGCGCGATCAGCTCGGTGTGGGCGTCCGCACCAATCACCACACGTCGCGGCAGGGGAAGGGGGCTCATGTCTCGTACGTGATAAAATGGATGTCAGGCAATTGGTTGACGCGGCGTGGTATACGCGCAAGCTTGCCGCGTCATGAGCCTGACGCTGAAAATACTGATTGGTCTCGTCGCTGGACTCGCTGTTGGTGTGGCGGTCTCGGCCAGTGGTAGCGCGACCCTGCACGCGCTGCCCGCGTACATCGAGCCGATCGGCACGATCTGGGTGAGCGCATTGCGCATGCTCGTGATTCCGCTGGTCGTGTCGGCCATCCTCATCGGCGTGACGTCCCTTCCCGACTCGCGGAGCATTGGCCGCGTGGGAAGCCGCGCGCTGGTGACGTTTCTCCTGGTGCTGCTCGCGGCGGCGACATACTCCGTGATTGTGGCCCCGATAGCGCTATCGCAGCTGACCATCGACCCGGTGGCCGCCGCCTCACTCAAGGCGCACGCGGAGTCGGCGAGCGGCGACGCCATGCAGAGCGCGCAGAAGCTCACCACCTTTACGCAGTGGTTTGTGGAACTGGTCCCCACCAATCCGGTGAAGGCCGCCGCAGACGGTGCGATGCTTCCGCTCATCGTGTTCACGCTACTGTTCGGCCTTGCCGTCACGCAGCTTGGTGCGGAGAGCCGAGCACACCTCATGCGGGTGGTGGTGGGAGTATACGAGGCGTCGCTGCTCCTCATGGGATGGGTGCTTGTCGCTGCCCCATTGGGCGTATTCGCATTGTCGGTCCCGCTCGCGACGCGGCTTGGTCTCGCGGCGGCGGGGGCTGTGGCGTACTTCGTGGGGGCGGTGAGCACGATGTGCATCGGGTTCATCGCGGCATTGTACGTGGTGGCGTGGCTGGTTGGGAAGCAGGATATGCGCGCATTCGCGCGTGCGATCGCGCCGGCGCAGGCGGTGGCGTTCAGCTCGCGGTCTTCATTGGTGTCGCTTCCTGCGCTGCTCCAGGCAGCGGCTGAACTTCGGCTTCCGGTTTCCATCCGTTCGTTCTATCTGCCGCTGGCGGCGGCGACGTTCCGCACGGGCTCGGCCATTCACATCCCGTTCGCTGTGCTGTTCGTTGCGCGGCTGTATGGCGTGGATCTCTCATCGCAACAGCTTGTGACGGTCGTGCTGACGGCCGTGTTGACAACCTTCACGGTACCCGGCATCCCGGGAGGCACCATCATCGTGATGGTGCCGGTGCTCATGGCCGTGGGACTGCCTGTTGGCGCGATCGGGCTCCTGCTTGGCGTAGATACCATTCCGGACATGTTTCGCACGACAACGCACATCACCTCCGACATGGCCACCGCGTCGATCCTTGCACGGCTGGAGCCCGCCGACGCCGCAATCATGGATGGAACGTGATCGACCCCTTCTCGCGCTTCCTCGATCACTACTATCGCCGACGGCCGGTCAATGCGACGTTCACCGGTATGCACGTCTACGACGCGACGCTTCCTGATTGGTCGCCGAGCGGACTGGTGTCACTGGAGGGGGAACTCAGGACGTTGCTCGCTCAGGTAAACGATCTGTATCCTGCGCCCAGCTCGGCACGTGAGTATCGCGATGACGTGGACCTGCTGGACGCGGAGCTGATTCGAGCTTTCTGCGAAACGCAATTGAGCGAGAACGCATCCATGCATGGCATGCGTGGGAATCCGGCGCTATGGACTGGCGAGGCGGTGTTTTCGATAGTGGCGTTGATGATCCGGGATTTCGGGCCGCTGGACGATCGCATCCGCGCGGCGACGGAGCGCCTGAAGGCGATCCGCGAATTTCTCGATCATGCGCGCGTAGCGCTGGGAGAGCGACCGATCCCTGCGCCGTGGACGGCTCGGGCGCTACGCGACTGCGAAGGCGCCGCCCTTCTCTTCACAGCGGGCGTGGCGCAGTGGATGGCGTCGGGTCGTCACTCGCCGGCCAACGAGCCACCGGCCTTGGCGGCAGCTACGAACGCGGCTGTCGCATTTCATGACTTTGCCGATTGGTTGCGGACGCGGGGCGACGCCGGACAACAGGCGATGGCGTGCGGAGCCGAGCACTTCGACCTGCTCCTTGCGCGGGGCCATCAGAGTGGACGCACACGTGGCGCACTGCTGGACGACGCGCGGTTCCAGTTGGACGAAGCCTGCCGCGCGCTCGACACGGTGGCGCACGACGCAGGCGGGCCCTGGAGCGTGGTACAGGAGCACCTCGCGGCCGATCATCCAAAGGCTGATGAGTATTTCGCGACGTTTGAACATCAGTGGCGGGTGTGTCACCGGACAGCACTGGATGCAAACGCCGTATCATGGCCTGACTGGCCCATCTCGTTCGGGGAGATACCAGTGTGGACCCGAGAGGCTGCGCCATATCTCGACTACCCGTACTATCGCTCGCCGGCGCCCCTCGATCCGTATGACGAATACGAGTACACGATACCGCCGTTGCCGTTGGGCGATGCCACCGCGTACCTGCGAACGTGGAGCCATAGCACCATCAAGCTGTGTCACGTGATGCATCACGCAGGGATTGGGCATCATCTCCAGAACTGGCATGCCTATCACCGGTCCAATTCGCGCGTTGGGAAGATCGCCGCGGTGAGATGTGCCAATCGAATCGGCGTGGTCTGCGGCGAGACACTGGCCGAGGGGTGGGCGTGCTATGCGACGGACGTGATGGAAGAGCTGGGGGCGCTGTTGCCGAGGGAGCGGGCCGCAGCGCAGCACGCACGGGTGGTGAGGTTGGTGCGCGCCGTGGTCGACCTCTCGCTCCACGACGGCTCATTGAGTGTCGAGGATGCCGTCGCGCTGTTCGTCGCACGCGCACAAATGGAGCGCGCAGCGGCGCGGACGGAGGTAAGCCGATGCTCCATGTTTCCGGGGAGCGCACTGTCGTCCTGGTTGGGAGTCCAGGGCATCCACGACCTGCGCGACGCGCTGCGGGAGCGATGGGGCGACGGATTTTCGCTCAAGCGGTTTCACGACGAGTTGCTGCGCTTCGGCTCCATTCCAGTGCCGCTCATCGCGCGGCTGATGCTGGCAGAGGTTGCGTAGCGAATCAATCGCTGATGCGCGGGTAGCCTCCGCTCACGCGCTTCTCGAAGCGAAATTTCGCCTCCGCCATCTTTGTCACCATCTCCTTGAACGCGTTCGCGCTCAGGTGGGTATAGCGCGGCGCGAGCTGCGTTTGGATCTCGGTGCGGATTTCTTCCAGGCGCCGAGCGTCGGCGCGGCGAGTGTCCTCAGGCATGGATGCTCTCTAGGGAAAAATCGGCAAGGTGAGAAGGTTCCACGAATATCTAGCCATGGTGGGCGAGGGGCGCCATACGATCTCCGTCACGGCTTCAGGGAGTGCGGTCCATCCAACTCGGCAAGGCTCTTGTGCGATGGTCCACGCGCCTTCTGAAGGCGTGCGGCCACCTGTTCGGCCTGCCGAAGGGCTCGCAGTACGTTCTCTCCCGCGAGCTTGCGAAGGTCGGCGTCGCTCCACCCGCGGCGGGCCAGTTCGGCGAACAGGGCCGGGTACTTCGACACGTCCTCCAGCCCGACAGGCAGGTTGGACGTTCCATCGAAGTCGGAGCCGATGCCGACGTTGTCGATGCTGGCCACCTTCCGCACGTGCTCGATGTGGTCTGCCACCATGCCAATGCTGGCCGGGGGGCGCGGATGGGCGGCTCGCCACTGCTGGAGAGCTGCCACACCGGCCGCGGAGTCGGAGCCGAAGCGGGTGCGAACACTCGCAATCTGCTTCTCCTCCTCCTGCTCGTACGCGTAGATGGTGTTGGAGACGAACGAGGGCACGAAGGTGACCATGACCACGCCGCCGTTCTTCGGCAGCTTTCGAAGGATGGAATCCGGGACGTTGCGCGGATGATCGGTGATCCCGCGGGCGCTAGAGTGCGAGAAAATCACCGGCGCTTCCGTGACGCGAAGCACAGAGCTCATCGTTCCCGGCGAGGTGTGCGACAGGTCAACGAGCATGCCGAGCCGGTTCATCTCGCGCACCACTTCGTTGCCGAAGGGAGTGAGCCCGCCATGCTTGGCGGTATCGAGCGCGGCGTCGGCCCAGTCAAGAGTGACGTTGTGTGTGAGCGTCATGTAGCGGACGCCGAGGGCATAGTATTGTCGCAGCAAGTCGAGGGAGTTCTCGATGGCGTGGCCGCCCTCCATTCCCATGAACGAAGCAATCCTGCCGGCCTTGAATGCGGGCGCTACGTCACTGGCCCGCGTGGCCGCCACGAACCGATCGGGGTACATCGCGAACACCTGTCGCGCGATGTCGATCTCCTCGAGTTGCACGCGGGCGTAGCCGGGCGAACTCGACACGGTGCCGTTGCGCGCGTAGGATGGCGCGTCTTTCTCACCCGGGATGTACACCGACCAGAACTGGGCGCCGAGCATGCCCTTTTTCAGGCGCGGGAAATCGGTCTGGCCCTCGGTAGGCTTGCGCAGGTCGTACAACGCCGGATCACCGGTGGCCGTCTTGCTTTCACGGATGGCCCACGGCAAGTCGTTGTGGCCGTCGATCAACGGGCTTGCCTTCAGGATGCGTTCGGCGCGGGCCAAGTTCGGGTCGGCAGCCTGCGCGTGCGCGCGGGAGGCGAGGGACAGCGTCAGCAGGGCGAGAGCGATCGACGTGGCGCGATGCATATGCGGTCGTGAGGGAGCGGATGATCAAGTGGACTGGACTGAAGCAAGAGAAGCAATGGGCGGGGACGGGGGTGTCAAGAGTTCCGAAGGCTGGATCCGGAGAGCGACACAGCCGGATCGGCGCGAAGCGATGTAGTGCTGTCCGTTCCACCAGGACGTATTTTCGATTAGCATTGGGTGGTTGATCCGCCCGTTTCCGTTTCATCCGGCCGTTTCTCCGACGACCACACGCCCACCACCCGAGACAGCATTCCACGACAGCATTCCACGACAGCATTCCTGATGAACTTCCGCGCCCCCGACCAACAACAACAGCCTCATACCTGCGCCGCCGCCACGTCGGGCCGGGCGCGCATGGGCATGGGTCCAGTGGGAAGCGCGGGCACTTGTCGGTGGGCCCGTGAATTCATGGAGTGGCGGCCGGGTTCGATGCAGCGAGCGTAGCTTCGCGCATTCTACACTGAAGGGAATTCACCCGGCCGCTCGCACGAGCGGCCTTTTTTTGCGTGCAGCATCATCGATTGCCCAATGGAGAATGCAATGAGTGGTGATACCGCGGTTCAGGTGATCCCCGATGCGCCGGCGTCGAGCGCGAATCACACGTCCGTCCACGCTGTCTGGCGGGGTGACCGCCGCTACGAGGTGGGGCGTCAGGGTGAGACCACGATTCTCGTTGATGGCACGCGTGCGGACGGGCCGGGTCCGGTGGATGTATTGCTTGGGGCGCTGGGGTCGTGCTCGGCCATGGATGTGGTGGACTTTCTCGAGAAGCGGCGGACGCCGGTTGGGGCGCTCGAGGTCGTGGTGGTGGCCGAGCGGAGGGCTGCGGCACCGAGACGGGTCTTGAATGCCACGCTGACGTTTCACATCCACGGCGCTGGCATCGAGTCGGTACATGCCGAGCGGGCCATCACGCTGGCCATCGAGAACTATTGCTCCGTGGCATCGTCGCTTGCGTCGGACATCGTGCTGCACTCGCAGTTGGTTCTGAATGGCGAGCGACATTCGCTCGAGCGGCAGCACGTCGCGCCGGTAATGCTGGCAACGTTGGCAACGTCGTGATGCCGCTGACCGACGTTGCGGCGCAGCGCGCGGTGGACAATGCCGCCGCTGCCGGCGACCTCGCCGTGCGGCAGCGCGACGGGATTACGGCCAAGGTCGGGCACACGCCGCTGGTGCGGCTGGGAGAAGTGGTGGAGCCAGGGATGGCGGAGGTCTGGGTCAAGCTCGAGGGCCAGAATCCCGGCGGATCGATCAAGGATCGCACGGCGCTCGGTATGGTGCTCGACGCGGAGCAGCGCGGATTGCTGTCGCCGGGTGGAACGGTTGTCGAACCCACATCCGGCAATACGGGCATCGGGCTCGCGCAGATTGCGGCCGCGCGTGGGTACCGGCTGATTCTCTGCCTGCCGTCGTCGATGAGTGAGGAGCGCAAGCGTACGCTGCTGGCATACGGAGCGGAACTCGTGCTCACCGATCCGGAGCGTCGCATGCTGGCCGCCATCGAAGCGGCAGAGAAAATTCGCGACGAACAGGGTGCGTGGATGCCCAACCAGTTCAACAACCCCGCGAACGTCCGGGTGCACTACGAGACCACCGGTCCCGAGCTATGGGGCCAGATGGACGGTCGAGTGGATGCGTTTGTGTATGGCTCGGGCACGGGTGGCACCATCAGTGGCGTGGGGCGCTACTTCAAGGAGCGCAATCCCGACGTGATCGTGGTGGCGGTGGAGCCGGCCCGTTCGCCGGTGTTGTCGGGCGGTGAGCGCGGCCAGCACCAGTTCCAGGGGATGGGGCCTGGTTTTGTTCCGGGCAACTTCGACCGGTCGGTGGTGGACCGCATCGTTCGCGCGTGGGAAGAGGACGCGTTTCCGCTGGCCCGCCGGTTGGCGAAGAGCGAGGGATTGTTCGTCGGGATGTCCAGCGGTGCGATCGTGTGGGCGTCGCTTCAGCTTGCGCGCGAACTCGGCGAAGGCGCGCGAATCGCCTGCATCGCGCCGGATTCCGGTGCACGATATCTGACAACGGCGTTGTTCGAAGCGTGAGAGCGAATGCGCCACGCGGCCGCGTGGCTACGGGCCGCCGTCTTTGGTCCACAGGATGATGACGCCGCACATTCCCACCTTTCCGTATTGCAGCGGGGCGGATGCGGGTCCGGAGTAGAACTCCATGCCGGCAATTTCCTTGATGGATGGCAGGTTTACATCGGTTGGCGCACCCAGGAAGCGAATGCCGTCGATGAACACGGTTGGTGCACAGCGGCGGCCATTGATCGCGACGGCGCCCCGGCTGCTGCTGATGCTGCCGTCCGTGCCGACGGAGAAGCCGAGCACACCGCGCACCATGTCCGAGAGCATCGGCACGTTTCGCTTCTCGATCTCTTCACGCGTGACGAAGTGGCCGAACCCCCATTTCCGGCGCTGCTCGAATTCGGACATCTTCATGGACAGCCGCTGCTCCGCCACGCGCACCGTGTCGAGGGTCGTGAGCAAGCGCGACATGGTGTACGAAAGCTTGAGGTTTTCTCCCTCGCCCACTTCGATGATGCCGGAGACCGGGTGGTAGCCGACGCGGCGAACCACGATGAGGTATTGGCCCGCGGGAACCTGGAGAATACGAAAGCGACCCGATGCCTCCGTCTCCACTTGCACGGCAGTTTGAAGGATGGAGACCGAGGCGCCAGCGATGGGGGTGAGTGCGCTATCGGCGACAAGGCCATCAATGGTGGCAAGGACGGCCGTGCGCGGCGAGTCCGCTCGCGGCGAAGGCGATTGGGCAGCGAGCGTTGAGAACGCAGCGAATACGGTCGCGGCAATGATGCGCATCATGGCGACTGGCCGGCGTTGCGGTCCGGCGGCTCGACGCCCTGCAGGTTGTGCACGAAGAAGTCCCATCGCTTGCGGTCTCCGTAATCGCCGCCGCTTGTGTGATCGGCGCCGGGAATCACGAGGAGATCGAACGTCTTCTTCGCCTTGATGAGCGCGTTCACGACCTGCATGGTGGTGGAGGGGTCGACGTTACGATCCATCTCGCCGACGATGAGCATCAACTTGCCTTGCAACCGGTACGCATTGTCCACGTTGGATGACGCGGCGTACTCTGGTCCGATGGGCCAGCCCATCCACTGCTCGTTCCACCAGATCTTGTCCATGCGATTGTCATGCGAGCCGGCCGCGGACACGGCAACCTTGTAAAACTCCGGGTGAAAGAGCAGGGCGCCCATGGCGCTCTGCCCGCCGGCCGAGGTGCCGTAAATGCCTACTCGGCCGGCGTCGTAGTAGGGATACTTCGCCGCCACCGCCTTGTGCCACAGAATGCGGTCGGGAAATCCCGCGTCGGCAAGGTTCTTCCAGGCGACGTCATGAAACGCCTTGGAGCGATTCGACGTGCCCATGCCGTCCATCTGCACGACGATGAAGCCGAGCTCCGCGATGGCCTGCATGCCGAGTTGCGTGGAGAACGTCTTCGGAACGAATGAACCGTGCGGGCCGGCGTAGATGTTCTCGACGATCGGGTATTTGCGCGTTGGGTCGAAGTTGGTGGGGCGCACGATGATGCCCCAGATGTCGGAGGTGCCGTCGCGCGCCTTGGAGACGAAGACTTCGGGTGCACGCCATCCCGTGGCGAGCAATGCATTCACGTCGGCATGCTCGAGCTCCATGACCACCGAGTGATCGCTCGCGCGGCGCAGCGTCGCGACCGGTGGCATGTCCACTCGAGATGCGACATCAACGAAGAACTTCATGTCCGTTGAGAACGTGGCGGCGTGGTTTGCATCAGCGTCGGTGAGCTTCACCAGACCACTGCCGTCGAAGTTGATGCGTGCGTGCTGGATGAAATACGGATCCTTGCCCGCTTCCATGCCGCTGGCCTGGAACCAGATCTGCTTCGCAACCGTGTCTACCCTCGTGACCGCGCGGACGACCCACGGTCCTTTGGTAATCTGCCGCTTCACCACGCCGGTCATGCCGTCGTACACGTAGAGATGGTTCCACCCATCGCGCTCGGACATCCAGATGATGTCCTTTCCGTCCATGACGTCATAGCGAAACTTCTTGGCCGAGTATTCAAAGAACGTCGGCGAGTGTTCATCGATGATGGCGCGCGTGCGCCCCGTAAGCGCGTCAATCTCGATGACGCGATAGACCTGATGACCGCGCTGATTGTATTCGAAGGTCACGGCGTGGCCGTCCTTGCGCCACTGGAGCCCGGTTACGTCATACGCATTGGCAAAGAGCGCGTTGTCCACGAACGTCTGCCGCCTTGGGCCGACATCGAAGAGCACCGGCTGGGCTTGATCGAGTACGTCCCCGGGCTTGTTGTAGAGGCGCGTTGACGAGCGCGGCTGCAACTGATCCTCGGGGGAGGATTCCACGTAGTGGACTTCGCGTTGGTAGCCGAGCCGCACCTTGTACACGGCGAGCCGTCGGGAGTCGGGTGACCAGGCGAGCGAGCGCAGCGCATAGCCATTGTCCTCCGTGCCGTCGGTGCTGAGCGCAACGACCTGCGACTCTCCGATTCGGCGCAGGTACACGTTGTAATTCCGGATCAGCGCCTCCCACGTCTTGTCGGGTGAGACGCGCGGTGCATCGGGCTCCGGGGGCCTTGCACCATAGAGTCCGCCGCCGACCCCGGGATTGCCATTTCGCCCCGCGCCGGAGCGAGGCGGAAGCCTGCTGCACTGGTAGTCGTCGGTGCCGCAGCGGATGAGCGCGGAATCAACGGAGAAGGTGACCGCGCGCTCCCGCTCGGACATGGTCACGGTGGTGAAGGGAAGCGCCGCGGGCGCGATGGGGCGGTGCAGCAACACGCTGAGTGCCGCTGCGAGGCGCGTGTGATCGAACGCGGCGCGCTTTTCGCCCGTTTCGGCATCGACCAGCACGAATTCCGTACCGAGCCGGTTCGACTTGCGATACCAGAAGCGTGGTGTGGAATCGATCCACGCGACTTGATCAACGGCGTTGAGGACCGTGCCCTTGAGCGATTCCCGCAGGCCATCGGCGCGGGCGTAGTCCGCGGCGGTGCCTTGCGCGGACGCGAGTGCGGGAATGGTGAGCAGGAGGAGCGACAGGCACTGCTGGCAGCGGGCGCGGGCACGCATTTGGAACCTTTGGGTAGAGGCGCCGCGAATGCTGGACCGACAGACCGTCTTAGTCAAGCGATCGGTCGTATCTGCGGGACACCCCACGACCATGCGTGGCGTCACACCCCAATGTGGGCCGAAATTCTGCTCTTGACGGCGCGCGCTGGAAGGGCGTAGTTCTGCGCATCTACCGCTGATTCAAAACAGTCGGATTGTCTGTAGTGCGAGTCAGACGTGGTGCGAGAGCCCTGTACGCGGGACGCGATGGCGCGTCGCCGGTATAGTTGCTTCAGGAAATCCGCACCAGCGTGCTTGCGCTCATTGCCCGTCGTCACGCCCCCCGGCGATGACGCGTCACGCGATGCGCGCCCCGATGTCGTAACCTCACTTACGCGTCGGGAAGCAGGTTGCAACCCCCCACGGTTCTCCGCGCAACCCCGCACGTCAAGTTCCGCGTAGTGTGCTCCCATCCCCACTCCCCCCCGAGGTCGGTCATGGCACACCGTTGGTCTCGATTCCTTGCTGGAGCTGCAGCGCTCGTGTGCGTCGCGAGCATCGCCCCCAGCGCGGCCGCGCAAAATGCGACCGTCATTGCCGGACGTGTCGCCAGCAAGTCTGGCGAACCCATTTCCGGCGCCACTGTGCTCGTCGAAGCGACACAGTATGGCGCAGTGACATCGCCAGATGGACGCTATACCCTCACCATCCCGGCATCCCGCACGGGTACGGTGAGCATCACTGCTCGCCTCATCGGCTACAAGCAGGTACGGCAGCAGGTGGTATTGAACGGCAGGACCATCGCAATCGATTGGTCCCTGACACCGCAACCTCCGCAACTCAACGAAGTCGTGGTCACGGCCCTCAGCCAGCAGCGTGAGAAGGCCACCATCGGCACGTCGCAGCAGCAGGTGTCCGGTGAAGAGCTTACGAAGACGCAGGCGCCAAACCTGATCAGCGCCATGTCCGGCAAGGTGGCCGGCCTTCAGATCAGCCAGAGCGGCAACATGGGCGGATCCACGCGCATCGTCATCCGTGGACCAGGGTCCATCCTGGGCAACAACCAGCCGTTGTTCGTCGTCGACGGGCAGCCGATTTCCAACCAGGGGTTCTCGACTGCATCAGCGAGCGGCGGGCGCGACTACGGCAGCGCCATCTCCGACATCAACATGGACGACGTGGCGTCGCTGACGGTGCTCAAGGGACCGAACGCGGCCGCGCTGTATGGATCGCGCGCGTCCGGCGGCGCCGTGGTGATCACCACCAAGTCCGGCCGGTCCGGCCCGCGTGGTACGCACATCAGCTTTACCAGCCGCGCCACGGCAGACAATCTCTCCGTGCTGCCACAATACCAGAATTCGTACGGCCAGGGTTTTGGCGGCGACTTCCAGTATGTGGACGGCGCGGGCGGTGGCGTGAACGACGGCGGCGACGAATCCTGGGGCCCGCGCTTCAATGGCCAGCCCATTGACCAGTTCACGGGCAAGGCGATGCCGTGGATCGCGCACCCGGACAATATCTCGCAGTTTTTCCGCACGGGCAGCACGCTGTCCAACAACCTGAATGTCTCAACGTCGGGCGACGCGATGGGTGCACGACTGTCGGTGACCAAGGACGACATTCGCGGCATTGTGCCGAACTCCTCACTGTCCAAGCTGGCGACCACGCTGTCTGCCACGGCGACGTTGATGGAAAAGCTCAACGTGTCCGGCAATCTGCAATACGTGCAAAACAGCGGCATGAACCGTCCGGAGAACGGATACACCGAAGGGAATCCGTTCATGACGTTCACCTGGTTCGGGCGCCAGGTCGACGTGGCATCGCTGAAGAATCACTATTACAACACCGCGAGCCCGTACGGCTTCGCCGACGGATCGCTGTACAACTGGAACGACAACTACCATCGCAATCCGTACTGGCAGGTGTTCCAGAACCCGGCGCCTGATTCGCGTGATCGCGTAATTGGCCAGGCATCCGCAAGCTATGAGTTGGCGCCGTGGCTCACCGGCCTTCTGCGCGCAGGTAGCGACGAGTATCGCCAGACGGCGGAGCAGGACTTCGCGGCGGGCAACATCGACAATGCCAGCCCTTCGTACAGCGGCGGGTTCTCCAACAACACCAACCGCGCCCGCGAGACGAACTTCGAAGGGTTGCTCACAGCCAAGAAGAACCTTGCGTTCGCGGACCTGACGTTCAACCTCGGCGGCAATCGCCGTCGGAATGATTCGTACAATGCCTTCTTCGGAACCTCGGGCATTCTGGTGCCGGGCATCTACAATCTCTCCAACGCTGGTATTGCGCCGACCGTCACGAACTCGGAGTTCCACTCCGCGGTCAATTCGAGTTACGGTTCCGTCGTCGCGACGATCAAGCAGGTGTGGACCGTGGAAGTCACGGGGCGCAACGACTGGTCGTCCACGTTGCCGAAGGAGAGCGCGTCGTACTTCTACCCGTCGGTGAATTCGGCGCTCGTGTTGTCCGATCTGTTCCCATCCATCCAGAACAGCGTGATTTCGTTCGTGAAGTTGCGCGGCGGGTGGACACGCGTGGGCTCGGATGCCACGCCCTACCAGCTCGCGACCACGTACAACGGAAACACGAACAAGTTTGGCGGGCTTGCCCAGTATTCCCTCGTGAATACCAACGCGAACCCGTTGCTGCGGCCGGAGCGCACCACCGCTCAGGAAGCGGGAGCGGAAATCGGCGTGTTTGATGATCGCATCACGTTCGACGGTACGTACTACGTGAAGAAGTCCCGCGACCAGATCATGAACCTCACGACGGCGCCGGCCACCGGCTTCAGCGCCACCGCCATCAACGCGGGACTCGTGAGTAATCGTGGTTTCGAAGCGATGGTATCTGCGAAGGTGTTGAAGCTGCGCAACGGCTTCACGTGGACGTCCACGATCAACTACCTCCGCAACCGGAACAAGGTGGATTCGCTGGCGCCGGGGCTCGCGTCCACGGACATCGCCACGCAATGGGGCTCGGCCATTCAGGCGCGCGAAGGACAGCCGTACGGCGTGCTCTGGGGCTACGCCTGGCAGCGGGATTCCGCCTCGGGCAAGCTGCTCACCTCCGGTGGCCTGCCGCTCCAGTCAAGCGCGAAGCAGATCCTCGGCAACGTGAACCCGGACTACACCGGTGGTTGGTCCAACGAGTTCCGCTACAAGAACTGGGCGCTCAGCTCACTGCTGGATGTCCGCCACGGCGGCCAGAATTTCTCCATCGGCAACTGGTGGGGCATGTATGCCGGCATTCTCTCGTCCACGCTGAAGGGGCGCGAAGTGGACTGGGACAATCCAAAGCTGCTCGTGGATGGCATCGACAAGGCGACTGGCAAGCCGAACACCACCAAGGTGACGGCGGAAGACTATGGGCACAATCTGTATCCCGTGCCGGAAGCGGCCGTGTTCAACAGCGGCTTTGTCAAGCTCCGTGAAGTTCGCCTCAGCTGGGAAGTTCCGTCGTCCGTGGCCGGGCGCGTGAATCTTTCCCAGATGAACGTGGCCTTCGTGGGTCGCAACCTGATGACGTGGACGAGCTTCCCGAATTACGATCCAGAAAACGCGACCAACGCGGGTAACGGCGGCCAGGGCTATGACATGGGTGCCATGCCGACCACGCGTTCCTTCGGCATCAACGTGACGGTGACACCGTGACCGTCAACCGGGAGAAGAGAGAGATGAGCTTCAAGCGCCTCTCGGTGGCCGTTGCTGTGGGCAGCCTGTTGTCCACGGCAGCGTGTCAGACCGACCTGACTGCGCTCAACCAGAATCCGAACAACCCGACAACGGCGCCGGCGTCGGCGCTCTTCACCGGCGCGACCGTTGCGACCATGCAGCGGTTCTCCGGAGCGGGAACCACCCTTTCCATGACGTCGCTCTTCGCGCAGCACATCGCGGAAGTGCAGTACGTCGAGGAGGATCGCGGTCACATTCGACCGACAACGATCGACGCGATCTTTTCGGGGCCATACACCGGCGAACTCGAAGACTACCAGAAGGTGGCGCTCCAGGCCGAAGCCGCCAAGGTGCAAGCGATTTCCGGTCCTGCGCGCGTGATGCAGTCATGGGTCTTCCAGAACCTTACGGACCTCTTCGGCGACATCCCGTACAGCGAAGCCCTGAAGGGTGACATCGTTGGCTCTCCGCTCAAGCCCGCCTACGACGCGCAGAAGGACGTCTACTACGGCATGCTGAAGACGCTCACCGATGCCTCAGCGTCAATGAAGTTGGCGCGAGCCGCCGATGCGGGGCTTGGATCGGCAGATCCGATCTACGCTGGCGATCTCACGAAGTGGATCAAGTTCTCCAACTCGCTGCGCGCGCGGATGGCAATGCGAATCCTGAAGGCTGATCCGGCAAAGGCGGCAACAGAGCTCACGGCGGCGTTTGCTGGGGGCGTTCTCGCGTCCAACGCCGACAACGCGCAGCTGTCCTGGCCCGGCGATGGCGTGTACGACAACCAGTGGGCCGCCAACTTCGCCACCCGTGACGATCATCGTGTGTCCAAGACGTTGCTCGACACGATGAACGCGCTGGCCGATCCGCGCATCCCGATCTACGCGCAGCCGACGAAGGCTGACCCGACCAAGTACGTCGGGCTCCAGAACGGGATGGACAACATCACGGTGACGCCATTCTTCAATACGACGTCGCGTCCGGGCACGATCTTCTACCCCGGTGCCACGTCATACGGAACGTTCGGATCCGCGGCAGGCAAGCAGACGCCGTTCTACGTGATGACGTATGCGGAGGTGTCGTTCCTCCAGGCCGAGGCGGCAGAGCGTGGCCTGGGCGGATTGACGGGCGCTGCGGCGTACTACAACGCGGGCGTGACCGCGTCCATCCTGCAGTGGGGTGGAACGGCAGCGCAGGCGGCCGCGTATCTCGCGCAACCTGGTGTCGCGTATGTGGCAGGCGCCACCGGCCTGAAGCAGATTGGCCTTCAGAAGTGGATCGGCCTGTTCACCCAGGGGAACGAAGCGTGGAGCGAGTGGCGGCGTACGGGTAATCCGGCGTCCATTCAACCGGGACCGAAGATGTATTCAGACGTCCCGGGGGTACCGCGTCGCCTGACGTACTCGGGTGCGGAGCAATCCGTGAACAAGTCGAGTCTCGATGCAGCCGTAGCTCGCCAGGGTGCAGATACGTATCTCACGCGGATCTGGTGGGATAAGTAGGCGAGCCATGGACAAACGAAGCGGGGCGCTCCTTTCGGAGCGCCCCGCTTTGCATTCGTGCCCGTGTACGGGACTACATCGTGGTCTTGACCAGAATCACAGCGCCCTCGCGGGCCGCGCCGCCGAACTTCTGCATCGCGGCGGCGGGATTGAGAAACCGGATTTCGCTGACGGTCCCGGCGTGAATGTAGCTGAGCTCAGTGAGCGCCACGACCTTGCCATTGTCGATGGAGGCGTGGGCCTGCCCGGCCTCAGGGTCAACGGTGCTGCGGTTAGTGCTCGTTGGTGTGTTGTTGACGCCACGGACGCTCAGGTACTGCGGGCGGAGCGACTTGATGGCATCCAACACACTGAGGGCGCGCACGACGGGATCCTGAAGCTCTTCCTGCGTGATCACGTCGCGGTTCCGGTTAGTGCTGACGGCGGTGCTGCCGTCGGCCGCGGTCTGTGGTTGCGGCGTACTGCCGCCGCATGCACCGCATGCGGCGAGAACAAGGGCAAGGGCGCTGGCACGCTTGATGGACATGGGGCCTCTCTTCAGTGGGTAGTGTAAGCTGCTGGCCCTTGGCTCGAAACGTCAAGAGTTGGGCGTGCCAACTACAGCGTCACCGTCTCACCATCCACCATTGGCACCGCGGCCGCGCTACGCTCGCGGAGCGCGGTACGAAGCAGCATTACGGCTGTGTACGTCACCACGACGAGTACCATCCAGCGCACCACGTCGAGATTCATGTTCTTCACGATGAAGAATGCGACGAGAACCGCGGGCACGCCGCCCACCATCAGGCCGAGCATCGCGCGCGCGTCGAAGGCGCGCTCCTTCACGAACCGCGCGCTGGCGATGGGCATGAGAAACGCGCACGATCCCATCATGATGGGGAACGCCGCCTTGGGATCCATGCCGAGCATGTAGATGAGAATCATGCATGGCCCGTAGAGCCCGATACCCATGGGCATGAGTGCGCCGAGCACGAAATTGCCGATCATGCCGATGGCCAGTCGCGATCCTTCCAGTTTCAGGAGCGTGCCGCCACCGGGGACAATCTTCAGTTGGCCCATCAGCAGGATCGTGGCAAAGACGATCAACGCGCATCCCATGGCGATCTGGACGTGCCGCCGCGGCCAACCCGCCACCACGCCCGCGCCAATCCACGCGCCGGCGACTGCTGCGGCAATCATCAGCACAAGCGTTACCGAATCGACCGGAACCAGCTGCGTGAAGAGAAACGCCTGGATGAGCGTGGGGAGTGTGTGCCCGATGTTCAGCGTGCCGGGAATGCGTTCATCCAGCACCATGCGCCACTGCCGGAAGAGCGCCGTTGTGGTGGCGAAGGAGCCGATGCCCAGTGTGTCGAAGAAATTCGTGACGAACCCGGTGGCGATACCTCCCGGTGTGGGAGCGACCGGCCCGGCCACGCGTGACTGCTTGATGCCACGCAGTGCTACGGCGGCGTAGAACGCACCGATAATACCGAGTGCAACGAAGAGCAGGGTCTTCAGGTCCAGCGTATTCGCGGGCGCTTGCGACGGCTGCAGCATGACTCAGCGGGCGAGAGAAGAGAGGAGGCCCTAGCGCGGGCCGGCGGGCAAGTTGGTCGTCAAATATCGCGTGAGCAGAGAATACACGTGGAGCGTCGTCCCTGATAGTTCGCAGATGCAGTGCGTCCTGTTGGGGTACACCATGAGGTCGAACGGCTTCCCGAGGGTCACCAGCCGGTTCACCAGCCGCTCGGTGCCCTGGTAATGGACGTTGTCATCGCCGGACCCATGTACGACGAGCAGCTTGCCGCGCAGCCCTTCCGCGAAATTGATCGGTGAGCTCACGTCGTAGTGCTCCGGATGCTCGGCGACCAGGCCGACGTATCGCTCCTCATAGATAGAGTCGTAGAGGCGCTGGTCGGGGACCGGCGCGACCGCCATGCCGACCTGATAGACATCGGGATGCCGGAACATGGCGTTGAGCGTGCTGGACCCGCCCCCGCTCCACCCCCAGATGGCCACGCGCGACCCATCCACGTACGATCGTGCCCTCGCCAGCGCTTGCACGGCCTCGGCCTGTTCCTGGCTGGAAAGCGGTCCGATGGCGCCATAGATGCTCTTCCGCCACGCCCGGCCACGGGGCGCGGGGGTGCCGTGGTTGTCGAAACTCACCACGAGGTAGCCCTTGTCGGCGAGCATGCGATGCCAGAGCGCGCCACCGCCCCCCCACCGGTCAACGACGGTCTGTGAGGCGGGCTCGCCGTACACCGTGACGAGCATGGGATACTTCTTCGTCGAATCGAACGAGGAGGGCCGGAGCATCCAGCCATCAAGTGTGGTGCCGCTGGCAACCGTGACCTTGAAGAACTCAACGGGCCGAGGGCTGACAATGGGCGCAACGGCGGTGCGAAGCCTGTCGTTGGTGGCGAGTGTGCGCGCCGATTGGTGCGCGGGGAGAGAGACGACGTCCACAGTTGGGGGCGAGTCGAACGACGACATCGTGTGAAGCGCCCACTTGGCGCTTGGTGACACGTTGTAACCATGCGTACCGGGCACGTTGGGCGAGACCAGCGACGGTGCGCCGGGCGCCGTGAGCGACGCGCGGTAGAGGTAGCGACGAGTGGCGTCGGTGGGCGACGCAATGAAGTAGAGATTGCCGCCCGTTTCGTCGATGCCGGCGACAGCCACGATGTCGTACGCGCCGGGGGTGACGAGTTTCACATCCTTGCCGTCGCGCGAGACGCTGTAGATGTGGCGCCATCCGTCGCGCTCGCTCTCCCAGAGAAAGCGCTTGCCACCCTCGATCCAGCGCACGTCGTTGTTGACATTCACCCACGCACTGTCGGACTCGATGAAGAGGGACTGTGTCGTGCCGGTGGCCGCATTGGCGAGGACCACCTCGTCCCGGTTCTGGAGACGGTTCATGTGCTGGATCATGAGTGACCCCGCGCCCGCCCACTCGATGTTGGGGACATACATCTGGCGTGAATCACCTGCGAGCTTGACCCAGGTAGTCTTGCCGCCAGCAGTCTGGACGAATCCAACGCGTACGGCGGAGTTGGTCTGCCCAACCTTGGGGTACTGGATGAGCGTGGTGAACGAGTAGAGTGAGTCCGTGTCGTTGATCAGCGTGTAGTCGCGTACGCCGGCCATGTCGAACTGGAGGTAGGCGATTGTCTTGCCGTCGGGCGCCCAGCGCCAGGTATCCCGAAACCCGAACTCCTCCTCGTAGACCCAATCGGAGGTACCGTTCACGATGGTGCGTGACGCGTCGTTCGTGAGCCGCGTGGGGGTGCCGCCTGACACCGGTTCGACGTACAGATCGCCTTCGCGCACGTAGGCCACGCGATCACCTGCCGGCGAGAACTTCGCGAACATCAGCGTGGATGGCTTGGCGGCTGCGCCGCCGAGCTTGTGGACCGCGGACGAAGCCAGGTCGATGATCCAGTAGTCGCCCCGGGTGTTGTCGCGCCAGACTTTCTGGGAATTCGTGAAGACGAGCAGTTGCTTGCCGTTCGCGGAAAAGCTGTAGTCCTCCATCTCGATTGGGCCGGCGGTGGAGCGAATCCGTGACGCCGCGACGAGGATCTCGCGCTTTCCCGAGGCGGCATCGTATTTCACGATGTCGGTGCTGCCTGCCGAGCGCTCGAGCGCTGTATAGCTATCCCCGTTGAGCCAGCGGACCCCACCGGCGCCCTGACCTCCGAATTCACCGGATGCAAAGATTCGCCTGAGATTGACGGAGTCGGGAGCTCCGGCGAAGGGGCTCTGTGCGAGGACGGGGGCGGCGAGCGCGGACGAGCACGCGACCGCGATCATGTGGCGCAGCGCGCCGGAAACGGTGAGGCGGAGCATGGGCAATGACCGGTCGGCATCGTGGGGTGAGGTCGTCGGCGAGTGGACAGCGGCGACGTGGGATACTATATCCAGCCGATCCGCCCTCCGCCATCACAGAGAGAATGCGTCACTGCCTGCTCGTTTCGTTGCTGCTCCTCGCCGCGTGTCATAACGCATCACCCTCGGCTGTCCTGTCAGTTGATGCGCGTTGGACGATGTTGCGGCACCCCGAGCTGCCGGATTGGAGCGTGGTCGCGCCCGATACCTTTCGCACCGCGATAGAGACGACCAAGGGAACGTTCGTGATCGAGACGTATCGCGCATGGGCGCCAATTGGTGCGGACAGGTTCTTCAACTTCGCGAGAGCCGGTTTCTTTGACGACTCGCGATTCTTTCGCGTCGTTCCGGGCTACATCGCGCAATTCGGCGTTCCGGGCATTCTGGACGTGACGGCCGTCTGGAACGACCGAGCGATGCGAGATGACCCGCCCCGGCAATCCAACGTGCGCGGGACGGTGGCCTACGCGATGCGAGGTCCCAACGACCGGCGCACGCAGATCTACATCAACATCAACGACAACAGGAAGAACGACGCCGACGGCTTTGCGATTTTCGGCAGGGTAGTGGAGGGGATGGACGTGGTAGACAAACTGAACGCAGAGTACGGCGACACCTCGGGCGGCGGCATGCGCGCGGGCAAGCAGCAGCACCTGCTGGCGGAGGGCAACGTGTGGCTCGATCGCGAGTATCCGCGATTGGATCACCTGATTCGGGCGACTGTACAGCATCGCTGACGGTCGTCATCAACTTCGAGCATCCAACCATGCCAACTTCGTTGTATCGCCAGTTCGCGGCCCTGATCACACTCGTGGCGCTCTCCGCCCCAGCGTTGGCGCAGGGGAACGAACGGCGGCAGGCGGCCCATGCGGATACGCTTCGCGGTTCCATCACCGCGCCGCAGCGCACGTGGTGGGACGTCACGTTCTACGACCTGCACGTTTCGGTGAAGCCATCGGACAGCACAGTGTACGGCTTCAATGGCATCACGTACAAAGTGGTGATGCCTTCCCGCGAGATGCAGGTGGACCTGCAGTTGCCGCTCGAGATGGACAGCATCGTGCAGAGTGGGCGACGGCTGACGTACCGTCGAGACGGCAATGCGTACTTCATTGCCGGCGCCGCGGGGCAACGCGCGGGCGAGGTGCACACCCTCACGGCGTACTTTCACGGAAAGCCGCGCGCGGCGCAACGGGCGCCGTGGGATGGTGGGATTGTCTGGGCCAAGGATAGTCTCGGACGGCCCTGGATTGCGTCGGCGGTCCAGGGATTCGGCGCCAGCGGGTGGTGGCCGAACAAGGACTCACAGGCCGATGAGCCGGATAGTCAGCGCGTCGCGATCACGGTGCCCGATCCGCTCATCGACGTGTCCAACGGACGGTTGATGAGCACCACGCATCACAAGAACGGCACGACCACCTACGAATGGTTTGTGTCGAATCCAATCAACAACTACGACGTGGCCATCAATGCGGCGCATTACGCGCATCTCGCCGACGTCTACGAGGGCGAGAACGGGCCGCTGACGCTGGACTACTTCCCACTGTCGTACAACGTCGCCGTGGCAAGAAAGCAGTTCGAGCAGGTGCCTTCCATGCTCAAATGCTTCGAACACTGGTTCGGGCCCTATCCCTGGTACGAGGACGGGTACAAGCTCGTGGAGACGCAACACCTCGGAATGGAGCACCAGAGCGCCGTGGCCTATGGCAACCATTACGCCAACGGGTATCTCGGGCGCGATCTGTCGGCATCAGGATGGGGACTGCGATGGGACTTCATCATCGTGCACGAGAGTGCCCACGAGTGGTTCGGCAACAGCCTGACGTCGCAGGACATTGCGGACACCTGGATTCACGAGAGCTTCGCGAACTACTCCGAAAACCTCTACACGGAATGCCTGTTCGGAAAGCAGGCCGGCGCCTCGTACGTGATCGGCACGCGCAAGCTGATCCGCAACGACGTGCCCATCCTCGGCCCCTACGGTGTGAGCAAGGAAGGATCGGGCGACGTGTATTACAAGGGCGGCAACATGCTGCATACCATCCGCCAGCTGGTGAACGATGACGAGAAGTGGCGGAGCATCCTTCGTGGGATGAACGCCACGTTCCGGCACCAGGTCATCACGGGCGCGCAGCTACAGCAGTACATGAGCCAACAGGCGGGGATGGACCTCAGCACTGTGTTCGCGCAATACCTGGGGACCACCAAGGTGCCGGTACTGGAATACAAACTGGACGGGACGACGCTGTCGTACCGGTGGACCGACGTGGTGCCTGGTTTCACGATGCCAGTTCGCGTGGCGCTGACGGGCGGTGGATTCGCCACGATTCATCCGACGGAGGCATGGCAGGCGGCAAGCAGCGCGGTGCGGGATGCGTCACTGGTGCGCGTGGACGAGAACTACTATGTGGTGGCTCGCGACGTGACCGTACACGCGGGGCAGTGAACTCATCACGCGACACCAGACAACGGGGCGCCGCATGCAAGATCGCGAGGTGATCCGGGCAGGGGTAGCAATGGCGATCAGCATCGCGGTCATCGCGGGTGTTGGGTGCAGCACGGATCGCGACCGCCCCACGACGGTGGCGACGGTTCACCACGCGGTCGCGCACGACGTGTCGTTGCCGCTTGCAACACTCGCCGCAACGGATGTGGCAACGCGTGAAGAGGACGGCGCCCCGGTGAACGCGCTGGCGCCCGAAGCCGACGGTGGCTCGGGCGAAACGGAGCGTCGCACAGCGCCGAGCCATGTCAGCGCGCGCGGGTCGGCCGACATCGAGCAGACGTCGCAGGGGACGAAGCCCGGCGCGACGCTCGTGGCAAGCTTCGACGGGATGGGTGAAGGCTTTGCCGGTCCGCAGGGCGGCGCTGTTGCGCGCAACCCGTCCGACAACACACTCGCCGTCGGTCGCGATCATATCATGCAGATCGTCAACTCGCGGATGGCAATCTTCACCAAGAAGGGCACGCGATTCGAAGTCACGGGGCAACCGTTGTACGGTCCGGTGGGTACGAACGCCGTGTTCAAGGGCTTCGGCGGACCGTGTGAAGAACGTCCCAACGGGGATGCGGTGGCTCGCTACGACCAGTTGGCCAACCGGTGGTTGATCGTGATGCCGATCTTTCGCCGTCTGCCAGTTCGAGAAAACGAACCCGTCGCGGGAGTCGCGGGTGAACCCGCACGACACAGCATGCCCGGGCATGCCGGGCAGCCGGGGCCGGCGCAGAAGCTGTATGAACCGCCACCGGAACCACCCGTTGTGCCGGGCGCGGGGCGGGGGGCCCAGGGTGCGCCGGCACAGGAAAAGGGTTCGTACGGCATGTGCTACGCCGTGAGTGTGAGCGCCGATCCACTCGGCGCGTACTACCGATACGAATTCGTTCGTCCACTGTTCCCGGACTATCCGCGTCCGGCGGTATGGCCCGACGGATACTATGTGCCGTCGAGTACGGGGGACGACGTGATCCAGAAGCACGCGTGTGTCGTGGATCGCACGCGCATGCTGCGCGGCGAGAGCGCGACGGAGCAGTGTGTGATCGTGGATGGCGTGAATTTCCTGAACAATGCGGACCTGGATGGAACCCAGGTGCCTCCTGCCGGCGCACCAAACATCATGCTCGCCGCTGGGGGGACACAGTTGAGGAAGGTGATGGAGGACGACGGTCTGTACGTGTGGAAGTTTCACGTGGACTGGACCGACTCGTCGAAGACCACGGTCAGTGGGCCCACCAAAGTGGTCGTCGCGCCGTACCATTACCTGTGCGATGGGCAGTTGACCAACTGTGTGCCGCAGCCGGGTACAGATCGCCGACTGGATGCGCAAGGCGACAAGCTCATGGCACGCGTGGTGTATCGTCGCCGAGGCAACACGGAATCGGTCGTCGCGGTTCACTCGGTGAATACAGCGGCGGGTGGCGGCGGTGTACGCTGGTACGAACTGGGTGTGCAGCAGGACCGCAGTGTCTCGCTGGTGCAACAGGGGACGTACGCGCCGGATGGTATGTATCGCTGGCTTGGATCGCCGGCGATGGACCGGAATGGGAACATTGGCATCGGGTACTCATTTGGCGGCGCTCCCAACTTCGCCGGCCAGCGATTCGCCGCACGCCTCGCCGGAGACCCACCGGGTCTTCTCACGCTCTGGGAAACGGTGCTTGCCGAGGGCGCGGCCTCCCAGACGAACACCTTGCGCTGGGAGGACTATTCGCAGACGGCGGTGGATCCTGGTGACGACTGCACCATCTGGTACGTGGGCGACTACCTGAAGGCGGGGGCGATGAACTATTCCACGCGCATTGGGGCGTTCCGGCTCCCGGGGTGCGAATAGGGAATTACTTGCCCCGTCCAGCATTTCGGGATATTGTATAAAATCCGAAACCGCAGAGATCATGCCCCGCCACCCCTCGGTCACGAAGCCTCCCGCCCTGTCGCGGACACCCCGACCGGTCGCCGTACCCGGCGAGTCGACGGTGCTGCCGATCCGGCGGCAGACCCTCACCGACATGACGCTCGACGCCATGCGCAACGCGATCCTGCGTGGCGCCTATCCCGAAGGCGAGCCGCTGCGCCAGGACGCGATCGCCGACGAACTCGGGGTCAGCCGCATTCCGGTGCGCGAGGCGCTTCGTCAGCTCGAGGCCGAAGGCCTGGTCACCTTCAGCCCACATCGCGGCGCCGTGGTGTCCACCCTGTCCCTGGATGAGATCACGGAACTGTTCGAACTCCGCGCCGAGATCGAGAGCGATCTGCTGCGTCGGTCCATCCCGCACATGAAGCCCGAGGACCACCTCCGCGCGAAAGAGATCCTGAAGGCGTACGAGGCCGCACTCAGTACGCATGAAGTGGCAACATGGGGCGAGCTCAATTGGCAGTTCCATTCCACGCTGTACGCGCCGTCGAAGCGGAATTTTACATTGAGCCTGGTGGCCAAGCTACACCAGCACAGTGACCGGTACCTCCGCATGCAGCTAGCATTGACGCACGGTGAATCCCGCGCGAGGGATGAACATCGCGCGATCGCATCGGCCGTCAGGAAGGCCGACGTTCGGCTCGCTGTTCGCCTGATGCGTGAGCACATCCTCGGGGCGGGGAGAGCCTTGGTGACCTTCCTGGAAAATCAACGCGCGGAGAGCGCGCAGGCAAAACGAGGCCGGTCATGACCACGACACCAGCCAGCATCCGGGTCATCGATTCACACACTGAAGGCGAGCCGACGCGCGTAGTGGTGGACGGATGGCCGCAGCTGAAAGGCGCGACCATGGCCGAACGCCTGGCGGACGTACGCGAGCACGCAGATCACCTTCGGCGCGCTGTGGTATGCGAGCCGCGAGGGCACGATGCCGTGGTGGGTGCGTTGCTCACACCAGCGGTGAACGGAGGCTCCATTGCTGGTGTCGTGTTCTTCAACAACGGTACCTACCTTGGCATGTGCGGACACGGGATGATCGGCGTGGTGAAAACACTCCAGCATCTCGGACGACTAACGCCGGGTGAGGCACTCATCGACACGCCAGTGGGCACGGTGCGCGCCCTGTTGGCGGACGACGGGACCGTCACGATCGAGAATGTCGCATCCTACGTCCACGCGCAGGATGTTGGCGTTGACGTGGACGGTTACGGACGAGTGGTCGGCGATGTCGCGTGGGGCGGCAACTGGTTCTTCATCACGCATGCAGACCTGGTGCCCGTGGAAATGGCGCGCGTCGCCGACCTGGGCCGATTCACGCAGGCCATTCAGGACGCGATCCGTGCGCAAGGGATCACGGGCGCGAATGGCGGCGATATCGACCATATCGAGATCTCGGCGGCACCGGCGCGATCCGATGCGGACTGTCGCAACTACGTATTGTGCTCCGGCGGGGAGTATGACCGTTCGCCATGCGGAACGGGCACCTCGGCCAAGATGGCAACGCTGCACCTGCGGGATGAACTGGCCTTTGGCGAGACGTGGCATCAGGAGGGGATTGCAGGCGGGATGTTCACCGGATGGCTGACCCCCGGACCGAACGGAGAACTCATTCCTCATATTCGCGGCACCGCCTTCATCACGGGCGAGGCGACGCTCCTCTTCGATACGGCCGATCCGTTCCGGCACGGTATTCCGTCGTCGGCGTCCGTGCACGCACACGGGTGACCGCACCGTCGCGTAGTGATGTGATTGTCATCGGCGCGGGCATCGTTGGCGCTGCGTGCGCGCGCGCCCTGGCGCGTGAAGGGCTTCGCGTGGTGGTTCTCGATGCCGATTTCGCGGGAGGCGGGACGACGGCCGCCGGAATGGGCCACCTCGTCATCATGGACGATTCGCCGGAACAGCTCGCGCTCACAGCGCTATCGATGGAGTCATGGCGAGAATTGCGCTCCACCCTCCCGGTGGAAGTGGAGTATGACGCGTGTGGCACCATCTGGGTGGCGGAGGATCGCGAGCAGCGCGATGCGGTGGCGAACAAGCAGGCTGCCTATCGGGAGCACGGCATCGAGTCCGAGGTCCTGGATGCCGAGGGCTTGTACGCGATCGAGCCCAACCTTCGCAGCGGGCTCGCGGGCGGCCTTCTCGTTCCAGGCGACGCCGTGATCTATCCTCCGCGTGCTGCACTGGCGTTGCTCGACGACGCGCGAAGACACGGAGCGATCCTTCGCGAGGGATGTCGGGTGGACGCGATCGTGGACAACGGCGTGCGCGCCGGCAACGAAGTGTTGTACGCTGACATCGTGGTGAACGCGGCAGGCGCCGCGAGCGCGGCGCTCACGCCGGAGCTGCCGATTGTTCCTCGCAAGGGACATCTCGCCATCACGGACAGGTATCCCGATTTCTGCCGTCACCAGCTCGTGGAATTGGGCTATCTCACGAGTGCACATGTTATGACGAGTGACTCGGTTGCGTTCAACGTGCAGCCGCGTGCCACGGGCCAGGTGCTGATCGGCTCTTCCCGTGAGCTGGTGGGATGGGACAGGAGCACCAATCACGTCGTGCTGAAACAGATGCTCGACCGTGCGTTGCAGTTCATGCCGTCCTTGTCGCGCCTCAACATCATCCGTACGTGGACTGGCTTTCGTCCTGCCACGCCGGACAAGCTGCCGCTCATCGGCGCGTGGACGCCCACGCGAGGGCTGTATGTGGCCACTGGACACGAAGGACTCGGGATCACGACGTCCCTGGGGACCGCGCGCCTGCTCACGGACCTCGTCGTGGGACGGATGCCAAGTATCGATGCGGCTGCGTATGCGCCCACGCGTGTCCTGACCTCAGTGTCAGCCGGACTGTGAACGCGCCGACGAGCGTGACGATCCGTGTGGACGGCCGGTCATTGCGCGTTGCGGAAGGGACGACCGTGGCAGCGGCACTGCTCAATGACGGCTGGCTGGAGTTCCGGCGCTCGGTGAGCGGTGAGTCGCGCACGCCGCTCTGTGGCATGGGGATCTGTCACGAGTGCCGAGTGATCATCAATGACGTCGAACATCAGCGCGCCTGCCTGGTGACGGTGTCCGAAGGGCTCCGGGTGACAACGTCGGCGGCAACGCCATGAGTGCGGACGTCGCTGACATCTCGGCCGACGTGGCCGTCATCGGCGCGGGACCCGCGGGCATTGCGGCAGCCACGCGCATTGCCGAGTCGGGGCGGCGCGTGGTAGTACTCGATGAAGCGCCGCAGATAGGTGGCAACATCTGGCGACACCGGGCCGGGGCGGAGTTGTCGCCTGACGCGCGGCGATGGATGGATCGGCTTGCGGGCACTCGCGCCGTCGTCTGGACGGGCGCGTCCGTCGTGGACGTCCGATCGGTTGATGGCGCGACGGGATTTCTGCTGACCGCGGAGCGGGGGCGTGCAGCCTGCCGTGTACACGCGGAGACGCTCGTGCTGGCAACCGGTGCACGCGAGCGATTCGTTCCGTTTCCCGGTTGGACGCTACCGAATGTGTACGGCGTGGGCGGCGCGCAGGCGCTGCTGAAGTCCGGGGTGTCGTTCGCAGGGAAGCGTGTGGTGATTGCAGGCAGTGGTCCGCTGCTGCTGCCCGTGGCCGCATCGCTCTCGAGGAATGGAGCACACGTGGTGTTGGTGGCGGAGCAGGCATCCCTTCGTGCGGTCATGCGCTTCGGGCTGGGGCTCTGGCGTCGCCCCCAGTCACTCCTGCAAGCGGTTCGCTACCGGGCGGACTTCCTGAGAACACCCTACACCACCGGTACGTGGGTGGCGTCTGCACGAGGGGCGCGCGCCGTCGAGGCTGTGACCGTCACGAACGGGCGCACCGCGCGAGCGATTGCGTGCGATATCCTGTGCTGCGCCCAGGGGCTCATGCCGAACACCGAGCTGGCGCGATTGCTGGGATGCGTCATCGAGCGCGGGGCCGTGGTGGTGGACGACCACCAGCAGACCTCGCAGGCGCGCGTGTATTGCGTTGGTGAGTCAACCGGTGTTGGCGGCGTTGACCTCGCGCTGGTGGAGGGCGAACTCGCCGGACTGGCTGCGGCAGGGTCAACGGTGGACGTGGAACTGTTGCGATACAGGCGTGCCCCTCTGAGTCGAATCGCTGCGCAGATGGCGCACGCGTTCGCGCTGCGGGACGAACTGCGGAGCGTCGTCACATCGGACACGATCGTGTGCAGGTGTGAGGATGTTGCCGCGGCTTCCCTGGACCCGCGCTGGTCGATGCGGCAGGCCAAGCTCTATACGCGGGTTGGCATGGGTCCGTGCCAAGGGCGCGTGTGTGGCGGGGCACTCGAATTTCTTCACGGCTGGTCTCCGGACGCGGTTCGCATTCCGAACGAACCAGCATTGCTGTCTACCATTCTTGCGGGTTCGGCGGACATGTCTGCCGACTCGCGCAACCAGGGAGCATGACCACATGCAACAAAGCGACTGGGCAGGCGTCTTTCCCGCGATCACGACGCCGTTTCACGCCGACCTGACGGTCGATCACGAATCCCTCACGCGCCACGTTCAGTGGTTGATCGAGTCCGGTTGCGTCGGCATCGTGGCGCTGGGGTCGCTTGGAGAGTCGGCGACACTGACCACGGAAGAGAAAGTGCAGATTCTTCAAACCATTCGCGGCGCGTTGCCGAGCAGTGTACCGGTCATTGCCGGCATCGCGGGGTTGAGCACCACGGAGTGCGTGTCGCTCGCCCGGCGCGCCGCGGAGGTGGGATGTGATGGCCTGATGGCGCTGCCGGCGTACGTATACAAGGGTGACTGGCGTGAAACGCGCGCCCACTACAGCGCGATCATCGGCGCCACCTCGCTTTCGTGCATGCTGTACAACAATCCGATCGCGTACGGCACGGACGTCACACCCGATCAACTCGCGGAACTCGCCGCGATGCACGCAAACCTGCACGCCGTAAAGGAGTCGAGCGGCGATGTGCGTCGCGTGACGGCGGTCCGAGAGCGCAATGGCGACCGTTTGGCAGTGTTCGCGGGGATGGACGACATGATTCTCGAAAGCATTCCCATGGGAGCAGGCGGTTGGATCGCGGGCCTGGTGAATGCCTTTCCCGTAGAGTCGGTCCAGGTGTTCGAACTTGGCAAGGCCGGACGAATGGACGAGGCGATGGCCCTCTACAATTGGTTCCTGCCACTGCTCCGGCTGGACACCGTTCCAAAGTTCGTGCAACTCATCAAACTCGTGCAGGCGGAGGTGGGCCGTGGGACGGCAACGGTGCGACCGCCGCGGCTCGAATTGGAGGGAGCGGAACTGACGGCGATGCGCGTACTGATCCAGCAAGCGATCGCGGCGAAGCCGGTGGTCGCGGCGGTGTAGTTCGCCGGCATACCTGTTCGAACTGCCGCACAAGGAGAGAGCGTCATGCGGAACGAGATGAATCGCCGTGAATTCGTGGGAATCGCGGCGAGCGCGGCGGCCCTGATGGTCGTTCCGCGCGGTGCGCGGGGAATGCGCGCGGACGAGGTCGGAGTGCGGACGGTGGCGGAGCCGTTCGCACTGAGTCGCGTGCGGCTTCGGGCCGGCACGTTCCTCGATGCAGCGGAGGTCAATCAGCGCTATCTACTCGCCCAGAGTCCGGATCGCCTTCTTCACACCTTTCGCATTGCGGCCGGGTTGCCGACAACCGCGGATCCGCTTGGCGGGTGGGAGGCCCCGGTGAACGAGTTGCGTGGACACTTCACCGGTCACTACTTGTCGGCGTGTGCACTTGGCGGCGCCAGTCTCGGAGACGCCGCGTTGACGGCGCGGGCCAAACTCATGGTTGCCGAGCTGGCAAAATGCCAGCAGCCCAACGGATACCTGAGCGCATTCCCCGAAGAATTCTTTGACCGGCTTCGCGACGGGCGATCGGTGTGGGCGCCGTTCTACACCCTGCACAAGATCATGGCGGGAATGCTCGACGTGCATCTGCTCACGGGCAATGGCCAGGCGCTGGAGGTTGTGACGCGCATGGCCACGTGGGTGGACCGCTGGTCGCAGCCCCTGGCGGAGTCGCACATGCAGCGCGTGTTGGAGCGCGAGTTTGGGGGGATGAATGAAGTGCTCTACAATCTCTCCGCGGTGACGGGCTCGCAGCAGACGCGCGACGTGGCCCATCGGTTCGATCACGAACGGGTGATGGCGCCGCTCGCGGCCGGCCGCGATGAACTCAAGGGAGTACACGCCAATACCACCGTGCCAAAGATCATCGGAGCAGCACGCCGGTACGAACTGACCGGGGACACGCGATCGCGCGACATCGCGGACTACTTCTATCATGAGGTGACGACGCGTCGCGCGTTCGCCACGGGTGGCACGAGTAGCGATGAGGAGTGGCCGACGGACGCCGGCAAGCTGAGCAAGGAGTTGAGCGGGTACACGCAGGAGTCCTGCGTGACCTACAACATGCAGAAACTTGCACGGCACGTCTTCTCGTGGACGGGTGATGTCCGCGTCGCCGACTACTACGAGCGCGCCATGTTCAACGGCATCATCGGTGTCCAGAACCCCGCTGATGGAGAGAAGCTGTACTACACGTCGCTGGAGTCCGGCTACTGGAAGCTGTGGGGCCCGCAGCCCAATACGTACTGGTGCTGCACCGGATCAATGGCAGAGGCGTTCGCCAAGCTGGGCGACAGCATCTACTTCCACGACGCGGACGGCCTGTACGTCAATCAGTTCATCGCATCGGAGCTCGATTGGAAGGAGAAGGGGCTGCGAGTGGTGCAGGCGACACGTATTCCGGAATCGCACACGAGCATCCTGACCATGTTGGCAGAAACGCCGGTGACCATGGCGTTGCGCATTCGGATTCCGTACTGGGCGACGAAAGGCGGCAGCCTCAAGATCAACGGGCGCCCTGTGGAAACGTTCGCCGCGCCGAGCAGCTACCTCGTGATCAATCGTATCTGGAAAAGCGGCGATACCGTGGAGATCACGTTGCCCATGAGCATCCACTCCCATGCCATGCCGGATGATCCCACGGTGCAGGCGGTGATGTATGGCCCCATCGTCCTCGCGGCGCGTCAGGGGACTGACGGGCTGACGCCGGCACTGATGAAGGCTGACCCCACGCCGCCGCGCGAAATCCCGCTGTACAAGGCGAAGGGGCTTCCGATGCCGGTGATTGCAACGACGGATGGCGATGTGGCGAGTGTTGTGCGCCCTGCGCCCGGCGCGCCACCGTTGGAATTCCTGCTGCCAGCGCAGGACAGGACCCTGGCGCTCTCGCCGCTCTACAAGGTGCGCGATGAGCGGTATGCGGTCTACTTCAAGGCAGGCAACTCACATGGCTGATTCACATGGCTAAATCACATGGCTAAATCACATGGCTGATGACGTCTCGCGTCGCAACTGGGTGAAAATGATGGGCGTGGTTGCCGCCGGACGAGCCCTGACGAACGCGCCCGGTCTCGGGTCCGTCGCGGGCCCGTCCAGTGCGCCGGGCCGAGCGGCGGAGATTATTCCGCTGTCGTCCACGAGTGATGTGTTCGTACCGCCCAAGGGGCGCGCGTACAACAAGTTCAGCTTCGGCTTTCCCGAACCCGGCGTTGCGTATCAAGGGCATCGATTCTCGTTTCTCGTGTTCTCGCGGGAGAATGCGTATGCGATGGATCCCGCGCTGATGTCGGCGTCGGAGCATGCCGGTGGCATGGACGTGGTGTGCAGCGGCTTCACATGGGCGGGAGGGCAGCAGAAGGCTCGCGGGCATCTCACCGCGCGCCTTCGCAGCACCGGCGACGGCGTGGAGTGGGACGTCA
Organism: bacterium; assembly: GCA_040003455.1. Classification (GTDB taxonomy): domain Bacteria; phylum Gemmatimonadota; class Gemmatimonadetes; order Gemmatimonadales; family Gemmatimonadaceae; genus AG11. Next base: position 31,616 of record JBDUCM010000049.1, read on the forward strand.
CCGCCCGAATGGACCAGCCAATCAAGACTGTGACGACGGTGGTGCGTGACGTGCCGCGTGGCAGCCTCTCGGTGTCCGGTGGGGACTTCTACGATCCACACGACAACGAAGTGTTGCTCGGCTACCCCTTTAGTGGCGGCGACCTGTTCGGCGGTAACAGTGCCGGTGGGCTCACGACGCCGCTGGTAGTCGTGAAGGCCGCTGACGACGCCTACGTGGCGCTTTCGTCCCGGGACACGAAGGTGCGCACCAAGCGCATCTACCTCCAGCCAGGTGAGAGGGGATATCGGGTCGAGCTCATTCACGAAGGAGAGGGCTGGCTGGACCAGACGACGATGCACGTGCCGGCATGGCGAGTGTCGCGCGCGGCCACCCCCGAGGCAGCGACTGACTCGCACTACGAGCACGTCCGCACGGCGTACCGGATTCCGGACTTCGCGACGCGGGCAGACGTGCCGTCCTGGATGCGCGAGACGGCACTGGTGCTGACCCTGCACGGCCAGCACTACACCGGCTACGTGTTCAATGACTATGCGCGGATGCTGGAGATTCTGCGGTGGGTGCACTCGCAAATTCCCGGACAACGCGTGCTTGCCTTCCTCTCGTCGTGGGACGGCCGGTACTACTGGGACTATCCGAACTACCGGGTGAACGATCGCATGGGCGGCGATGCTGGTTTCCGGCGGTTGGTGAAGGAAGGCCAACAAATGGGTTTCCGGATGATGCCGATGTTCGGCATGAACTCCGCGAACAAGCGGCAGCCAGGCTTTGCGCGCATTGCGGATGCCGTGACCCACAAGGTGGACGGCGACGAAGTGGACCTCAACTGGGTGGACTGGGACAACGATCGTCACCAGGAGGGCTGGCTGGCCTACATGAACCTGGGAGTGGCGTCATGGCGCGCACACCTCACCGGACGCATTGACGAGATGATCACGAAGTACGGGGTGGATGCGTATTTCCTCGACATCGCGGGCGGGCACATCAACGACACTCGGGGCGACATGCACGAGGGAATGAAGCGAATGGTGACGGACCTGCACGCCAGGCACCCGAACGTCCTTTGCTGCGGAGAGATGCACTATGACGCGATGCTGGAGTTCATTCCCCTGTACCACGCCGGCGGTGGCGGGCGCTATGCGCGCGAGCACATCCAGCGCCATGCGCGCTTCTTCCAGCATCTCAGCCTTCCCGCGCCCGGTCGCGGGAGCACAGGAGTGCACGAGGCCGGCTTCGGCCGCTTCGATCCGGAGACCCTGAACCTCAACGCCAATGCCATTCCAACGCTGAACATCGTCGACGATACCTTTGCGGATCACCGCGACGCGATGGCGGCCGTGATCCGGAAGGCCAGGGAGCGGGCCGGCATTGCCTAGCCCCGCTCTCGCGCTGCGGTAGCAAGCGGGATATTCTCCATTGCGCGATCACGCCTCGCGTCTTCCTGAACACACGCCGACCATCCCCCGGAGCCCTTCTCGATGGCACGTCCTCCATTCCGGCAAGTCACCAGCACCGCAGCGCTAGCCATCGCCCTGCTCTCGCCTCTCGCGGCGAATGCACAGCGCGGCGGCAACGCGGGCACGGATTCCGTGAAGTACAAATACGCCAGCACCGCGCGACTCGACGCACTCAAGGCCGAGGCGTCGAATGAGATCGACGCGAAGGCCAAGATGATCCAGGTGATGGTGGACCAGGTGTTCTCCTTCGGAGAGCTTGGCATGCAGGAGTTCGAGACGTCCAAGTACCTCACCGGATTGCTCGAAGAGAATGGTTTCAAGGTTGAGCGCGGTGTTGGCGGCATGCCAACCGCCTTCGTGGCCCGCTGGGGTTCCGGCAAGCCGGTCATCTCCCTCGGCAGTGACATCGACGACATCCCGCAGGCGGGCCAGAAGCCCGGCGTTGGGTATCACGACCCGATGATCGCCGGTGCTCCGGGCCACGGCGAAGGGCACAACTCCGGCATGCCGCTCAACATCGCTGCGGCGATCGTGGTGAAGAAGA
>JBDUCM010000321.1:0-3211 GCA_040003455.1 bacterium
TGGCTGCCAAGGTTTGACGTCATGATGATGACGCTGTTGCGAAAGTCCACCGTGCGACCCTGCGAGTCGGTGAGCCGCCCGTCATCCAGGATCTGGAGCAGGATGTTGAACACATCCGGGTGCGCCTTCTCGATTTCGTCGAACAGGATCACCGAGTACGGCCGGCGACGCACCGCCTCCGTGAGCTGCCCACCCTCCTCGTAACCGACGTAGCCCGGTGGCGCGCCGATCAACCGCGCAACCGCGTGCTTCTCCATGTACTCCGACATGTCGATGCGCACCATCGCGGATTCGTCGTCGAACAGGAACTCCGCGAGAGCGCGTGCCGTCTCCGTCTTTCCCACGCCTGTGGGTCCCAGGAAGATGAACGACCCGATGGGACGATTGGGGTCCTGTAACCCCGCGCGAGAGCGGCGCACGGCATTCGCCACGGCTTCCACCGCTTCGCTCTGTCCCACCACACGACGCGCAAGCTCCTTGTCCAGCTTCGTCAGGCGTTCCCGCTCACCCTCAAGCATGCGCGTAACTGGAATGCCCGTCCACTTCGCGACGACTTCCGCAATGTCCTCGGCCCCAACTTCTTCCTTGAGGAATTGCGGACGACCATCCACGCTGGCGAGCTTGCCTTCCGCCGCCTTCATGTCGCGCTCGAGTTGCGGAATGCGGCCGTAGCTGATCTCGGCCGCCTTCGCGAGATCACCCGCCCGCGACGCCTGCTCCGCCTCCACGCGCGCCTGATCGATCTGCTGCTTGATCTTGCCCACGGCACCGAGTGTGTCCTTCTCCTGCTGCCACTGCGCCTTCATGGCGGACGAGCGTTCCTTCAATTCCGCCAGCTCACGCTCGATCACCTTGCGGCGCTCCGTCGAGGCTGCGTCCTTCTCCTTCTTGAGCGCCGTCAGTTCGATTTCGAGCTGCATCACGCGACGCTCAACCTCGTCGATCTCCTGCGGCATGGAATCGATCTCGATGCGGAGCCGCGACGCGGCCTCGTCCAGCAGGTCGATGGCCTTGTCGGGGAGGAAGCGATCACCGATGTAGCGGTGTGACAGCGTCGCCGCCGCGATGACCGCACCGTCGGTGATGCGTACGCCGTGGTGCGCTTCATAGCGCTCCTTCAACCCGCGCAGGATGGCGATGGTGCTCTCCACCGACGGTTCGCCCACGAACACCGGCTGGAAGCGACGCTCGAGCGCCGCGTCCTTCTCCACGTGCTGGCGATACTCGTCCAGCGTAGTCGCACCAACCACGCGCAACTCTCCGCGCGCGAGCATGGGCTTGAGCATCTGCCCCGCATCCATTGAGCCTTCGGCCTTGCCCGCGCCCACCAACGTGTGCATCTCGTCGATGAAGGTGATGAACTTGCCTTCGCCTTCGGTCAGCTCCTTGAGTACGGCCTTGAGCCGTTCCTCGAATTCGCCGCGGAACTTCGCACCGGCAATCAGCGCGCCCAGGTCGAGCGAAAGCAGCCGCTTGTTCTTGAGGCTCTCCGGGACGTCGCCGTTCACGATGCGCTGCGCCAGCCCTTCCACGATGGCGGTCTTGCCCACACCGGGCTCGCCGATCAATACCGGATTGTTCTTGGTACGACGCGAGAGCACCTGCATCACGCGGCGGATCTCTTCGTCGCGCCCAATCACGGGATCGAGCTTGCCGTTGCGCGCGTCTTCCGTGAGGTCGCGCGTGTAGCGCTGCAACGATTGGTACTGATTTTCCGGATTCTGATCGGTCACGCGATGTGAGCCACGCACGGCCTCGAGCGAGGCAAGCAGCGCCTTGTGCGTGGCCCCCACGGCGGTGAGCAGGTTGCGGCTCTCGGGCCCCTTGGTGTCGGCGAGGGCCAACAACATGTGCTCGGTGGAGACGTACTCGTCGCCCAGCGACTTGGCTTCCTTTTCCGCGCGATCCAGCACGCTGGTGAGTTCCCGCGCCCAACTGGGCTGTGCGTCACTCTGCTTGGGATATCGCGCGATCTCGGTTTGCAACTGCTCGCGCAACGCCGCCACGCTCGCGCCGAGCTTCTGAAGAGTAGGAACGACGATGCTTTCGTCCTGGCCGAGCAACACGAGCAGGAGATGCGTGTCGTACACCTGCGGATTGCCCAGGCGACGCGCCTCGGCCACCGCCTCGTTGAGCGCTTCCGTGGACTTTACCGTCAGCCGGTCTGGATTGATCATGATGGGAGGATATCGTTGGTGGGCCCGTCTCACCATCCGGGTTACGCAACGCCAGTGCCGGACTGAACCCGTCGGGACGGCAGGTGGAACGTGCCGATTGAGCATGCCCGTGTCGGTTATGGCAGTCCACAAACGCAAAGCGCCCGGGCAGGTGCCCGGGCGCTTCGTGCGGAACTGTTGAACACCGGCGGCTATTTCGCGATCAGCATCTTCCTGGCTTGCGGAAAGCCATCAATGATCAACTCGTAGAAGTACACCCCTGATGCCGCCTCGCGCGGCGTATTCAAGACCTTTCCATCCCATCGCGCGATATAGTCGCCGCAGCTGAGCTTCAGCTTCTCGATCGGCGTTGCAGGCCCGTCGAGCTTGGGTATGGCGATCAACTGCGCGAGCACGTTGAAGACTCTCAACGTGACCGTGTGCACGCCGCTCCCCCCCGCACAATCGATCGAGAAGGGGATGGACGTTTCCGGATTAAAAGGGTTCGGGTAGTTCTGCCCGAGAACCCCTGGCTTGCGCGGGGGCTGCGATGTGGATGACTGCCCCGCCGCTTTCTTTGTCGGGATTGCACAAAGGGCGAACGCAAGCCAAAGCGCTGCCCAGCGGTGGTACATGTGGACTCCGGCTGACGAAACAGGTTCCTGATGCTGCTCCTGTGACGGGTGAATTGGGACGATCCTGTGACCAAAAATTATGGCGAATTCAACCGCATGTCAAGAAACCAGTGCGACTTACGGTACCCGTCGACGCTTCCTATGTGCCTCTTTTCCGCGCTCCGGACGCGCTTCGAAACGTGTAACCCTCGCGATCACAATACTCTAGGAACGGTATGAGGAACTTCCGTGTGAGGTCCAATACCTCCCGGAGCTCCGACGGGGAATACTCCCGCCCGCCATCCATTCCCAGTGCAAGCCGCTCCCGCAGGACACCCACGGCTCCCACTGTGTAGTATCGGTCGCTCTCCACCGCCACCAAAACGCCTTCGCGCACGAGCCAGTGCGAAAGGCTCGTGACATGCTCCAGACTCACACCGA
>JBDUCM010000165.1:0-10805 GCA_040003455.1 bacterium
CCATTGGATCGGTGCGACACCCCGTCAGTTCGGTCCGACGCCCCATCAGGTTGCCCCGACACGCCGCCGGCCGCTCCGACGCTCGGTCAGTTCCCTCCGACACGCCATCAGTGTCGTGCGACGCGCCGTCAGTTCCTTCCGACACGCGGTTAGTCCGCTCCGACGCGCCATCAGTTCGGGTTGTTGCTCCATCAGTTCATGCCGACGCGACGTCAGCGCCTCGCAACGCGTGATCAGCGACGCATGACGCGTGGTGAGCGACTCACGACGCGTGCTCGGCAACTCATGACGCGTGATCGGGAGCTCTTGTTCCGTGTTCGGCGCGGCCGACTCGCGCTGAAGGCGGTCCGACGTGCCGACGGCGACCTCGGATTCGCCGTTGGCCCCGTCCGACTCGCCATCGGCACGGCCCGATTCGCCGTGAGCCACCCTCGACTCTCCGTTGGCACGGTCCGACTCGCGATCGGCGCCTCCGACTTTCCATCGGCGACGTCCGACTTTCCGTTGGCGACCTCCGACTCGCCATCAGCGACCTCCAACTCGCCATCGGCAACCTCCGACTCGCCATCAGCGACCTCCGACTCGCCATCAGCGACCTCCGACTCGCCATCAGCACCTCCGACCTTCCATCGGCGACGTCCGACTCGCCGTGAGAAGGACTTTGGCGCCACCGTTTTTCGTGGGTGGCGTGAGACGATCGGATTTCTCCTCGAGAGCCTGCGGCGAACCTAGCATTCTGTCCGGCTTTGGGCAGCTTCATTTCCTTGATCCCAATACGTCCTTTGGCTTTTAGCCGACTACCACCGTTTCCACCGGACCTTCATATATGATGCGACGCTTCCTGATGGCCCTGCCGGTCGCGGTCATGCTCGCCACCCCGATGGCTGCGCAAACGACGCCGATCACCATTCGCGCCGGTCGCATGCTCGATGGACGCGGAGGCTCGAAGACCGCCGCGACGATCACCGTAGCCAATGGGAAGATCACGTCCGTCGGAAACGCGGGCGCCAAGGCGGCTACCTACGACCTTTCGCGCTACACGGTGCTACCCGGCCTCATCGATGGCCATGACCACATTGGGTGGTATTTCAACAAGAACGACCGCTTTCATTCGGGCAACGACGGTGAATCGCCCACGGACGAGACACTCGCTGCGGCAGGCAACGCATACACCACGCTGCTCGCCGGTTGGACGACGGTCGCGAGCCCTGGCGCCGCCGCCGATGCGCCCCTTCGCGACGCCATCGCGCGCGGTGTGATTCCAGGTCCCCGGTTGCTCACGTCGCTGCAACCCCTATCGAACGACAAGCTGACACCGGATTCCATTCGCGCCCTGGTACGCCGACGCAAGGCCGATGGCGCCGACTTCATCAAGATCTTCGCGAGTGCCAGCATTCGTGACGGCGGTAAGCAGACCTGGAGCGACGAGCAACTCGCGGCCGGGTGCGGCGAAGCAAAGACACTCGGCATCCGCACGATGATTCACGCGCACAGTGCCGAGGCGGTGCGCGCGGCGACCAATGCCGGTTGCACGCAAATTGAGCACGGCATCTTCGTCACGCAGGCGGAGCTGGACCTCATGGCGCAGAAAGGCACCTACTTCGATCCGCAGTGTGGCCTTGTGTTCCACAACTACCTCGACAACCGCGCCAAGTACAACGGCATCGGCAACTACAATGACATCGGATTCGCGTCGATGGAGAAGGCGCTGCCGATGGCCACGAACATCATCCATATGGCGTCACGTACCGCGAAACTGAAGATGGTGTTCGGCACCGACGCTGTTGCGGGTGCGCATGGCCGAAATGCCGAAGAGCTGACCTGCCGCGTCAACGAAGGGAAGCAGGACGGCATGGCGGCGATCGTGTCCGCCACGTCGCTGAATGCCGAGTCGATAGGATTGGGGAATGAGATCGGCGCGATTGCGAATGGCATGCAGGCGGACATCATTGCGGTAGACGGCGACCCCACGAAGGACATCACCGCGCTGAGTCGCGTTGTGTTTGTCATGAAGGGCGGAAAGGTCTACCGCAACGAGATCAAACCGTAGCCATCTCTCCGTGCGGCGGCAGGCGTACGGCGTGAGCGTGAGGGGTACGGCGGGCGTACGGCGTGAGCGTGAGGGGTACGGCGGGCGTGAAGCGTGACGCGTACGGCGTGTCCGTGCAGCGGCGGGGGGACGGCGTGAACGTGAGGCGTACGGTGGGCCAAACGCGCGGGCGCGCAGACCCGCGTTGGAACGGATCCCGGCCAGCCGCCAAGGATTCATCGAGAGCGCGAGACACGCGTTGACGGATTCTGCCGAACGTCTTGCAGTCACAGAGTCTTTTCACCGGCGAGGTCGACGGCGAATGCATCCGCACGCCTTTCCCCTCACGCTCACGCCGTACGCCCAAACGCTGCACGGACACGCCGTACGCGTCACGCTTCACCCCCGCCGTACCCCTCACGCTCACGCCGTACGCCCAAACGCTGCACGGACACGCCGCACGCTTCACCCCCGCCGTCCCCCTCACGCTCACGCCGTACGCCAAACCGCTGCACGGACACGCCGTCGGATTATCGCTCCACGGTGATCACCGACTCTGCGGCCTGCCCGCTTGCGGAGACCACCCTGAACACGTGCTGCCCCGCACGCAGTTCCCACCGTGTGCCGTGATGCGACGTGCCGTCTATCATCCATCGTATCGACTCTGCGCCTGGCCCCGCGACGCGTAGGGAAATCGTCGCATAGCGCGACTCCACGCCCGGCGGAATGGCGAAGCGGTCGCCATCCTGTGGCGACACGATTCTGAATTTCGTGTTCTCGCGCGGATGGTTGAGCGCGCCCATGTGTGCGTCCTCGCGTGTGCCCACGCGGGCGGACGCCAGCATCACCCCCGAGGCGGCTTGGGTCGGCCCTTGGCCATTCCATTCCGCGTACTCTGCCGGAAGCGTCACGTGGCCGCCTTGCTCCCAATTATCGGGCGCGGTCGGTGCCGTGCCGGCGATGAACCACTCCGTGAGCTGCGCGCAGTCTTGCGTGGCGCGCATGCCCGACAGCCTGCACACCGGCGCGCTTACCGCGCCCGCTTCGGCTGGTGTCGTCAGCACACCTGGCGAGACATATTTGGCGGCGTCCATGATGACGCGATGCAGCAGCGGCCCTGCCCCGGTAACGCCGCTCACGCCCTGCATGGGACGGCCACTGAAGTTCCCCGCCCAGACCGCAACGGTAAATCCGCGCGTGGTGCCAACGGCCCAGTTGTCGGTGAAGTGACGGCTCGTGCCGGTCTTGGCGGCAACGGGAAAGGGAAAGTCAAAGGGCGTGCTGGTCCCGAACCCTGGAATGCGCGCGTTTGCGTCGCTCAACATGTCGAGCACGATGGCGCTCGCGGTTCGCGAGATCACGCGCCGCGACCCGGGCCTCACCCTGCTCCCTCGTGAAGCCGCCTGCTCCGCGCGCCACGTCCATGGGCTCCACTCGCCGTCGTTTGCCAATGCACGATACCCATTGGCCAGTTCCATCAGCGTCACGTCGCCATTCCCCAACGCGAGGCCAAGCCCGTAGTCCTCGGCATCACGCTTGAGCGATTCGAAGCCGGCAAGCTGGAGGGTGCGCAGCAGGCTGCCCGTCCCCACCCGCGACGCCAGCTCCACGGCGGGCACATTGTATGAACTCGCGAGCGCCTCACGTGCGCGCACCGGCCCACGGAAACGACGGTCGTAGTTGCGCGGGCTGTATGTGCCCGTGGCCCCCGCGAACGATTTCTGGATGTCGGGAAGGATGGTCGCGGCCGTGAACCCGCGATCGAGCGCGAGGCCATAGAGAAACGGCTTGAGCGCCGACCCGGGCTGTCGCGGTGACATCACCATGTCCGTCTGCCCGTCCTGAGTGGACCAGAAGTCCGGCGAACCCACCCAGGCAAGTACGCCGCCCGTGGCATTGTCGAGCACGACTGCCGCGGCCTGCTCGACGCCGCGCTCCTTCAGGGTCTCCACGGTGTACTTCACCTCCGCTTCCACCTCCGCTTGCAACTGCGCGTCGAGTGCGGTGCGCACTGTGGTTTCGGCAGTGTGAGACCTGTCGCCATTCACCCAGGAGACCACGCGCGCGGTGAAGTGCGGCGCAACGAATGGCATTGCCCGCGGAGCACTGCGCAGCGGCTCCTCGCCCGCGCGCATCACATCCTCCCGCGTCGCGTACCCAACGCCGCGCATGCGCTCGAGCGCATACGCCCGTCGTGTGCGTGCACGCCGAGCGGAGTTCAGTGGATTGTCACGCGATGGGGCGTGGGCAATGCCCGCCAGCGTGGCCGCCTGACCAATGCTGACGTCAGAAGCGGCCGCGTCGAAATAGAGTGCGCTCGCGGCGCCGACGCCCTCGGTAGCCTGGCCAAGCTGCACGCGATTGAGATAGTGCTCGAGGATCTGCTGCTTGGTGAGGTGTCGCTCGATACGCAGCGCCCACAACGCCTGCGTCAGCTTGCCGGTCCAGGTGCGACGTGCCGGCCGCAGGATGCGCGCGAGCTGCATCGTGATGGTCGATGCGCCGGATACGACATGCCCCTCAAGGATGTTCTCGCGCACCGCGCGCCCGACCGCGCGCGCGTCGATGCCGGAGTGTTCCCAGAACCGCCGATCCTCCACCGCCACGAACGCATTGATGAGATCGGGATCAATCCGATCGTACGACATCCAACGGGTTTGACTACCGTCGGCCGCACGGGTGGAGCGAAGGGTGGCTCCGTGCCGGTCTTGCACGGTGATGCCGGGCGAGGACGGGCGCGCCATCATCGCGGCCGGAAGCGGCATCAACAGCCACACACCCGTGCACACGGCCATCGCACCAATCGCGCCTGCGCCGACGAGTCCGGATCGCCTCACAACAGATAGCACACCTGCCGCCTGTTTCATGGCTTCCCGCTCGCCTTCTGCGTAACCACGAACGTGCCGCCGTCACTCCGCCCGTTCACTGCGGGGTTGTACATCTCTTCCGCGTGTGCGGGTGGCCGGATGAACGTGCCCGGCGTGGTGGCACGCGCGATGTACGTGGCGGTGTACGTGCCCTTCCACATCAGTACGGCGGAATAGAGCACACGATCATCACGGATCTCGCGGTGATCGAACGGCGACCACCACCCGGAATCCCAACTACCGTACCACGAGAGTCCGTTGTCGCCTTCTTCCTCTTCACCTTCCACTGGCTCGTTTCGCTTGATACCTGGACCCGCAAACTTTGACGCAGTGCGGAGACTGAGATCAACCGCCTCGAGGCCAGCGGGCAACGCATCGTCGAGCATCACAAAGTCGCGCGTCTCCGGTACCGTGATGCGAAGCCGTACACGAACAAGTTCACCCTCCGCCACACTCTGGATGGGTGCACCGCCGTCCACACGCTCGTACCACCGCTCCACCTGGATACCGCGCTCCTCCGGCGTGACGGGCTGCGCCGCTGGTACCTCGGTGATCATGAGATAGTAGTAAACACCGCTGCTGCCTGCGCCGGCGTCGAGGGCAAGCGCGAGATGCTGCCGGCCGCCCGCACTCGACACCACTCGACTCAACGCAATGCTCGAATCGCGCGTGCCGTCCTGCCGTGCGGTACTGGCTGCGAGAATCACGGTCCCGTCCGAGCGCACGCGCACCTGGCGCTCTGGTTGCGAACGCCGCTGCCGATCCAGCGCCGAGAGCGCGTATGCCGCGAAGGCGTAGTCCTGCGAATTCCACTCCCAATCCCGATTCGATCTCGTGAGCTGCACGAGCGTCTCGGCAATGGGCCCGATGAATGGATGATCGGGCTGAAGCGCGATCGTGGCGGTGAGGATGCGCGAGAGCGGCCGCACGCGCGAGTCAAAGTAGAATTGGCGATGCGTGGTATCCGCGAGAACAATGTGCGTCCCCTCCACGCGCATGGTGGCCCACATGGCGTCCATCAAGCGCTTCGTGGCCGGCATTTGCTTCCGTCGCGCGAGTACTTCGGCCAGGCGCGCGCGATCCTCCAGCGTCAGCAACGCCGCCGTGCGCAGCAATTCATTCTCGGCCGCTACATCCGGCTTGCCGTAGCGACTCAGGAAGTCTACCGCGGCCATCTCCTCGCGACGACGGTATTCCGGACGCCGGCTCCAGCGCGCCACCGGCGTGAACACATCGGTGGAGTCGGCATGCAGCGTGGTCTTGAGATAGCCCGCAAGCTTGTCGAGTGTGTGCGTGTCGACCGTGCTGCCGGCCTCGCGCGCGTCGAGTAGCACGATGCCGGCATATGCGCTCAACCACGCGCTCGTCCAATCCGTGGAGGACCAATAGCCAATGCCACCGTCAGCGCGTTGCCGGCTGACGAGCACCTCCACCGCGCGTGCGATTTCGCGCTTCGGATCGCCGGGCATCGCTTCTCCGCCTTGCTGTTGTGCGCGATAGAGAGCGATGATGGGGATGGCGGCGCTGGTGACTTGTTCGGAGCAGTCGTATGGATAGATGCGCATCGCTTGCCGCATGCCGCGCAGCATCGCGAGCGGCGATGTGCCGAGGCTCAGCGAGAGCCGTGATCGGTCCAGGTCCATTCCCGGGGGAAGAGCCAGTTGGATGCTCGCGGTATCATGCAGCACACCGGCAACTGTGTGTACCACGGGATGATGATCTGGCCGGACCGGAATGGACACGCGCACTGCATCGGTGTTGCGCGTATCGGTCACGTCAAAGCGGAAGCTCGCGCTGTCGCCGCGCTGCGCCAGGAACGGGAAGCGCACTTCCGTGCCCTTGAGCGCGGCGAGCGTGGCGCTTCGTGTCGACTCGCCGCGCAACGTGACCCCGGTTGCCGCAGCGGTGACATTGACGTCCACACTCTTTCCATCGCGACGATTGATCACGGCGCCGGCGGTGAAGTCATCGCCTGGGCGCACGAACCGTGGGAGGGCCTGTCGCGCGAGCAAGGGCCGCGTGACGAGCATGGCGGACTGGCCCTTGCCGTAGCGGTCACCGGCGGTGACGGCCACGGCCATGATGCGGAAGGTGGTGATATTGTCGGGCAGCTTGGCGCTTGCCGACGCATTGCCTTGGGCGTCGGTGACCACGGAGCCGAGGAAGAAGGCGGTGGTCTGGAACTTTGAGCGGAGGATGTCGGCACCTGCGACGCCGCCACCGCCGCCAGCTTCGCGATATCCCTTCTCGCCTTCGGGTATCTGCGGCGCCACCGACGTCATGTTGCTGGCGAGGCGCATGCCCAACCCGCGCTTCTGGTAGATGAGGTCGAGAGGATCCGGCGTCTTGTAGCCCGTGAGCGAGAGCACGCCTTCATCCACCGCCCAGAGCGTCACTTCGCTCCGCTGGCCATTGCCCTGTTTGTCGCGCACCTGGACGCGTACGCGCGCTGTGTCGGCGGGGCGATACTCCGTCTTGAGTGCGGTGGCCGTGACGGTCAGCCGTTTCACTTCCGGCGTGACGCGCAGCTCCGCGTAGCCCACGCGAATTGTGGGTCGGCCCGCGTCGTCGACAGTGCCGGGCGGCGCGCTGCGTCCACGCGACACGAGAATGGAGACGAACGCGTTTGGCGCGAATGCCTCGGTGATCGGGAACTTGATGGTCGTGGAACCGGACGTGATGTGTATGCGCCGTTGATTGATCAGGCCCTCGCGTTCCACCGTGATCCACGCATCGGCGTTCGTGAATGGCGACGCGAACATCACCGTCGCCGTGTCGCCCACTGCATAGCGCGTGCGATCAGGGATGACGTCCATCTTGAACTGTGTCTCGTCGCTCCACGGCACCCACCCTTCACCCGACGCCCAGCGCTGGAAGCTCGTGGTGGCCACATGGCTCTTTGCATCGGTGGCGCTGAGCGACACGGTGTACACCCCACCTTCCTTCGGCGTGAACGCGCACGGCGCTGGCGACGTCGACGTGGTGACGGTGCAATGCGCGATGGTATCGGTGACCCATTCGCCAATCAGTTCGGAGAATCCATCCCGCATCCGGCGTACCTGATGCCACTCTCGGCGCACCACGGTTCCGTGCACGAGCACACCGGCCACCTTCTGCCCGCCTGGACGTACGGCCATCACCGCGACGGACTGCGGTGTGCCGGCCTTCCAGAACCAGTCGTCGCCCGTGGTCTTCGCCGCGATGTAGAACTCCGCGGGATGCACGATCGTACTGGTGCGCCCACTCACTGCCTGGCGGTTGATGTCGACAATGGTGGCCTCCACGGTCACGCGCGACGCGCGTCCCTTCGGCGCGGGGGGCAGCGTCACGGTCAACGTGCGCGCCCCCTTCGCATCGAGCGTGTCTGTCTTGTTCGCGAAGACGTTCGACTGCTCCGCGGCCTCGTCCTCCCACCAGGAGCCGGAATCGCCGATGTACCAGCCGTCGGTGCCGGGAATGTCGAGATCCCACATCGACATCGGTGTCTGCTCCGCCGACCAGACCACAATGGCGGCACCCATCGGTGCGCCGAAGAGGTATCGTGCCTGTGCCGTTGCCGAGAAGCGCGCGCCGGGAAGGCGAGTGGCCTCTGCGGCGCTCACGTCCACCAGGAATTCCGGTGGCCGATACTCGGCCACGCGATAGTTGCCGTTCGCGACGGCCAGCCATCGGCCCTGCGATTTTGCCTTGACCTCCACGGCGTATTCGCCAACCGCGGCGCCAGCAGGAATCTGGATGGATTGATCGGCAGTGCCGAACGATGAGAGCTTCGTCGTCACCTCACGGAGCACGCCTTCGTCGCGGTCGTGGAACAGCCACTTGATGGAATCGCCCTGCGCTGGCGCGCGAAGCGCCCCAAGCTTCCCCGTGCGGATGATGGCTTTGGCGTAGACGCGCTCTCCAGGCTTGTAGATGCCACGCTCGGTGAAGACCGCACCTGCTACGGGAAAGCGGTCGTCACCCGACGCGTCGTACACATTGAAGCGATAGGGCGAGAGATCGGGATCCCATCTATTGATCGCGGTGAGGGCGCGGTCGGTACCGAGCGTGACGCTCACGTAGCCGTCGAAATCGGAGCGACGTTCGATCATCGCCTCGGTGGAGTCGCGCGGCGGGTGCGCGGGCAGCCGTTCGAAGCGCGCGAGCCCTTCGGCGTCTGTCTTCGCAGTGGCGAGCTTGCGGCCGTGCGAGTCGAACAGCGCCACTGCTGCCCCTGCACGCACTTTGCCGTCGTTCACGCCGGTGACCCACACGGCGCCTTCGTTCGCGCCAATCTTGGCGTGGACACCGAGGTCGGTTACCTGAATGAGAGCGGTGCCGGCATCGCTTGTGATCGTTGCGCCCGCGGCCCGTCCGCTGAAACGCACCGCGAAGAGCGCCGGCGTGCCGACGCGCATGGCGTTGAGGGTGGGGATGCTCACGCCTGTCATCATGGGACGGTCCTTCGCGGCGCGCACCGGGATGCGCTTCACGATGGCGTTGCGGCTGATGATGTTCCACACCGTGTCGCCGCTTCCGCCAAAGCGGCCGAGCACGCGTGCCTCGAGCGAGTCGGGCACTGGGGCAATGGTTGCGATGAGTGTGTCGATGTTTACGTGCTGCACCACGAGCGTGTGCGCGCCCACGCGTTCAACCAGCAAGCGGCCGAACGGATAGTTGATGCCGGGCGAAAACCCCGTGGTGCGGAAACCGCCCGCTGGATTGCCCGTCAGGGGCTGGCCGAATACATCGTGGAGACTGGTGTCGACGACGACGGCATACCCAACGCGCGGTTTGAGCGTTGCCTCGAGCATCCACGTGGTGGATTCGGAGGTCGTATCACGAACATGAAATTTCGTTTCTGGTAGCAGATGCACGCGCCGCAGCACATCGCCGCCACGCACCGGATTGGAGAACTCGATCCGGAGCGGCCCCGTGGGACATGTCGTGTCGGCGCGATCGCTGCACTTCACCGCAGCGATGCGCAGGTCACCGTAGGTCGAGAACGACCATCGCTTGAGTCCGTCCTTTGGCGTGTCGTCCACTTCCCCTGGGGCCACGAGTTCGCCCGAGCAGCCGCGTGGCAGCGGCGACTGTGGGGTGAACTGCACGACTCGTCGCAGTGAATCCGTGGAGTGATCGCGCTGCCATCCGCCGGCTTCGCGCAGCGCGTCGGGATCTTCCTTGCCGATTCGGCGCTGGGCCGTCGCTACGAGACGGACACGCGTCCCGGCGCACGCAGCGTTGAACTCCACGTACGCGGCAGTGGCGACTTTCGCGAGGTCGACGGGTGCGGAATAGACAAGGTCGAAGCGCGTGTTCGGTGCGATATGCTTCGGCCGATCGTCACGCGGGCCGTTTGCAGGCGGGCCACTTACGGGCGAGCCACCCATCAGCGTTGGCCCGCGAGCCCTGAACGCAAACCGATATACCTCCGCGAGCGCGGTACCGTCCATGGCGCGGAACGTGTTCGCGACGGTCACCGAGTAGCGCGTGCCAGGTATGAGGGGCGTCGAGGGCGTAAGCTGGATGGTGACCGGATCCCGCCATTCCAGTCGGCCCGCAACGGCAGGGCTGATGCGAAGTATCGTTGCGGGATCGATCGTGCGATCAAGCGATCCGGCGACAGGGCGGTCGAAGCTCACGCTGATCCGCGCGAGCGGACCCGCATCATCATTCGGCGTGCTCCGCACGACACGAAGGGGAGTATCGCGTTGCGCCGTCGCCACGGCTGCCCCGAGCGTGAGGAGCAGGAGAGCGCCACAGAAAGATTTCATGCGCACGATCTTAGTATAGAGCGTGAAAGACTGCATCCTCTCCGTACAGCGTGTCCGTGCAGCGGCGGGCGTGCGGCGTGAGCGTGAGGGGTGCTGCGGGGGTGAAGCGTGACGCGTGCGGCGTGTCCGTGCAGCGGTTTGGCGTACGGCGTG
>JBDUCM010000166.1:0-10785 GCA_040003455.1 bacterium
AGGTAGACATTGTCAAGCTTCGCCACGGCAGGGTCAACATCGCGCGGAAGCGCGATGTCGAGAATGCAGAGCGGCCGGTCGCCTCGACGCGAAATTGCCTCGCGAACGCGTTCGGCACTCAGGATCGGACGCGGCGCCGCCGTTGAGCACAACAACAGATCCACCTCGGACAACGCTTCCCACGCCTGTTCATACCGTACGGCCGTCGCTCCGTACTGCGCCGCGAGCTCTTCGGCGCGCACGAATGTGCGGTTCGCAACGATTGCCGCGTGCACGCCTTCTTCACGAAGCGATACGAGGGCAAGTTCGGCCATCTCACCGGCCCCCAGCACCATTGCCCGTTTGCCCACCAAGGAACCAAAAATCTTCTTCGAAAGCTGCACGGCAGCAGAACTGACGCTCAACGCGCCATGGCCGATCAACGTCTCACTTCGGACGCGGCCGCCCGTGAGTAGCGCAGTCTGAAAGAGCCGGTTCAGTACTGCGCCGGACGCCGCGCGGCTCGCTTCCCAGGCATCCCGGACCTGACCGTGAATCTGTGCTTCGCCCACTACCATCGAATCCATTCCGGATGCGACGCGGAAGAGATGCGACGCCGCATCGCGATCGCGGCGAATGTATCCATATCCGCTGGCGTCGCCGGACAGGCGCTCCGACAGCATTGCCCACGCGGCATCGGCAGCGTCGCGCTCACCTTCCACCAGATACAACTCCGTGCGATTGCATGTCGAGAGCAACACGCCTTCACGGGTGCCCGCTATTTCGCGGAGCCTCTCGAGCGCAGGGAGCACCTCGCGCGCGGTGAAGGCAAGGCGCTCGCGCACGTCAAGCGGCGCACCGTGATGGCTCACGCCGAGAACGATTACGGCCATTCGGTCATCCGTGTCTTCAGGGCGCCCGATTCAACCTCGTCGCAGAAGTCGTCGCTGATGAGGGACCCGGAGCAGACACGCCACTCCTGTGCGTCTCCCCGATCCAGCATTGTTCGGCGTATGCGGGACAAGTCAGCCAGCACGGCGGCGTAGCGTTCGTCGAATCGTTCGGCCATGGCGTTCCGGATCTGGACCGCCGCGGCCGGCACGCCGCCGGCATTTACGGCGATGGTCAGGGGCCCGGTGGAATGGGCGGTCATGAAGGTCATGCCACCCTCCCCTGGCACGTCGGCGATGTTCACCAAGCGGTGTGCACGCTTTGCGTCGGCCGATACCGTGGCGTTCACGGCCCGATCATTGGTCGCCGCGATCACAAGGTCAACGTCACCGATGTCGCCCGACTCATAGCGACGACGCTCGATGGCGATTGTCCCGTCTCCAACAAGGACTTCCAGCTCCGCGCACGTTTCGGGTGCCACGACAACAATGCGAGCGCCAGCGGTCGCAAGGCGCGCCGCCTTGCGCGCGGCCACTGGCCCGCCGCCGACGACGAGCACGCGCAGCGTCGAGGCTTCGACCAAGATGGGAACGCCGCTCACAGAAAGCGTCCCCCGCCGTTGGATTCAGTCACGCGGAAGGCGACGTACAGCACGACGACGGCCGCGAAGCTGATACTGGAGTAGATGGCAGCGCGCCTGGCCTGCCATCCGGCCGCCATACGGCCAAGGGCAATGCCGCTCACCGCCAGCCACGCGCCTGTTGCCCATACGATCTTTGTTGCGCTCAGCTCGTGGTAGGCCACCGCATATGTAATGGCGAGGACCACACCGAGTGTGAGTGCGAGCCAGCCGGCAATAGCAGCGACGTGATTTACGCGGTCGAGCGTCGCGAGCGGCGGAAAGAACCGATAGATGGCGCCGAACCGACGCGATTTGAGTTCACGGCGCTCGACCAGATACATGCATCCCGCCGCCGCCGCCGTGGCGAAGGCGGCGATGCCGAGGAAGCTCAGCGCAATGTGTGCGAATAGCCACGCACCGCGCGCGCCAGCCTGATCAACGCCTGGGGTGAGGCCAATAAGGATGGCGCAGATTGTTGGAACCGCGGCCAACGGCGCGGCGATCAGCGTGAGACTTACTTCCTTCGCCACGATCTCGACCACCAGCAGCGTTGCTGCGAGCACGAGTCCGGCAAACGAGAGCGACGGGCCCAGGCCCGTGAGCGGAAGCTGACGCACCTCTAGCGCGTACGCGAACAGGCCAGCCGCGTGCGAAAACACGCCAGCGGCGAGCATCGCGGCGACGCCGCGCACCGGTGCTCCAACCGGACGGGCAAACGGCGTCGCGGCGAGGGCCGCGGCGCCGATGTAGCAGGTGATGGCGATGAAGTGGGCGATCGCAGTCATGAATCGCCGTAATCTAGTGCGCGGACAAACGTTACGTCATTCCGCTTCGTCCGTCCGCTTCGGGCTCTCAGGGCATCCGGGCGGTTACCCTGACGCTCTCACCAACGCGGATGGCGGGCTGCTGCTGCGTGATCACGCGCGCCGTAGTCCCGTAGGGCGTCACGCGAATGACCTGAGCTGTTCCGATCGATACCTCAGGCAGCGCCGGCCGCTCGTCCCGGACGGCTGCTTCGCGAGGCCGGAACAGCTCCACCTCGTCACCGATCTTCATTCCGTCTTTCGAGGTGAGGTCGAAGAGGACATCATAGTCAAGCGACGGTAGTACCGCCGCACGGTAGATCGCACGAATCTGGGTAGATCTGCCGCCGCTGAAGGGGCGCGGCGCGCTCGTGGAGCCTGCTCCCGCGGTGTCCAGGGCCACGACGCGTGCATCCGAATTCAACATCCCGTAGATCTCCAGGACCTGCACCGTAGCCGCCTCGTTGTTTCGGGGCGCTCGCACGACTTCCAGGAGTGCGGTGGGAATCACGACCGTGCCGAACCCCTCAATGGTTTCGCCGAGCATGTATGCGATGAATTGCTCGTGCTCTGCGGCCACGCTCCCAACGGGCGGCGTAATCAGCAGTTTGTCATAGAGTTGAAAGTTGTTCGACATCCGCTGTTTATCGATGCCCGGAATGTCGGCGCTGAACAAGACCTTGCCTGATCCCGGCGGGCCATTTTCCGGTCCTACATACGACGCGCGAACTACGTCATAGATCGCCACGTGCGATCGCGGACCGACCGGCGCCTGCGCATTCGACCTGCGGGCCATCGCGGGGGGAGTGAACACCGTTCGATTGGATGGACGACGAATCTCCGCGACAACGGCGGGCCCTGCTGCACCAGGCAGTCGCAGTAACTCGCCAGGATAGATCCAATGGGGATCGTCAATCTGATCGGTGTTCAGACGATATATGCTCGGCCACAGGTACGCGTCGCCCAGGTATCTCTTGGCGAGATCCCAGAGCGTGTCGCCGCGTTTCACCGTATGCGTGGCGGGCTGGTCGGGGTGCGTGTCCTGCGCAACGGCCTCACTGACAGCGACGAGCGCAAGGGACGCGGAGACGGCGAGCGACCAGGCGAGACGGGGAATCTTCACGCGCTCGAGGGCTAGTGCGCCGGGAGCAGGCGCATGGGTTACGTCGAAAACCACCGCCGGCGGCGGCGGGGCTGTCCACATGACGATTGGTTGGCGGATGAGAAACCGAGCGAGAAAACGGAGAAGAATCCGGCCGGTCCGCGAGAGTGACCGCGAACCGACCAGCAGGACTTACGTGCGATGTCTCGTACCGACCGCGGTTTAAGTTTTCCACATCCTGTGGTAGGTCAGAACGGCAGGTCGTCGTCCTCATCTGCGAGCGCACCAGGGAAGTCCTCGAAGTCATCCCCGCCCTTGACCTTGGCCGGCGCAGGTGGACGGGGACGCGATCCGCTGGCGGCTTCACCTTCGAAATCACTGCGTCCGCCTCCACTGCCCGGTGCCCCGCCGAGCATGATGAGTTCGCGAACATTGATTTCAGTGGAGTACCTCGTCTGGTTCTCCTTGTCCTGCCACTGGCGATACTCGATGCGCCCTTCGACGTAGAGTTTGTCGCCCTTCTTCACGTATTTCTCAACAATGTCGGCGAGCTGCGACGTCTTGGTATTCCACACAACGCAGCGATGCCACTCCGTCTTCTCCTGCTTTGAACCGGCCGCGTCCGTCCAGGCGCGGCTAGTCGCAAGGGAGAAGGTGGCCACCCGATTCCCACCATTGGTGGCGCGGACCTCGGGATCATTTCCGAGATTTCCGATCAATGTCACTTTGTTCAAACTCCGGCTCATACACTCCTCCTGGTGCGAGATGTCAGTTCCTCGCCCACAACGCTAAGGGGTCCAGTCCAGTACGCGACACCGAACGAATGCGCGCATCCACAAATTACTTCCGCGTCACTGCGCGTGCATGCATTGCTATAAACAACAGAATAATAAAGAGTTATAAGAGCGATATCACGTAATACTTTACTTTAAGTGTCCATCAGATCACGCCTGAGCACAAGCGCGTCCTCCACTGGGCTTTGGTAATACCCTTTCCGCTGGCCCACCTTCCGAAAGGCTCGCGACGCGTACAGGGCACGGGCCGAGGAGTTCGATTCGCGAACCTCAAGAAACAGCGTTTCCACGCCGCCCTCGCGTAGTTTCTCAACCATTTTATCAAGCAACGCGCCCCCGACGCCGCACCCGCGCGCCTCAGGTGCGACGGCAATATCCGCGATCTCTGCCTCCGTTCCCAGCTCGAGGGCGATGACATATCCGACGACTGAGCTCAGGTCGCCCCGCCGCACTTCGCTTCCGTCGGCGGCATATTCTGGCTCGAACACCTCCGTCGCGCCTTCGGCAACCAGAAAGCGCATCCGGTCAGACTGGAGTGATGTATCAAAAGAATCGACACTCCACGGGTCCACGAACGAAACCTGTTCAATTGAGACCACAGCGGGAATGTCGGCATACTCCGCTGCACGTACACGAATCACAACGGTCATCAATTTGTCTCAAGCGGCCGGCCATGCACGGCTTCCCATTTTACCTGCGCTTCCGCGAGTCGCCCATAGCCCGGTTGCCATGCCGCCAGATTGGCCGGCCCTGATGAAGCAATCATTTTTGTGATGCGAGCACTGCCGCGCGCGTGAGGGACGATTGCAGCAACCCCGCCGCGGCCCGGACCGATGGCGTCGGCAGACATGGACCGCGCAAGCGCCTCGACCTGATCGGATGCGACTATGCCAAGGTCGCCGATCACACGAAGTTCGGCATCGGCCCCAATTTCGTGGAGCTGGACGTAGTGCTCACCGCGCATGGCATCCACCGCAGCCAGGTATCGACCTGGCCGAAACGGTTCAACGCAAGCGACAAGGAGAGCCAATGATGAGACCGCGAAGAGGTCCGCTCCTGTTGAGAGAGCCAACCCCTTGGCAATGGCTCCCGAAATGCGCAGGCTGGTGAACGCGCCGGGCCCTGCGCCGCAGACGATCCGCTTCAGGTCGGACGGCGCCTTGCCGCACGCGTCGAGTAGCGCCGCGACAGACGGCATCAGGGCCTCGTGATCGCGCCCGCGCATCGCCACCGTGCGCGAAGCCAGAAGCTCGGCGGCGTCCAACAACGCCACGCTTCCCTCGTACGTGGACGACTCCAGGACGAGTGTGATCATGCGCGCCAGCCAGCATACAGCAGCCGCCGGCGCGGATCATCCGGCAGATGTTGAAGGGACAACGTAATGTGGCCGGTGGGAACCCGATCACCCGCACGCTCCGGCCATTCGATGAGGACGAGTCCGGGCCCGCTTACGATCTCGTCCCATCCCAGCGCGTCCAACTGATCTGGCCGGTCGAGGCGATACAGGTCGAGGTGGTAGACCGGGGCCTTGGGTGCGGAATACTCGTGCACCAGCGCAAAGGTTGGACTGGTCACGTCCTCCCGAACGCCGAAACCGCGGCAAATAGCCTGAATCAGGGTGGTCTTGCCGGCGCCGAGCTCGCCCGTGACGGTCATGACCGCGGGCGCGTGTGCCGACCGCCCGAACCGGTGCCCCCAGTCACGGAGTTCGTCCTCGCGCATGGCCAAGGCGCCCTGTGGGGCGAGCGGCGGCACCAATGGAGGATGTGCCGGCGGCTCACTCGCTCCATCGTTCATCGGGCCGCCTTGGCGTCGCCCGCCACCTTGCCGCGCGAGGGCGCGCCGGTCATGCGGGCCTTCACCTCGAACAACTGATCACGGAGCCGAGCAGCGGCTTCGAAATCAAGTGCTGTGGCTGCCTCACGCATCTGTTCCTCGAGCATTTTCACCAGCGTCTCGGGCTCCACCAGGTCATAGCCCGGCGATTGTGCCTCCGCCACCTTCCGTCCGCGCTTCGGACGCTCGTCCTCGCGCTCCACCCTGGCGTCGGCGACACGGGTACTGAACCGTACTTGGTCGATGCTCTTCGAGACAGAAGTTGGCGTGATACCGTGCTCAACGTTATGCGCTGTCTGGATGGTACGACGACGAGACGTCTCGTCCATGCAGCGCTGCATGGAGCCGGTGATTCGGTCAGCGTAAAAAATCGCCTTGCCGTTCACGTGACGAGCGGCTCGACCGACCGTTTGAATGAGCGAGCGGTCGGATCGGAGAAAGCCCTCCTGATCGGCATCGAGAATGGCGACGAGCGACACTTCAGGCATATCCAGCCCTTCGCGCAACAGGTTGATGCCGACGAGCACATCGAACTCCCCCAGCCGCAGGCCGCGGACAATCTCCATTCGCTCGATGGCATCGATGTCGGAGTGCATGTACCGCACGCGAACACCGACCTGCTGCAGGTAGTCGGTCAGGTCCTCCGACATCCGCTTGGTGAGCGTGGTAACGAGCACGCGTTCTCCTACTTTTGCCCGAAGCCGGATCTCGTTGAGCAAATCGTCCACCTGACCCCGAACAGAACGGATCTCGATCTCCGGATCGATCAATCCCGTGGGGCGAATGATCTGTTCAACGACGACCCCCTCGGACAGCCGGAGTTCAAGATCGCCCGGCGTGGCCGACACAAACACGGCGCGCGGCGTAAGCGACAGAAATTCGTCGAACATGAGCGGCCGGTTGTCGAGCGCACTGGGCAGACGGAAACCGTAGTCAACCAGAGTGAGCTTACGGGCACGATCACCGTTGAACATGCCGCCGATCTGCGGCAGCGTCACATGTGATTCGTCCACCACAACCAGGAAGTCTTCGGGGAAGTAGTCGAACAGGCACGCCGGACGCTCCCCGGCCGCTCGGCCCGACAGGTGGCGTGAATAGTTCTCGATACCGGCGCATGTTCCGATCTCGAGCATCATCTCAATGTCGAAATTTGTGCGACTTTCCAGGCGCTGCGCCTCGAGTAGACGACCGTTGTTCCGCATTTCGGCAAGCCGCTCCACGAGCTCCTCCCGAATGACCCGAACGGCACGTTCCAGCGTTGGTCGCTGTGTGACGAAATGCTTGGCCGGGTAAACGGCGGTGCGATCGAGTGTCGCGATCGTCTCCCCCGTGAGGACGTTGATCTTGGAGATCCGCTCGACCTCGTCGCCCCACAGTTCCACGCGCACGCCTTGCTCTTCGTATGCCGGGAAGATCTCCACCGTGTCGCCACGGACGCGAAATGTGCCGCGCTCGAAGGCGACGTCGTTCCGGTTGTACTGTATCCTCACGAGCGAGCGCAGGATGTCGTCGCGATTGACCTTCTGCCCGAGGGCGAGCGTAACCATCTGCTCCCGATATGAGACCGGGTCGCCGAGCCCGTAGATGGCGCTGACGGTCGCCACGATGATCACGTCGCTCCGCTCCATGAGCGAGGAGGTCGCCCGGAGGCGCAGCCGGTCGATGTCCTCGTTGATGGAGGCGTCCTTCTCGATGTACGTGTCCGTGGTGGGAACGTACGCCTCAGGCTGGTAGTAGTCGTAATACGAGATGAAATATTCCACCGCATTCTGCGGAAAGAAGCTCTTGATCTCGCCATACAACTGTGCCGCGAGGGTCTTGTTGTGGCTCAGCACCAAGGTTGGCTTCCCATACTGCGCAATGACGTTCGCCATCGTCATTGTCTTTCCCGAGCCGGTCACTCCCAGGAGCGCCTGAAACCGATCGTCGCGGTCGAGCCCTGCCATCAGTTCCGTGATGGCCTTCGGCTGGTCGCCAGCGGGTTCGAAAGGCGCCTGCAAGATGAAGTTCGCTCGAGCCATGTTCGAATCTAACGCTATCGGGTTTTCTTCGGGAGGGGCTCCGTCAGCAACTATGCGGGGGCTGCCGTAGTCATACATTGCAGCAATTCCGGTATTGCCCCTCACGTTCCGCGCCATGGAGGCTGTCGTGTCGAGATTGCATGTCGCAAGGCGTGGCGTCGTGGCGCGATGGGTGACGAGAGCATTCCTGATGCTCGCCCCACTCGGCTCCCCCCTTGTTGCCCAGCGGGGCTTTCGTGGCCCTGCCCCTGATCCCGTAGTACAGAACGTCCCCTACGACGGGCGTTTCACCTTTGCGCGAATCAAGTACAACACGGCGCCGGGTGGGTTCTACTACATGGGCCTTCCGGCGTGGGCTCATGGCTACCCGAAAGCCGAATACAATCTGGTTCGCATCGCGCGCGAGATCACCACGATCCGCATGCACGTGGACGGCAGCAACGTCATCGGTCTCGATGACCCGCAACTGATGAAGTTTCCCGTTTCGTTCATGGCCGAGGCGGGATACTGGATGATGAACGACAAGGAAGCGGCTGGCCTGCGGTCGTATCTGCTCAAGGGCGGCTTCATCATCTTCGATGACTTCCGCGACGGCCGCGGGCAGGCGTCGTGGCAGAACTTCGAGTCCAACATGAGGCGAATCATTCCCGATGCGCGCTTCGTCGACCTCGAGCCGTCCCATCCGATATTCCATTCCTTTTTCGAGATCAACTCGTTCAGCATCATCCCCCAGGATTACGACCGCGGGCGGCCGCTCCTGCGTGCGCTGTTCGAGAACAACGACCCCACCAAGCGCATGCTTGCGATGGTGAACTTCAACACGGATGTCTCGAACTTCTGGGAGTTTTCAGGCACGGGCACGCGAATCGTCTCGGATGACAACGAGGCGTACAAGCTGGGCGTGAACTACCTGGTTTACGCCCTGACGCACTGAGTCGCGCTAGGCGCTTTCCGAGGTCAATCGCTCGCGACGGGCTACCTCGGTAATGCCCTTCACGCGGCGCGCCGCCTTGATGATCTTCTGGAGGTGCGTGAGGTTTTCCACCTCCACGAGCACGGCGCCTGTGGCTTTGCCGTCGGTGCTCTTGAGTTCCATGCTGCGGATGTTGGTGCCCATGTCGCTCACTGCCGCCGCGACGTCGGCGTAGAGGCCTCGCCGGTCGTTCCCCTCCAGCACGAGGCGAACGACGAAGCGCTCTCCCTCGGCCTCCTGCCAATCGATCTCGAGGCGCCGCTCAGGCTCATATGCCAGAAAGAGCAGGTTCGGACAGTCGGCGCGGTGTATGCTCACGCCTCGGCCGCGCGTGACGTAGCCGGTTACTGGATCGCCCGGAACCGGTTGACAACACTGCGCGTACCGGATCATCAATCCGTCTACGCCCTGGATGCGTACCCCTTTGGACCCGCGAACGCGCGTGACGAGACGTTCGACGAAGGTAGGCTTTGCCTGCTCGCCTTCCTGATAGTCCGGGTACAGGTGCCGAATGGCGAGACTGACGCTCACGTCGCCCTGTCCGACCGAGGCGAAGAGCTGGGTCGCGTCCGTCAACGACAGTGCCTTGGCGGCCGCCTCGAGCGCGTCGTCGCTCGCCTTGGTAAGTCGGCGCCTTCTGACCTCCCGCTCGAGAATGTCCTGCCCAAGCTTCACCGACGACGAATGCTCTTCGTTCCGCAGCCACTGCCGGATCTTGTGCCTGGCGCGCCCCGTACGCACGTGGGCCAGCCAATCACGGCTCGGCTTCGCCGTTGGAGACGTGATGATCTCCACCGTCTCCGAATTGCGAAGCGGCCGTGACAACGGCGCGATGCGTCCGTTCACCTTCGCGCCCTGGCAGTGTAACCCGACCTGCGAGTGCACGGCGAAGGCGAAGTCGATCGGCGTGGCACCCTTCGGCAACTGATGCACGTCGCCCTTGGGCGAGAACACGAAGATCTCGTCGGCGTACAGGTCGAGCTTCAGGAATTCGAGAAACTCGTCCGGCGTTTTCGCATCGAGCTGCAGCTCGAGAATTTGCCGGAACCAGGTCAGGTGCCGATCGAGTTCATCGGAGCTCTTTGCATCTTCCTTGTACAACCAATGCGCGGCGATGCCGAAATCGGCCGTGCGGTGCATCTGTTTGGTTCGGATCTGGATTTCGTACAGCTGGCGGCCGGGCCCAAACACCGTAGTGTGCAGCGATTGATACCCGTTCGACTTGGGCTGCGCGATATAGTCCTTGATGCGCTCCTGCACGGGCGTGTACCCGTCATGGATGACGCCGAGCGCGTGGTAGCAGTCCGGAACGGTGTTCACGAGCACGCGGACCGCGAGCAGATCAAAGATCTCCTCGTATGGCTTCTCGCGCTGCTTCATCTTCTTGTAGATCGACCAGAGATGCTTCGGCCGGCCCGTGACGTCCACGTCCTTGATGCCCGCCCGCGCCAACTCGCGCTCGAGTGGCTCGCGAAGCGCCTTCACCAGCTCTTCTCGCTCCCCGCGTTTCTGCTGGACCTTCTTCGCGAGCGCTTTGTAGTCCTCGGGTTCGAGATGCTTGAACGCAAGGTCCTCAAGCTCCCACCGAATCTTGGCCATGCCGAAGCGGTGCGCCAGCGGCGCATAGAGATCCCGTGTCTCCTGCGCGATACGCCGACGCTTTTCCTCGGGCAGGAAGTCCAGTGTCCGCATGTTGTGCAGTCTATCGGCGAGCTTCACGATGATGACGCGCGCATCCTTCGCGATGGAGAGCAGCAGCTTGCG
>JBDUCM010000050.1:0-33424 GCA_040003455.1 bacterium
ACCTCCTGCTCCCAAAGCAGGCGCGATACCAGGCTACGCTACGCCCCGCACGAGAACCAAACAATAGCGAGTCACTCGCCGACGGTCAACTGCCACGCCCGCATCCCAACCCGCATCAGCACCTCGCTACACAACACGCACACCGAGCCGATCACACAGCGCAACGAACGCACGCCCCCGATGACTCACCAACTGCTTTTGCTCCAACGTCGCCTCTGCGAGCGTGCACCCCAGCTCAGCGACATGAAAAAAAGGATCGTAACCGAAGCCGTGCACGCCTCGCCCCTCGTCCTCGATCCGGCCCAGCACCTCACCTATCGCCACTACCTCCGTCCGCCCATCACAATACGCGGCAGCACACACGAACCGCGCCGAACGGACGCCCACAGCCATCATCCGCGCGCGAAGGTGTGCGTTGTTGGCCGCGTCAATTTCAGCACCGCCCACACCCGTCCGTCCAGACCAGCGCTTGCTCCGCACGCCAGGCTCTCCACCAAGCGCATCCACCACGAGCCCCGAATCATCCGCGAGCACTCGACGGCCAGGAAGCAACTGCGAAAAATGTCGCGCCTTGGCCAGCGCGTTTTCCTCGAAGGTATCAAAAGACTCGATCGCTTCCTCCGTCACATGATCCTCGGGAACGCCGGCTTCATCGAGGTCGATCACGCCGATGCCATTCGTGGCAAACAACAAACGGAGTTCGCGAAGCTTTCCGGGGTTTCGCGTCGCGAGAACCCACGGATCCGAGACCATCGAGTTCACACGCCGAGTGCGCTTCGCTGCCGCGCATCCAGTTCCACGAGCCCGGTCGTCGCCAGATCCAGCAGCCGATCCAGCTCCGCGCGATCGAAGGTTCCGTTTTCACCGGTACCCTGCACTTCGACGAACCGGCCCTCACTGCTCATGACCACGTTCATGTCGACGTCTGCCACGACATCCTCAACGTACTCGAGATCCAACCGCGGCTCTCCACCGATGACGCCAACACTCACCCCCGCGACGCGACGTTTGACGGGAGTCCGCTTGACCTTGCCCTGCTCCACCATCCAGTTGAACGCGTCACACACAGCAACCGAAGCACCCGTAATCGCCGCGGTCCGGGTACCCCCATCGGCCTGAAGCACATCACAATCCACCTTCAGCGTGAATTCGCCCCAGGCGAAATCATCGAGCATCGCGCGAACGCTCCGGCCGATGAGACGCTGGATTTCCTGCGTTCGGCCACCAATCTGCCCACGTTCCCGGTTGGTTCGCGTCTTCGTCGCTCTGGGCAGCATCGCGTATTCCGCGGTCAACCAGCCCTCGCCACGCCCCCGCCGCCACCCCGGCACGCCATCTTCCACTGAGGCCGTGCACAAGACGCGCGTCGCCCCGAACGAGATGAGACATGACCCCTCGGCATACGTGGCGACGCCGCGCTCGAGGGTGATGGGACGCAGAGCATTCACGGCGCGACCAGACCGGATTGGGGCAGCATTCGGCGAACTAGCCACGAAGAGCCTTGATGATGTTGGTTGTTGATTGGCCGGGCGTGAGAGGGATGACGCGCACGTCCCCTCCCCAGCTGCGAACTTCGGGCGCCCCGACGATCGTTGATTCGGAGTAGTCACCACCCTTGACCAGGACGTCAGGGCGAAGGGCCTTCACGAGATCAATTGGGGTATCCTCGTCGAACAATACCACGCTGTCCACCATCTCGAGGGCCGCGAGCACGTACGCACGTTCGGCTTCCGATCGAACCGGTCGCTCCGGGCCCTTCAGCCGTCGAACGGAGGCATCGCTATTGAGACCCACCACGAGCGCATCGCCGAAACGGCGCGCGCCGAGGAGCACGTCCACGTGCCCGGGATGCAACAGATCGAACACACCATTGGTGAACACGATTCTGCCGGGCTGCTGCCGCCGCCACTCTTTGGCGGATTTCACATCCCGGATCTTCGCCGCCGGATCGCGCAGGGGCTCGACCATCAAAAAATACCTTCGGCGTGCGGACTGAAACGCACCTCCCGCACGAAGAGCGGAAGCTCGATGTGGACGTAGTACTCCGATTCCACGGTGATGTGACGGCCATCCCGTTGGAGCGACACTTCGCCCGCGGCCTCCGGGAGTCCCAGCGAATCAGCCCGTTCACGAAGGTGCCGCAAAATCAGCGCATCGCTGTTGTGCGCGGCAAATCGCACCTCCTGCCGCATGTCATCCTGATACTGATAGAATCGCCAGTAGTGCTCCCCGGCAGTGAATCCGAAATATGTCACAGCCGCGACGATCAACAGCGTCACCAGACAGCCCAGCGAACTGAGACCGCGGCGCGAGCTCACCATTGCGACTGCGCTCCTTCGACAATGTCGTTGACTACACGCTTGATGGCATCGCGACGGCCGCTGACCTCGTCGCGCTCCGCATACTCGCCTTCTGCGCGCAATCCTTTCTTCTCCCACAACGTCTTGCCGCTAGTCTGATCGACGATCTGTACGTCCATGGTGATCTGCAACTTTCGGCGGGAGGTCACCGCCTGGGACGGATTGGCGCTGAATCCGGTGGGCACGTCAACGTCATACGTGCGCACCACTCCGCGCACCAGGGCGTCCGCTTTTTCCTGCGGCGCGTCGCGAACGCCAAGACGCGGCTGGAGTTCCTTGCGCATCGCGTCAAAGATCTCCTTCTGCAGTTCTGACGCCGGCGTCTCGTTGTCGAAAGGCAAGATCGCCATGGTGCGGATGTGCGACGGCAGACCGCCGCCCGCGAAGCCATAGTGCGGAAAACAGCCGCTCACGACGAGCAGCAATGACAGCAGGCTAGAAACGCCAGATCGACGGATCAAACGAAACAACGGCATCTGAGCGTTGGATGGCAAGCGAGAGAGTACGTCGAGCGGATTCATTGCGATACTGCACCTTCTGATCTGATGAACGCTGTACCCACTCCTGGAGGCGGCCCCCGTCGACCCGCTCGAGACGGGTGAGCGTGTCACCATGAAATGTCGCGCGCCAACTGACGGGTAGTCCAATGTCGGCTCGGACCACGGCGCCGTCAACGCGCACGAGCGTGTCGCGCATGGCTGGAACGTCGAAGCGACCCAATGCCGCCCAGAGCAACGGGCGAGGCGGGACGAGCTTTCGCCCCATCTCCGGCCCGGGTACCTGGAGGGAATCGCCAATAAGGATGGCCGCGCCGCTCCCGAAACCGCCGGCCAGAAAAAAGTCCATCCGCACGCTGTCCGGTGACGCGATGCGTGCAACGCCGTCGCCGCGCGCGATGATCTCCCCGTCATGCAATTCCCACTCGAAGACGATCTGCCGGCGTCCGCCTTGAAGGGTCCCCGTGGGGAGCTGCTGCGGACTCGCAGCCACGCCCGGAAGGGCTACGACCCGGGGCGGAGCGCATCCAACCAATCCCGCCAACGTGAGGCCAGCCATTATAGCGATTCGACGATTGAACAATCTGATCTCCATGCACGAAGCGATCGAGTGCGTGTAGCAAGACGTCCAGCGGGGCCAACACCCCGGACATCCCGCGCCCGGATATGGGACGGTCACCTGCGACTCCGCTCTCGCCAGTATCGGGCCTGAGCAATAACCCCCACCGGTCAAGCAAGCGCCGCTGAGTCCGTGGCGCTACCGCAGGGGACAGACTCGGACGTCGTTGCCACCAGATGTCATCAATGCAACATCCGTCCCGCCGATGGAATTGATATCGTACCACCCCAACACGGAGCTGTTCCAGTAACAACGCCGGCCGTCAGAGCACCGCACGCATGTCATCACGAAAGTCGGGCGGGATCGCCGCCAGGCGGCCATGACTGTCGATGGACACAAGCGCGGTGTGCGCGGTAGCGAGGCGAGCACCCGACTCAGCCTGAAAAATCACGTAGTCGAACGTGATGGCGCGAGAGCGAACGGCGGTCAGGGTCGTTTCGACTCGAATCAGATCGTCGAACCGCGCCGGAGAAAGATAGCGGACAGTGGCCTCGGTGACGGCGAGTCCGATGCCATCAGCTTCGAGGGCCGCGTAGCTCCGGTCCAGCGATCGCATGAACTCCACGCGACCGACCTCGCACCAGACAAGGTAGTTGGCGTAGTAGACGACGCCCATTCTGTCGGTTTCAGCATACCGGACCCGAAGCTCGGTCGTGTGCGTGTGTGGCATCAATCAATTCATCGTGGAGAAGTGGGCCGTCGCGCAGGAACAAGCGAACGAGCCCGGAAGGTCGACCGATTTGTAAAGGCGGTGCGATGCTTGTAGAATCCTCTCGTGCTTCTCTCTCCAAGTTACATCATTTCCGACGTGCATCTGGGTCACGCGTCGGATGATATCGAGCGGTCGCTCCTCGGGTTTCTTCGGTCGCTGCCCGGACGCGCAGGCTCGCTCCTGATCAACGGCGATCTGTTCGAATTCTGGTTCGAATGGCGTACAGTCGTGCCTCGAAGCGGCGTTCGCGTCCTCGCCGCGCTCATGGACCTGCGCGATGCAGGCATCCCCATGACGATGTTGGCAGGAAACCATGACTGCTGGGGTGGCGATGTCCTGCGTGCTGCGGGAGTCGACTTTCAGATGGGCCCATGGACCGGGTCCCTGGCGGGTTGGAACGCACTCGTACACCACGGCGATGGCCTTCGGCCCGTGGAAGACAGGGGATACCGGATGCTGCGGAAGGTGCTGCGCAACAGGCTCGCCATTCGCGCCTTTGGCTCCGTCCTCCATCCCGACCTCGCCTCTCGACTCGCGCTCGGCAGCTCGCAGACCAGCCGTAACTACCAACCGCGCGATCATGGGTCGGGGCTGCGGGCAGTGGCCGCCGGCGTACTCGCAGCCACTCCGTCACTGGAACTCGTGGTGTACGGTCATTCGCATGTAGCCACGCTGGAACGGATGCCAACAGGCAACGTGTACGCCAATGCGGGTAGCTGGCTGGATGCGCCGACGTATCTGGTAGCGACGCCAGGTCAGCTTTCACTCCGTCGCTGGGATGGCTCAGCCGAAGGTACGGATCTCCACACGATCGATCGCGTCGCCGAAAAAGTGCTGGCCTAGCGCAAGAAATTGCTGCGGGTCATCGGACGCGACGAATCGATAGGTCGCCGTTTGAACGATGGCTCCCAGATCGTTCTCCGCCAACATCCGACGAGTGTCTATCGCGGTCTCTTCGGCGCTGTCGATGAGGCGAACCGCTGGTCCGACGATGTCGGCGATCATCGGCTTGAGCAACGGGTAGTGAGTGCAACCCAGGACGAGCGTGTCGATTTGTTCGCCGAGGAGGGGCGCGAGGTACTCGCAGGCAATCAACCGCGTGGCAGCATGCTCGGTCCACCCTTCCTCAACGAGCGGCACAAACAGCGGACAGGCGAGCGACGAAACGACCGCCGCGGGCGAGGCCTCGCGGATGGCGCGAACGTATGCGCCGGACCTGATCGTGCCCGCAGTGCCAATCACCCCAATGTGTCCAGTGTGAGTTGCGCGCACGGCGGCGCGGGCGCCTGGCCCGACCACACCGATCACGGGAATGCTGAATGCCGATTGGAGCGCGGGCAAGGCATGCGCGGTCGCGGTATTGCACGCCACCACGATCGCCTTCACCCCTTCCTCGAGCAACCACGTCGCGATCTCGTGACTATAGCGTCGCACTGTCTCGGGCGACTTCGGCCCGTAGGGCACTCGCGCCGTGTCTCCGAAATAGATGAGGCTCTCGCCTGGAAGTTGGCGCATGATCGCGTGCGCCACCGTGAGTCCGCCCAGCCCGGAATCGAATACGCCGATGGGTGCACCGCGATCCACGGCCACGCTCAAAACTTCAGTCGTGCCACGACCATGGTCCCGGCCGATGTTTGCGCCACGTCAATCTGGGACGGCAGATCCCACAGGTGCGCGGCGACGTACGCGTCGGCTGCCGCGAACAGGTGATTGCCGACGAGGAATGCCACCCAGTCCTCGACATGTCCCTTGCGAATGCTGATCAGGCCGTCGTTGTACGGTGACTTCTGCATCACCGGCGAACCGGTAATGGGATCATTGCCGAGGAACACAAGCGAGTCCGTGCGGAACCGCCGTGCCTCCCGCAAGTCAGCGGCCGATTCCCGAAGCATAGCCCAGGCGATGGATTCGGTGAAAACGAAGATGGCTCCAGCAGTAGGGCGCCCCAACCGCGCCTGACCGAAGCCCGGCACGACGAGCGAGGACAAGAAGGCCCGCCGTGGCGAGAGTGGCGGTTGCGGGACGGCAGACTTGACCGTATCGGCCGCCGGAGGGCTCGGCGCCGCTTTGACAACGGCAGCCCTCGCGCTATCAGCCCGTTGTGCCTGCGCCGCCGTCAGGCCAAGCAGCATTCCACACGCCAACAGCGACGAGTACGCGATCGAAAATCTGGGCATCACGTTGTGTGGCATGTCAGCACGAGGAGGTGGTGGCGGGAGTGCATGGGAATCGAACCCACCCAAGACGCTGAGCGCCTCGCAATCGTTTTGAAGACGACAGAAGCCACCAGGCCCCAACCACTCCCAACAATCACCCCAGCACCAGGAACACGTTCCCACGAGGTTCAACGCTGCCGACCACCACGCTCCCGTCCACCGCAGAAAGATAGCTCTGGACCTGTCGCGCCGGCACAGCGACGAGCAAGCCGCCCGACGTCTGTGGATCGAGCGCCAGCGCGACGTCCACCGGCCGGGCGGACGACCAATCAACGAGCTCACCAACAAACCGCTCGTTCCGCTCAGCGCCGCCCGTGCGGATGCCACTCTCCCACAACGCGCGCGCACCGGGGAGCTCTGGCAACGACCTGCCATCGATATGCAGCGAGACGCCACTTGCGCGCGCAATGTGAGACGCGTGACCGAGCAGGCTGAAGCCGGTCACATCGGTGGCGCATTGAACACCACACGCGAGGGCCGCGCGGCTGGCTTGCGCGTTGAGCATGCACATGGAGGCATGCAACGCGGCGCGTGCATCATCGTCCAGCCGATCCTGTTTGCCCGCTGTGGCGAGCAGACCCGTGCCAAGTGGCTTGGTGAGCACGAGTACGTCACCGGGCTGCGCCGCGGCGTTGGTGAGCAGGCGGCGAGGATCCGCCTGACCCGTGACACTCAGGCCGAATTTCAATTCCTCGTCGATGATGGAGTGCCCGCCCACGAGCGACGCCCCTGCCTCGCGCACCTTGTCCTGGCCTCCGCGAAGAATCTCCGTAAGCACTGACAAGGGAAGTTTGCCCACCGGGAAACCGACGATTGCAAGCGCCGTCAAGGGCTCTCCACCCATCGCAAACACGTCGCTCAGTGCGTTTGCAGCGGCAACCTGCCCAAACTCATATGGATCGTCGACGATGGGTGCGAAGAAGTCCACGGTCTGCACGAGTGCCAGGTCCTCACGAACCACAAATACACCGGCATCGTCGAAGCTCTCACGACCAACCAGCAGGCGCGGGTCAGGATAGGAAGGAAGGCCGGCGAGAGCTTCCGAGAGATCGGCCGCTCCGAGCTTTGCCGCACATCCGGCGCATCGCGCAAGACTGGTCAGGCGAACGGGCGTCTGCGTGGACTCACTCATGATCACTCATGCGTTTGAATGGACGGGCGTCGCGGCTAGCGCGCCGGAATGGCAACTACGCACTCGATCTCCACCAGCACGCCGCGCGGGAGCCCAGCCACCGCGACCGTCGATCGCGCTGGTCGCGCGTCGCCCATCACGCGCGCATAGACGTCGTTGACCTTCGGAAAATCGGTCATGGTCACCAGAAAGACCGTGGTCTTCACGACGTCGGCCCAGGAGGCGTTCACGGTATCCAGCACGGCCGCGAGGTTCCGAAAAACCTGTTCCGCTTGCGCCGACACGTCACCCTCCACGACTTGTCCGCTAGCCGGATCGAGGGCGATCTGCCCGGCGGTGAAAAGAAATCCATTCGCCACCACGCCCTGCGAATACGGGCCGATGGCGGCCGGAGCCAGATCGGTATGGACGGTCTCGAGCGACATCCTCAATCTCCTTCGCGATGCGAACGTTGTTGGGTGACACCAGCATTTCTGCGCCGGATTCTAGCGCGCGCGCGCTTCTACGCCAGCCGGAACAGGCGCCGCGCATTCTCCACAGTCCCTGAGCCCAGAACCACGGCGTCCACGCCCCGAACCTCGGCAAGACGCGCGACCGTCTGCGATACCCAGGCAGGTTCGTTCCGCTTCCCCCGATGGGGCACCGGGGCCAGGTATGGCGAATCGGACTCCACCAGCAACCGATCATCTGGCACGAGTTTCAGCAATTGCAGATCAGTCCACTTCTTGAACGTCACAATGCCACTGAAGGAGACATACCAATCACCTTCAAGCGCGACCTCCGCCAGGGCGGGACTTCCCGTATAGCAATGCAGGACGCCGCGAACCCCCGCAGCGATTGCCTCGCGCAGCATGGCCCGCGTGTCATCTTCTGCTTCGCGCGTGTGGACCACTACCGGGATATCGAGTTCTCTCGAGAGCGCGAGCTGCGCCGCAAATGCCGCCCGCTGCTGCTCGCGCGGTGAGTGATCGTAGTGGTAGTCCAGTCCACACTCACCAATGGCCACAGCGCCATTGCCGACCTCGGTGCGAATCAGCTCCGTGTCGCGAGCAAAGGAGAACTCGGCCGCATCGTGGGGATGCACGCCGGCGGTGTGATAGCAGAATCCCGGATGGGCGCGCGCGATGACCGCAGCTCTGGCAGCAGCCGCGAGTGATTCGCCAATGCACACGATCGCCTGTGCGCCCGTCAGCCGCGCACGACGGATGACCTCCTCGCGATCAGTATCGAACGCCGGATCCGCCAAATGCGCGTGGCTATCGATGAAACTGGTCATGGATACGCGAACCGCCGCACATGGCGGCGGTTCGTTGTACGAGAATGCATGAGCCTCAGCGCGTACGTGCTGCGACTGGAGCCTTGCCGGCCGCAGGGCGAACCGGCACAGCGGGAGTCGGCTTGTTTCCGGACGCCCTTTCGTTCCGGGCGCGCGGCCAACGGCGCTCAATCCACAACAGCACCGGACCGGCAATGTAAATGGAACTGAACGTACCGGTGACGATACCGAACAGCATGATCCACGAGAACGGGCGAATCACTTCGCCCGCGAATATCAACAGCGAGAGGGTCGCGGCCGCCACAGTCACGTGCGTAAGGATGGAACGCGGCAGGGTCTCGTTGATGGAGCGATTGAGCACATCGTACAGCGGTTCAGGACGCGCCTTCTTGAGGTTCTCTCGAACGCGATCGAAAATGATGATCGTGTCGTTGAGGGAATAGCCGATGACAGTGAGCAGCGCTGCCACGACCGTCAGCGAGACTTCCAGGCGCATCATCGACAGGAAGGCGAGGGTACTGAGGAGATCGTGCGCGGTCGCGAGGACAGCCGCGACGCCAAAGCGCCACTCGAAGCGGAACGCGAGATAGAGCAGGGTCA
This sequence comes from bacterium, assembly GCA_040003455.1. GTDB lineage: Bacteria > Gemmatimonadota > Gemmatimonadetes > Gemmatimonadales > Gemmatimonadaceae > AG11. The sequence goes on from JBDUCM010000050.1 coordinate 9,413, forward strand.
CGAACAGCGAGATGACGATGGCGATCATGGCGTTGCGACTCAGCTCGTCGCCGACGCGGGCACTGATCCCCTCCCAGCGAACCACCTTGGGCTGCGTGGGGCCGAACTTCTGGTGCAGCGCCGTTTCGATTTCGCGCTCCGTGCTCTCGACGCTCGCGCCCGGCACGTGACCGGCCGCCCGAATCGTGAAGTCACGCGGCGACCCGAACTGCTGGATCTCCGACCCCTTGTAATTGGCTGCATCCACAGTCGCGCGAATGTCGCCGACATTCGGCGGCTCCGCAAACGACAGCTGCATCAGCGTTCCACCAGTGAACTCGATGCTTTTGTTGATGCCGTGGACGCCGAGGAAGATCAAGCCGGCCGCGATGAAAGCGGCCGTGATGCCGACGGCAAGCCGCCAGGGCTTGATGAAATCGTATTTCGTTCCGTGAAGAATGCGCAGCATGATTGGCCCCTAGATGCTCAGCGTCTGAGCGCCGCGCGAGCGGTTCAGCCACACGAGGTAGAAAGTCTTGACGACAAAGATGGACGTCAACATGGACGCCACGATGCCGGCGATGAGCGTGACGGCGAAGCCTTTCACTGGACCGGTACCGTATTGATAAAGCACGGCCGCCGTCAGGATCGTGGACACGTTGGAGTCGATGATGGCACTCATGGCGTGACGGAACCCTTCGTCAATGGCCGTGCGCACCGTCTTGCCGCGATCCAGTTCCTCACGAATGCGCTCGAAGATCAGCACGTTCGCGTCCACGGCAATACCGATGGAGAGCACGAAACCGGCAAGGCCGGGCAACGTGAGCACGGCATCAAAGCCGGCGAGTGTAGCCAGCGTGTACAGCACGTAGAGCGCAAGACCGCCCACGGCAAGCATGCCCGAGAAACGATAGTAGCCCAGCATGATCACGACCACGAGCGAGATCGCGATGACGCCTGCCTTGAACGCGTTGTTGATCGAATCCTCGCCGAGGCTCGGTCCGATGTTGCGGACTTCGGCAACCTTGAGCGGAACCGGCAACGCACCAGCCTTGAGCACAAGTGACAGATCCTGCGCCGCCTGAAGATCACGACCCTGACCCATGGTGATCTGGCCCCGCGTGCTGATGGCGCCGTTGATGACGGGCGGGAAGCCCATCACGACATTATCGAGGACGATGGCCATATAGTCCTTGATATGCTTGCTGGTCTCGCGCTGGAACCGGCGCCCGCCTTCATTGCTCAACGTGAACTCGACGACCGTGCCCTCCAACGTCGAAGCGTTCGGCTTCGCGTCCGTGAGATACTCGCCCGTGATGATCGGGTTGTGGTCGAGCAAGTAGAGGAAGCGATACGTCTTGTTCTGGATGACGGTGGAATCGTTGCCGAACCGTACGTCCTTTCCAGGTGGGAGCGCCGCAACCACCTCCGGCGCCGCCAGGAACTTCCGCAGCGCATCGTCATTCGTCTTCTCGTAGAGAAACTGGCCCGGCATCTGCCCGGCGAGGATCATCTTGGAGATCACACCGCCGGTAACGCCGGGCAGTGAGGCGGTGTCCTTTTTGGTGGAATCCTTCTGCGTGCTGTCCTTCTTGCCGCCAACGGCGACGGCCTTCGCTGAATCCGCCCCATTGGTCAGCAGGCCATTCAGCCCGCCCGCAGAGGGCGCTGACGGCTTGCCATTCGCATCGACCGTGGCGCCGAACCCCTTGTCCTTCGCAATCGCGTCCAGGCGAGGAAGCACCTTCTCGAACGCCTGCGTCTTGTCGGTGATCTGGAAGGCCAGAAACGCCTGATCCTGCGCCATCTTGATGGCGCGTTCGCGATCATCGATACCCGGAATGTCGACAATGATGCGATCGTTGCCGGCCTTCTGGATGACCGTCTCCGATACGCCCATGCCCTCGATACGGGTGCGAACAACCTTCAAGGCACGATCGATGGCCTCGCTCTTGTTGGCGATCAGGCCCTTGGATTCATCGACCTCGAGGGCCAGGTGCATGCCACCCGACAAATCCAGTCCGCGGCGAAGCGGAACGCGATGGACCGTCGTATCGAAGAACGTCCCGTCGGCGTGGCGCTGACGAGTCTTCACGTCGCGCGGAAAGAGCGCCCAGACCGAGACGAGGATGAGTCCGCATATCAGCAGCAGACGGTACTTCAGGTTGGACATGCGACTACGGGGTGGAGGGAGGAAAGTGCATGGAACCTTTCAAGTTACCCGACTCGGCAAGGAGCGTCAACGCGCGACGCGCACCTTGTTCGTCGAGAGCGAGCTGCGCCATCAGTGCGGCAGGACCATCAAATCGCTGGACATCACGAAGCCGTGAGACAAAGGCGATTTGGACGAAGTCGCCGTAAAAATCGCCCGATGCATCAAACAGGTGGGCTTCGAGCGTTCTCCGGTCATCGCCGAAGGTGGGTCGCCCCCCAAGGTTCATCATTCCGCCAAACCGGCCCACAGGCGACTCGACCGCCACGGCGTATACCCCATCGGGCGGCAGGAGTTTACGGGGTGATTCCGGCTGGAGATTGATCGTGGGAAATCCCAGCGCACGCCCCCGGGCGTCCCCCGGCACAACGCGACCAGACACCGAATACCGGCGTCCCAAGCCAGCCTCGGCGGAATCCAGGTCGCCGGCGGCAATGGCGCGCCGAATCGTCGTGCTGCTCACGGGCTGCCCGTCGGCTGTTTCCACAGGCGCCACGACATCCACGGCAAAGCCACGCTCCAGGCCAAGCGTCCGCAACGTTCCAACGCCGCCTGCGCGATCACGCCCAAATCCGTGATCATGCCCAATCAGCAACTCGCTCATCCGAAAGCGCTCCAGCAGCAACAAATCCACGAACTGTTGTGCGGAATGATTGGCCAGCTCACGTGTGAACGGCAGGATCGCCACGTAGTCGAGACCAGAAGAGGCGATGGCGGCAAGCTTCTCATCGCGTGTGGTCAGCAACGCCGGAGCGGCGGCAGGCTTCAGCAGGTCGAGCGGATGCGGCTCGAAGGTGACGAGCAGGCTGGCGCGGCCGGTAGCCCGTGCGCGCGACACGAGCCGCGCCAGGACGTCGAGATGACCGCGATGCACACCGTCGAACGTTCCCACGGTGACAACGGTGACTCCAAGGCTCCGCGGAAGCGTCGCACCATCCCCGACAGGCGTCGTCATGACTACCCGACCTTTCGCATCACGACGCGCGGCTGCCATGTCTGGCCACTCGCTTCGGCAAAGGCCAGGAGGGAACCGCTGCGACCGTCCACCAACGCAGCTAACTCCGCTTCCAACGAGCGCAGCACCGTCATGCCCCGGAGAATCCGTTCCGCGTCCTCTTCATCGAGTACCACATGCGGAATGGTTGGCAGCGCGTCCAGCGCCGGTCGCAACGTTGCCCCGCCCTCGAGAAGCACCTGCAATGAAACCGCGTCCGCAACGCGAAAAGGCCCGCTTCGCACGCGTTGCAACTCCGCGAGATGCGCGGCACTGCCAGTAAGCCGGCCCAGGTCGCGAGCCAACGCTCGAATGTACGTTCCGCCGCCGCATGCGATGGTCGCGCGAAGTCGATTCCCCTCACGCAGCATGTCGCGCCATTCAAAGACCGTCACCTGTGACGGCGCAAGAGTCAGTGATTCGCCAGACCGCGCTGCCTCGTAGGCGCGGCGGCCTGCTACGCGCTTGGCCGAATATGCCGGCGGCACCTGGTCGAGAGTACCCGTCAACTGGGTGATCGCGCTTGCGATCGCCTCATCGTCCGGCGCAGGGGCCTCCCGAACCACAATCCCCAACAGATCGTCGGTGTCGGTCTCGCTGCCGAGGGCGATGACTGCATCGTACTCCTTTGGCACGCCATCGAGATGCGGGAGGAGCCGCGTGGCGCGACCGAGCAACAGCACAAGCAAACCCGTGGCAAACGGATCGAGCGTCCCCGCGTGCCCGATTCGCGATTCACCGAACGCGCGGCGCGCCGCGAGTACCACGTCGTGCGAGGTTACTCCCGCCGGCTTGTCGACGAGGAGCAGCCCGTCAGTCGACGCGTCCCTCATCGTTGGACAAGGGGGGAGTGGCCTGCGAGTCGGATGACACAGGCGGAAGATCCTTCCGCACCTGCGCCAGCAACTGCTCGATGTGTGCTGCGTGGGCGATGCTCGTGTCGTTCTTGAATTGAATCTCCGGCGCGACACGCAGCCGCAAGGCGCGGCCCACACGACCACGCAAATGACCGGACACGGCGTCCAGTCCTTCGAACGTGGCAGAACGCTGTGACTCGGAGCCGAGCACGCTGACATACACGGTGGCGTGCCGGAGGTCCCGGGTGATTTCACACGCCGTGACCGTCACGAGCCCGAGGATGCGCGGGTCCTTGACGTCATTGGCGAGAAAGGTGGCAATCTCCTCACGCATCGCAGCGGATACGCGGTCGGAGCGGTGATGATCAGGCGACACGATGATGACCATGCGAGAAGGCCGGCGCCGCGGTGACCGGTCGAGACGCGACCGGTCCACCCGCAACGCAACGAACCGTCGTCAGCTCTGTGGAGCCGACTCGAGCGTGCGCGCGATTTCTTCGGTGCGATAGCATTCGATCCGATCACCGACCTTGAGGTCGTTGAAGTTCTCGATGCCGATACCGCATTCGAATCCGTCGCGCACTTCCTTCACGTCATCCTTGAAACGGCGCAAGGAGTGGATTGTGCCCTCGTAGACCTCGACACTGTCCCGGATGATGCGGACCCGACCGTCGCGACGAATGACGCCGCTGCGAACCGCACAACCCGCGATGAGGCCAAGCTTCGGAACCTTGAACGTCTCCAGCACCTCAGCTTCGCCGAGTACCACTTCGCGCTGCTCGGGACGCAGCATGCCTTCGAGCGCGGCGCGCACATCGGCCACCGCTTCATAGATGATGCGATACAGCTTGATGTCTACATTCTCGCGTTCGGCGGCCGCGCGCGCGTTGTTGTCCGGGCGCACGTGGAAACCGATGATGATCGCGCCAGACGCGCGCGCCAACAGAATGTCGCTCTCCGTGATGGCACCGACCCCGCGGTGTACCACCTCGACCTTGACCTCGCTGGTCCCGAGCTGGCTGAGTGCATCGGCCAGCGCTTCTGCGGGACCACCTTGATCGGCCTTGATCAGGATGCGAAGCGCGCGCGCTTCGCCACCAGCCGACTGCGTCATGAAATCCTCGAGCGTCACGCCACCACGAGTGGTGCGCCGGCTCTTGGCTTCGCGATCGAGGCGTTCACGACGCTGCGCAACTTCACGCGCCGCGCCCGCGTCTTCAACAACCAGCAACTGGTCGCCCGCCATCGGTACCCCCGTCATGCCCAGCACTTGCACCGGAATGGCCGGCCCTGCGGCTTTGACGGTCTTCCCGCGCTCGTCCAACAGGGCGCGAACACGACCCGAGTACATGCCGACGATGAAATCGTCGCCGACCTTGAGGGTGCCACTCTGCACGAGCACCGTCGCCACAGGCCCCTTGCCCGCATCGAGTTGGGCCTCGACCACGGTACCTGTTGCGCGCTTGTTCGGATTGGCCTTGAGATCGAGCAGCTCCGCCTGCAAGAGCACCTGCTCGAGCAACACGTCGATGTTCGTTCCCTTCTTCGCCGATATTTCCGTGCTCAGCGTGGTGCCGCCGAACTCTTCGAGCACGACGCCGTGCTGGAGCAAGTCCTGCTTCACCTTCATTGGATTCGCCTGCGGCAGGTCGACCTTGTTGATGGCCACGATCATCGGCACGCCGGCATTCTTGGCGTGCGAAATGGCCTCGATCGTCTGCGGCATCACCGCGTCGTCCGCCGCCACCACGAGGATGACGATGTCCGTGACCTGCGCGCCGCGCGCACGCATGGCGGTGAACGCCTCGTGGCCCGGCGTATCGAGGAAGGTGATCATCTTCTTCCCCGCCAACTCCACGTGGTACGCACCGATGTGCTGCGTAATGCCGCCCGCTTCGCCCGCAACGACGTTGGCTTTGCGGATATAGTCGAGCAGCGACGTCTTGCCATGATCCACATGTCCCATGATCGTGACGATCGGGGGACGCGGCATCAGGTCTTCCGGCATGTCCTCGGCAACCGTGCCGACTTCTTCTGCCTTGTATTCGTCTTCGCGCACTGCCTGGAAGCCGAACTCGCCAGCGACGATCTCGATCTGGTCGAAGTCGAGTCGCTGGTTGACGGTGATCATCAGCCCGAGATTCTTGAAGGCAAAGCCGACGATTTCCGTGGGCGACACCTTCAGGATTTGCGCGAGTTCCGTAACCGTGATGAATTCGTTGACGCGGACGAGCTTCTTCTCGCGCTCGACCTCCGCCACGCGCATGGCCTCCGCCTCTTCGCGAATGCCTCGGCGATCCACCCGTCCGCCGCGCGTGGGTGCACCACGCATGGAGGCCATGGTCTTGGCAATGTTCGCATCCACCACTTCCTGATCGACCGAACCGCGCTTGCCCTTCTTGCCGCCACGACGGGATGCTGCACTTGGCCCAGCGGTCCCGCCAACACCAACTGCAGGCGGATTGCCGACACCCTGACTGTTGCTGCCCTGGCCAGGCCGCCGGTCATCACGACGTGTCGGTCCACCAAAACCGCCAGGCGACGCCGATGCCACCGGACGCGGCGGGAAGGGCGAACCGGCCGTGGCCGGCCGCAGACGTGGAGCGCCAGGCGTAATCGGGCGTGGCCGTGGGCGATCGCTGCCGGCCCCGCTAGACGCGGCGGGCGGAAGCGGCGACGACGGCACTGGGCGCGGCGACTCAGGCCGCGGCCCGTCCGAGGGAACGACCGGGGCCGGCGCACTCGTTGCAACATCCTCGACCACAAGCTGTGCTTCCGCGGCCGCGCGCGCGGCTTCCGCCTCGGCGCGTTCTTCGGCAGCTGCGGCGGCTCGGGCGGCAGCGACTTCCTGCGTTCGGGCAAGCGCCTCGGCAGCCTCGGCGGCCTCACGCTGCTCGCGCTCGGCCCGCTCGGCTGCGATGATCGCGTCGGCGGCGTCCTTGTCAGCCTGCTCGGCCGCGGCAACTTCGGCCGCGGCGGCGACATCTGCCGCCTTGCGACGACGACGGACTGGCTCCGCACCAGGCACTGCTTCCACAGCCGCGACAACCGCCGGCTCCGGAACGGCCACTGTGGCGGCGCCCCGACGACGACGGGCGGGCGCCGGTGGCGCCGCCTGCTTCTGTGCACGCTCACGCTTCTCGCGCTCCCATCGTGCGCGGGCGCGGGCGATCTGATCGTCGGTCAACGGGCTCAAATGACTGCGTACCGGCACGTCCATCTGACGAAGCAATGCAACCACTTCGTCGGCAGGAATGCCGAACTCCGCCGCCATGTCTGTCACGAGAAACTTGCTCAAACTGCCTCCTGTGGGGCTCCCGCGGAGCCCGACTCCACGAGCTCGCGAATGCCTTTCGCGAGCTGTCGATCCACGATCCCGACGACGGCGGTGGTCTCGCGACCGCACGCCCCGCCAAGTTCGGCGGCACTTGGTACCTCCACGAATCTAACCCGCCTGGCATTCAGAAGCGGCACGATCTTGTCGAGGCTGTGACGCGATGCATCCATTGCAACGATGGCGTACGCCACCTTGTTCTTCTTTGCACCTTCCCTCACCTGCTCCACTCCCAGGATCGCCCCGCGTCCCCGTATGCCGAGTCCGACGAGCCGAAGCAACCGAGTGCGATCCATGTCGGAGAGCGTCACTCGGCTGCGCCGCCACTCGTCGAATGTCCCTTGGCGTCGTCCGCTGGCGTGTCTTCCATGGTCAACTCGTCCAGCAGCGAGATGATGCGGTCCGCTTCTTCCGGCGCGATCCCCGCCATGCGCAGGAAGTCATCACGCTCGAGATCGATGATGTCGTTGAGCGTGCGATACCCGGCTTCGTTCAGCACCGCAACCGTGGCCGGATGCATGCCGGCCAACTCTGCGAGCGGAACATCCGCCGCCTCGTCGCTTTCGACTTCACCCGGCAGCGGCGCGAAGAGTTGCTCCCCACCGCCCTTCTCCAACCACTCACGACTGGAGTACAGGTCGATCTTCCAGCCCGTGAGTTCCGACGCGAGCCGGACGTTCTGCCCGTTGCGACCGATGGCCAGCGAGAGCTGGTCCTCATCCACCACAGCCTGGATCGTCTTGCTGACGCCATCGCTGAACACGCGCGCCACCTTGGCCGGAGCAAGGGCGAGCTTGGCGAAACGCTCCGGGTCGGACGACCACGGCACGATGTCGATCCGCTCGCCACCCAGCTCGTTCACCACCGTTTGCACGCGCGAACCCTTGAGCCCCACGCATGCGCCAACCGGATCGATGCTGTCGTCGCGCGAGAACACGGCAATCTTCGTACGGCTCCCGACCTCGCGGGCGGTAGCGCGGATCTCCACGATGTTCTGCTGAATCTCCGGCACTTCGAGCTTGAACAGCGCCTTCACGAACAGCCCGTCAGCGCGACTCAGGATAAGACGTGGTCCCTTGGGCGTTTCCTCCACCCGCTTGAGCACGGCGCGGATCGGCTCGCCCTGATGGAAATGCTCACGATGGTTCTGCTCGCGATACGGAATGATGGCTTCCGCCTCGCGGAACTTGTTGAGCATGACAACGAGCTTCCCACGCTCGATCTGCTGAATCTCGCCGGAGAGCAGGTCGCCAACGCGCGAGGCAAATTCATCGCGAATCTTGGTGCGCTCGCCCTCGCGAACCCGCTGGATGATGCGCTGCTTGGCGGCCTGAATCGCGGCACGGCCGAAAACGCTGACGTCGAGCGGCTCCTCCATCACGTCGCCCGCTTCGAAACCCTCGTCGAAGAGCTTGGCTTCCTCGATGGAAATTTCGCGCGCGGAATCCTCCACGGATTCCACAACCGTCTTCAAGACGGTGATGCGGATCTCGCCCTTGGCATCGTCGATCTCGACTTCAGCCTGCACGGTTGGGCCATACTTCTTCGCCAGCGCCGCCATGAAGCCATCCTGCAGAAGCCCGTAGAGCTCCGTTCTGTCGAGCTGCTTCGAGTTCGACAACTCGCGGAACGCCGCCAACATCTCTGCGGAACTGACCATCCAAGACCTCGCTGAGAAGGATCGCGTTCGCCGCGACCCGTGACCTGACCGTTATGAAAAGCGGAACGCCAGCCTCGCCTCCTTGATGGCCGCGAGTGGAATTCGCTTCGCTTCAGCACGCTCGGGGCGCAGCAGCACCGCCGCATCCCCGCTGTCCTCGTCCAACGAAAGAATTTCCCCCTCGAATCGACCACCAAAATCAGGGGCAAGCACGCTGGCCCACCTCCCGACAAAGCGACGCCACTCGGCAGGCGTCCTCAACGGCCGCTCACCAGGTGACGACACCTGCAATACATACTGCGCCGAGACGAGCGCCCCACCGTCCAGCTTCGCTTCGAGTGCGCGCGAGGCGATCGCGCAATCGTCGACAGTCACCTTCTGACCATCACGACGGTCGATGCGAACTTCCAGCACCGGCCGTGAGCGCGTACCCCCCTGACGCAACTCGACCAAATCGAAACCAACGCCGTCAAGTTGTTCAGTGACAACACGTTCCAACTCGTCGCTCATGTTGTCTCTAGGAAGCATCTGGCAATAAAAAAATGTGGGGAGCGTCCCCCACATTCAGCGGCCAGCCCGAAGTCCGGCCACGACTCTAAAGTATCGCGTGGCCGCAGGAGGGTCAAGGCTGACACATCGGGACCACCCCGGCACGACAGCCACACCGCGCCCCGCACCAGAACCTCCAGCCGCTCACACCCCAGCTTCGCGGGCGGTAATCACGCCAAGCTGTCGCCCCGCATCTCCCGCCCGATGCGAGTAGAAGCGGTCATTGTCGCACCGCGTGCACAGCGCGCTCAGCGAAATGTGCCGCACCCCCATCGCCCGGGCGTGATCGGCGATCAAGGCGCGCAAATCCACCATTTCCGCCTTGCCGGTATCCCGGCCGGTAAGCTGCGCATGCACGTCGGCGCCAACTTCGTAGCACCCCCCGCAAATAGCGGGTCCACAATGCAGGTACAGCTCGGAATGCGGCATGCCGAGGCTGAAAAACGCGTGAATCGCACCCTCGGTAATGCGCGCCGCCGTACCACGCCAACCGGAATGCAACACGGCCGCCGCACCGCTCGGATGCGCAAGAAACACCGGGACACAGTCGGCAACGGACACGGCCATCGCGGTGCCTCGACGCGGCGATAGATGGCCGTCCGCAGCGTCGCTCCGCAGCCAACCCCGCCATTCGCCCTCATGCATCAGGATGTTCGCGCCGTGCACCTGCGTCGCCGTCGCCAGCCGCGAACCGCCCACGCGCGTGCGCAGCGCCGACCATCGGGCCATGACGCTCTTCACGGGTTCGTCGCTGGCAGTCCCGAAACTTCCCGCCGCCCTGCCGGTGGTGAACGCGTCAATGCCGAGTTCGGCGAATGATTCAACGACCTCGCCGCCCGCGCCGATATCCACGGCCATCCCGGGATCACTCACCGGGTCCGACGATCCTCGACGCGCTCGATCTGCGCGCCCAGAGCACTCAACCGCTCGTCGATGCGTTCGTAGCCCCGCTCGATCTGCTGCACGTTGTTGATGATGCTCTCGCCATCGGCGCAAAGCGCCGCCAGCAGCATGGCCATGCCGGCACGAATGTCCGGCGACTCGACCGTTGCGCTGCGAAGCTGGGTGGGCCCCACCACCACAGCCCGGTGAGGATCACACAACACGATGCGGGCCCCCATCCCGATCAGCTTGTCCACAAAGAAGAGCCGGGATTCGAACATCTTCTCGTGGATGACGATGACCCCCTGGCACTGAGTCGCCGTGACCAGCGCGATCGACATCGTATCTGCTGGAAACGCAGGCCACGGTTGGTCCTCCAGCTTCGGAACGGCGCCCCCGAGATCACTCTTGATCACCATCTCCTGATCAGCCGGGACGATGAGATCGTCGCCCTCCGTTCGGCACACCACCCCCAGTCGCTCAAACCCCATGCGAGTGGACCGTAGATGCTCCACGCCGGCTCCCTCGATGGTGAGCTCGCTCCGGGTCACCGCGGCCAGCCCGATGAACGATCCAACCTCGATGTGGTCCGGACCGATCTCGTGCGTGCAGCCGTGAAGGGGGCGTCCGCCATGGATAGTGATGGTATTCGTCCCGATCCCCTCGATGGACGCCCCCATCGCCACGAGAAAGCGCGCCAGGTCCTGCACATGTGGTTCGCTGGCAGCGTTACGGAGCACGGTCGTGCCTTCCGCCATCACCGCCGCGGCCAGCGCATTCTCCGTTGCCGTCACACTCGGCTCGTCGAGGAACACGTCGGCGCCGATGAGTTTGTCGGCTCGCAGGATGTATGCATCATCCAGCTCGAACGTGGCCCCGAGCTGTTCGAGGGCGAGAAAGTGCGTATCCACGCGCCTCCGCCCAATCACGTCACCGCCCGGTGGGGGCAGGATGATCTCCCCACAACGAGCCAGCAGCGGTCCGGCAAGCAGGATCGAGGCGCGGATCTTCGCGCAGAGCGTCGGGTCCAGTTCCGCGGCGCTCACCGTCTTGGCGTGAATGGTCAGCGTGTTGCGACTCGTCCAGCGCGCTTCCGCTCCCACCGAGAGCAGGAGTTCCACGAGCGTTTCGACGTCGCGAATGCGCGGCACGTTTTCCAGGTGCACCGGCTCGTCACAGAGCAATGCGGCGGCAACGATGGGAAGGGCGGCGTTCTTGTTGCCGGAGGGACGAATGCGACCTGCGAGGCGGTGTCCGCCCTGGACGACATACTGCATTGCGTTCATGTGTCGATCGAGGAGTCGATTCGCCGCTCTCGCGAGCGACGGGTGGGCCAGCTGGAAACATCCCCTTGGCGCAGACGGGGGTCAAGCGCCGTGCGCATCGGGCAATGCACCCTTCGCGCCGCACGCGCCGATTGCGCGAGCCGCGGGTTGACAGTGCCCTCGTGCGCGGGGTACGATGCCCGGACGACAAACGGTTGGCCCCGCCCTTGCACATTCGTGAGGTCGGCCGCCACGGGCCCGAGCGATCACATCAACGATGACGCCGGACGTTTTCGGGATGGACCCAATCATCACCCCAGGTTGCCGATGATCGTCTCGCTCGCGCGCACGGGCGCGTGGTTGCTCATCCAGGCGGCACGCACGGACACCGTGCTCATGCGCCAGGTTGGGCAGGAGCATGCGTGGTATGAAGTGCCGCTGGCAATCGCTGCACTGATCGCACTCCTCGCATTGATCGTCGTACTCATCGCATTCGTCCCGGCGGCGTGGAGCTTCCGGAAAAGCTACGGATTGGTCACCAATCTCACCGACAAGCTCTACGCAGACGCGAATCCGCTAATGCGCCACGCCACCGCGATCGCGGATAACGTGAACTACGTCACCACGGCCGTGCGAGCAGACGTCCAGTTGGTGCACGGCACCATCGTCTCGGCAAACGAGCGGATTCAACAAGCGGTGGCATTGACCGAGGAGCGTCTCAACGAGCTCAATGCGCTCATTGCCGTCGTGCAGGAAGAGGCGGAAAGCATGTTCGTCGCGACGGCATCCACGGTGCGCGGGGTGCGCACCGGCGCCGCCGCATTTCACCATGAGGACGAGGAGGCCGCATCCCGGATGCCGGTCGCCGAGTCAGAGGAGCTTGATGATGGCAACAACGATTCCGATGCATCCGAAGCGGGCCCCGCGCGTCCGCGCGTCCGCCCCCGTAGAAGGGGATGGGCGTGAGGCACAGTACGACCTGCTTACCGCCGCACTCATCGGCGCCGCCATTGGCGCCACCGCAACGCTACTGCTGCGACGTGGACCGTCAGGACAGCGTCCCATCGCGCCCGTCCTCAGGGGCGCCGAGCGCGCGGGCAAGGTTGCGGCTCGGGCGTCGGCATCCGGCGCACGATGGGCGCGTTCGCAAGGAGGCGACCTCCTCGAGCGCATTCCGCTGGATCGCATCGAGCGCGACGTTCGGAGCACGGTGGTCGACGCGCGTGAGCGCATTGATGGGTTCGTGCAGCACGAACTTCGTGGCCTTCGCCGCGCACTTCGCTCGCAGCGGAAACGGATGGGGATCTAGTCGCGCCACCCAAACGCGCCGGGTAGCCCCGGCGCTGGCGCGCGTGGGCGGGCTCGTCGTGGTCGCATTGCTGTTGATCGCGATATTGCCGTCCACAGCCCACGCCTGGACCCCCGGAACCCATGTCTACCTGGGCGAGGCCGTGCTGCGGTCGCTCTGGCAACTGCCGGCGCCCATCGCCGACCTCTTGCGCGCGTTTCCGTACAATTTTCTGTACGGCTCAATTGCGGCCGACACGAGCATGGCGAAGAAGTATGTGCCCACGGGACGACACTGCCACTCGTGGCTGGTGGGACTGGAGATTCACGACGCCGCACCCGATGAGCCGATGCGGGCCTTCGCGCTCGGCTATCTGGCGCACCTGGCCGCCGACGCCATCGCCCACAACTACTTCGTGCCGAAGCAGCTCGCGATCACGGCCAGCACATCGTCATTGGGACATACGTACTGGGAAAGCCGGTTCGAGACGCATCTCGGTTCGTCCTGCGCCCGCCAGGCACGGGATCTCATCATGCTGGATCACTCGCAGGCGGATGGCCTCCTGGATCGCATCCTGAGTCCCACCATCTTCAGTACGCAAACCAACCGCCGCATCTTTCGGGGCATGGTGCACGCCGCAGACAACGAGGGCTGGCAGCGCATCTTCGGACTCATGACCGAAAACAGCCGTTGGGATCTGGCCGACGCCGAGGTCGAACGCTACCTCGATCACGCATACGACCACGTGATTGACCTGCTCGTGCGTTTCGATCACTCAACACCCTACCAACTCGATCCGTCCGGCGACGACGCGCTACGGCGCTCCAAGCAGGTGCGGAAGGAAGCCCTGCGGGTCGGCGGCATGGAACGCATGCACGAAGAGGCAGAGCGGCACTTCGGCCTTCCGGTGGCGTCTCTCGGATACGTCGGAAAGCTGACGCCCCCGGTCTACAGGGCGAGCCGCGCCGCCAGCATCTGACTGAGCTTTCTCGGATCGGCGCGCCCCTTCGACTTCTTCATCGCCGCTCCGATCAGTACACCCTGAAGACGCTTCTCGCCGCCCCGGTAGCGCTCCGATTCATCCGGCATCTCCCGAATGACGTCCTCGAGCCACTCGCCCAGTTGTGCGGCATCATCAACCTGGATCAAGCCTTCGCGTTCGGCGATTTCCGCAGGGTTGCCGCCCGGCGCAATCATGATCTGCAGCACCTGCTTGCCGGCGGTATGGCTGATCACGCCGTCACGCACCAGATCGAGCAATCGCCCCAGGTCCGCGCCCGTCACGGGAAAGTCGCTGATGCCTTCCCCCCGACTCTTGAGGTAGCTGAGCACCTCGCCCATCACCCAGTTCGCCGCGGACTTGGCGCCCCCGTGTGCGCGCGCCACCGATTCGAAGTAGTCCGCCAGCGCCGAGGTCGAAATCAACACATCGACGTCGTATTCGCTCAGCGCATACTCTGCGATGAATCGCGCGCGCCGAGCCGCCGGCAACTCCGGCAAGGCCGCCCGTCGTGCCGCAATCCAGTCTGCCGTCAACACAAGCGGGGGCAAATCCGGCTCTGGAAAGTACCGATAGTCGTGACTGCCTTCCTTCGTCCGGCTCGGGCGGACCTCGGACGCGTTGGCGTCCCAGAGCATGGTCTGCTGCGCAATCGTCCCACCCGCATTTAGAATCGCAACCTGCCGCGTGAACTCAACCTCGATGGCGCGCTCGACGCCCGAGAACGAGTTCAAGTTCTTGACTTCAGTCTTCGTACCGAGCGTCGTCTCGCCCCAACGGCGGGCACTCACGTTGGCATCCACGCGCAGGCTGCCCTCTTCCATGCTCACGTCGCTTACGTCCACGTACTCGAGAATCTGTTTGAGCAGCCGCAAGTACGTGCCCGCCTGCGCTGCCGTACGCATGTCAGGCTCACTCACGATCTCGACGAGGGGTGTGCCAGACCGATTGAGATCAATGGCGGTAACGCCCGGATATCGATCATGGATGGATTTCCCCGCGTCCTCCTCCATGTGCACGCGCGTGATGCCGATGCGGAGCGGAGTTCCGTCGGCATGGGTGCCGATCTCGACGAAACCATCCGTCGCAAGCGGTTTGTCGAACTGCGAAATCTGGTATCCCTTTGGCGAGTCGGGATAGAAGTAGTTCTTGCGAGCGAACACGGAGGTCTCGTGCACTGTACAGCCAAGCGCCAGCGAGGCGAGCGTCGCCAGTTCCACTGCGTGCGCATTGAGCACCGGCAACGCGCCGGGCAGGGCGAGACACACGGGACACGTATTCGCATTCGGTGGCGCACCAAACGCCGCGGAGCACGAGCAGAATGCCTTGGTGCGCGTCTTCAATTGCACGTGCACCTCCAGGCCGACAACCAGCTCCCATTCGTCGCGTAATCCTTCGGCGCTGGTCGTCATGCGCGAGCCTCGGAGCCCAACGCGCGCTCGAGGGCATATGCCGCGGCGAACATCTTCATTTCTCCCAGATGCGCCGCCATGAACTGGCCGCCCACTGGCAATCCATCCACGAGCCCGATCGGCTGCGACATCGCCGGCACCCCGGCAAGGTTTGCGGTCGCCGTGAAGATGTCGCTCATGTACATCTCGTACGGATCCGAAATCGCCCCGATCGGGAACGCCGTCGTGGGCGCCGTAGGCGTGAACAACACATCCACGCCGGACGCAAACACATCGGTGAAATCGCGGCCGATGAGCGTGCGAACCTGCTGCGCCTTGCGATAGTACGCGTCGTAGTAGCCCGCACTCAATACGTAGGTACCGAGGAGGATTCGCCGCGTGACTTCGGGCCCGAACCCGCGTGACCGTGTTGCCTCGTACATGCCACGCAGGCCCTCGCCCTCCACCCGCATCCCGTATCGTACTCCGTCAAAGCGGGAGAGGTTCGCCGATGCTTCTGCCGGCGCCACGATGTAGTAAACGGGGATGGCCATGCTCGTGTGCGGAAGCGACACGTCACGCACCTCGGCGCCCAGCTCGCGCAGCCGTTCGAGCGCCGCATCGCACCGCTCCCGAATCCGTGGATCGAGCGAATCAGGGAAGTATTCGCGCGGTCGTCCAATCACGAGCCCCTTCACCGATTGCTCGTGCGCACCGTGATAGTCCGGTACGGGCGCGTCAACGGACGTCGCGTCGCGCGGATCATGGCCGGCAATGACGCGCAATCCACGCGCGGCGTCATCGACCGTGGCGCCAAAGACACCGACATGATCGAGTGACGACGCGAACGCCACGAGGCCAAAGCGGCTCACGCGACCGTAGCTCGGCTTCACGCCAACGATGCCACAGAACGACGCCGGCTGCCGCACCGAGCCTCCGGTCTCTGACCCGAGCGCAACGGGAACAATGCCCGCCGCGACGGCGGCCGCGGAGCCGCCGGACGAACCGCCCGGGACGCGATCAGGTGCCAGCGGATTCCGCGTCGGTCCGTACGCACTGTGTTCGGTGGACGACCCCATCGCGAACTCGTCCATGTTCGTCTTCCCGAACGGAATCGCACCAGCGGCACGCAGCTTCGTCACAACGGTCGCTTCATACGGGCTCACGTAACCCGCAAGAATGTTTGAACCGCAGGTGGTGGGCAGCGTGAGTGTGGCGATGTTGTCCTTGATTGCCACCGGCACGCCGAGCAATAGTCCCGTCCCGCCTTGATCGCGCTGGCGCAATGCGAGCGCGGCATGGTCCCGGGCATCCGCATCATCGGCCCAGGCAAAGACATTGAGCCGCTCTCGGCCGGCACCAACCGCGGCGCATCGCGCAACGGCGGCATCCACCGTCTCCGCTGGCGATGCATCGCCGGAGATCGTCTGGTCGCGGAGTGCCGCAGCGGAGAGCGCAGACATGCCTACTCCACCGTTTCGTGCGACGACAGACGCGGAACCAGAAGCAGTCCATCTCGCAGGCTGGGCGCGAACGACTCGAGCGGACGCACGAGAGGAATGGGCGCACTCGCATCGTCTCTGAGCGGCATCGTGCGCACGCCGGAGCCGACCGCCTCGGCGACCCCCTCCGTATTCACCGTGGAGAGGGCATCCATGTGACTCAGAATGGTATTCAACTCGGTCGCGACGGATTCGGCGCGCTGTTCAGAAAGTCCGAGCCGCGCGAGCGACGCGATATGACGCACGTCCTCCAGGGTGATCGACACTATTCCACGTCTCGCTCGAGGTTTGCCTGCGCAACCACCAACGTCTTGCGGCCAATCGTCTCGTCATCGAAGTCGATCTTCGCCTTGAGATCGCGCCCCGCTCCTGCCAGCTCGGCAATGACGCCGCTGCCGAACTTCCGATGCTTCACTCGCGCACCCACGGCAATGACGGCGGCGTCCTGTGATGCTTCGGCCTCGTCGAACGTCGGGGCCATCCGCGTGACAGGGAGGCCCGGACGTCGCTGCGATGCGCTCGGCGGAAAAGCACTGTCCGCGTCCAGCCACTCGGCACGGGCGGGCGCGTCGAATCCCTTCGTGCGGGAGTTGCCCCATTGGCTGCCACTTCCCAGGGAATTCATGAACGATCGCCCAGAGCTCCGCACCTTGATCGTCTTCTGCTGCTCCAGCATCGCCTCGGGAATTGCCTGAAGGAAGAGCGACGCCTTGGATTGCATGAACTCCCCGTTGCGTCGTCGCTCTTCGGCATGCGTGAGAAACAGCTTCTTCTCCGCACGCGTGATTCCCACGTAGAACAGTCGCCGTTCCTCCTCCATCATGGCCGGGTCGTCATACGCCTTCGCCAATGGAAACAGTCCATCCTCGAGGCCCGTGATGAAGACGACCGGAAACTCGAGCCCCTTGGCATTGTGCAGCGTCATGAGGGTGACGGCATCGGCGTCAGGACCGAGCTTGTCCAGTTCAGCCACGAGCATCGCCTTCTGAAGAAAGTGGTCCAGCGGCGTAAGGCCGACTTCTCCTTCCTCGTCCGACACCTGCTCAGCGGCACTCGTGATGAGCTCCTTGACGTTCTCGACGCGATCGGCCCCTTCTGGCCCTTCCCCACGGAGGTATTCGTCATAGCGAATTCCGTCCACGACCTCCCGAAGCAACGCATCAACCGCCGTCTCCCTGGCCGACTCTCGGAAGCCGGCAAGGAGCTTGGCGAATTCCTCCAGGCCCCCACGCGCCGCGGGGCGAATGGCACCGAGTAGTTCAGGTCGTTCGGCCGCCGCGAGCATCGCAATACCCGCCTCTCGCGCCGCGATGGCCAACTGCTCGATCGTGGTGTCCCCAAGTCCACGCTTCGGCACCGCCACAGCGCGCCGAAACGCTTCGTCATCCGATGGATTGGCGATGAGCTTCAAATAGCTCATGAGGTCGCGGACCTCGCGACGATCGTAGAACCGGACCGTACCGACAAGCCGATACGGAACGGCCTTCTTCCGCATGGCCTCCTCCATGGCTCGGCTCTGCGAATTGGTGCGATAGACGACCGCGAAGTCACGAAGGGTGGCACCGGATGTCTGCGCACGCCGGGCAACAATCTCCTCGACGACGAAGTCCGCCTCGTCGCGTTCGTCCAGCGAGCGCACCGCGGTCACGCGTTCACCGCTGGCGCGCGTTGGACGCAATGTCTTGCCCATGCGGCCTGTGTTCGCGCTGATCACCACGTTCGCGAGGTCGAGCACCTCCGGGGTGCTCCGATAATTCTCTTCCAGCCGCACCACGGTTGCTTCAGGAAAATCCTTCTTGAAGTCGAGGATGTTCCGTATATCGGCCCCGCGCCATCCATAGATCGATTGATCATCGTCACCGACCACGCAGAGATTCCCGTGTCCGCCGGCCAGGTGCTTGATCAATTGGTATTGCGCGCGATTGGTATCCTGATACTCATCCACGAGGATGTACTTGAAACGACGCCGATACTTCTCCAACTCCGCTGGATTGCCCCCAAGCATCTGCACTGGCAACAGCAGCAGATCATCGAAGTCGGCAGCGTTGGCGCGCCGCAACTCCTCACCGTACTCGTTGTACACCGTCGAGATGGCGCGCGAAAAGGGATCCATCGCCAGCTTTGCGTACTCGTCGGGGTAGACGAGCGCATTCTTCGCGTCCGAGATCGCACTGTGCACCCCGCGCGGGGTGAACTGCTTCGGGTTGATCTTGTGACGCTCCATGATGCGCTTTACCACGGTCTGCGCGTCATCCTGATCGTAGATCGTGAACGAGGTGGTCCGGCCCACGAGGTGTGGCGCGGCGCGCAGCATGCGAGCGCCAATGGCGTGGAAGGTCCCAACCCACATGCCCGCGGGCGCGCGATCGAGCAGGCGCGCGATGCGCGTCTTCAGCTCGCCGGCTGCCTTGTTGGTGAACGTGACAGCGAGAATCCGGCTGGGATCCACACCGTGATGGTCGATCAATCGCGCCAGGCGGCGCGTGAGTACCGTCGTCTTGCCAGAACCGGCGCCCGCGAGAATGAGCAACGGGCCATCGGTGTGCAGCACCGCCTCGCGCTGCGCCGGGTTCAGTCCCTGGAGCAGCGCTTCATCAGTCACAATATCCATCACGGTAAGATAATCTCGAACGAGGCGCCACGGTCACTCGGCGCCAGCCGCAGCGTACCGCCGTGGTTCTCCTCCACGATGCGCCGCGCCAACGACAGTCCAATGCCCCAACCGCTCCTTTTCGTCGAGAATCCCGGGTCGAAAATCCGGCCCCGGTGATCGCGCGGAACACCTGGCCCGTCGTCGCTGACCGTGATACGCGCCCCTCCCTCGGGGCGCGGCGCGGTTCTCAGTGTGATCGTACCGCCGCGGCCCGCCAGCGCATCCACGGCATTCTTCACCAGCACCTCCATGGCCCATTCGAGCAGCACGGCATCGCCGAACACCGTGAGTGGTTCATCCGGGCCCACGATGTTGATGGTGACGGCATTGGCGAGCGTGGGCACACGGGCGCGGAAGTACACTCCCATCCGCTCCACCAGCCCCGGCGCATCCACGTTGTCGCGCCGCGGCTCGCGCCCAATTCGCTCAAAGCGGTGAGCCACGCGATCCAGTCGCACAAGATCGGCCCGCATGTTGGCGATCGCCGCTGCGGTCGGCCCATCGGTGGCTCGCTCCTCCAGCAGTTCTATCCAACCACTCAGGCTGGAGAGTGGCGTGCCGAGCTGGTGGGCCGACTCGCGCGCCATGCCCGCCCACACACGTTCTCGTTCGGCGTTGCCGCGCGTTCGCACGATGTAGATGGCCGCGAGCAGGAGCACGAAGGCGCTCAGGGCCTGCACCGCTGGAATGACATTCAGCCATTTCACCAACGGCGTGCGGCCATAATGGATCTGTCCCACCAGCGAGTCCGTAACCGGGACCGTCTCTCGATCGAGCTCCTTCACGAACTCGCGCAACAGTGCCTCGTCGCGGGCGATGTCCGGCGGCACGTTCGCGTAGATGCCCGGCTTGCCTGTGCGGTCGGTCACGACAAGCGGCACCCCTTGCTCCACGATGTTCCCCGACAAATCGAGCAACGCCTGCGTCCCCGCGAGCTCGCTCGTGTCGATGATCGCCCGATAGACGCGGGCATGCTCCTGGCTCGACCGCGCTGCCTCGCGCTGAAGGTCGCGCACTACCCACCGGGTGAACACCACGAACGAGGACAACAGCGCGACGAGCAATACGCCGACGATCACCTCTGGGGTGCCTCGGCGCATCGTGCTACGCGAGCCGGTCGGTCCCTACATACTGACGCAACACTTCGGGAACCACCACGCTGCCGTCCGGTTGTTGATAGTGCTCCAGGATGGTAGCAATGGTGCGAGGGAACGCGAGGCCTGATCCGTTGAGCGTGTGGATGATCCGCGGCTTCTCGCCCTTTGCCGGCCGGTAGCGAATGTTCGCTCGGCGCGCCTGGAAGTCCGTGAACGTGCTGCACGAGCTCACTTCCAGCCACGTGCCAACGCCCGGCGCCCACACCTCGAGATCGTAGGTCTTCGCGCTCGAGAATCCGGTGTCGCCCGCCGCGAGGAGCTTTACGCGATACGGCAGCCCAAGCGCCTGAAGCATTGCTTCTGCATGGCCCAACAGCGCGGCGAGCTGCGCCTCCGAATCTTCAGGCCTGGCATACTGCACCAGCTCAACCTTGTCGAACTGGTGCACCCGCAGAATGCCACGCGTGTCCTTTCCCGCAGATCCTGCCTCGCGACGGAAGCATGGTGTATATGCGCAAAAGGCCATCGGCAGCGATTCCGCGTCGAGCGTCTCGTCGCGGTAAAGATTCGTGACCGGCACCTCGGCCGTGGGAATCAGGAACAGCTCGTCATCAGCAACCTTGTAGGCATCATCCTCGAACTTCGGAAGCTGCCCGGTGCCCGTCATCGAAGCGCGATTCACCAGCGCCGGCGCCCAGACCTCTTCGTAGCCGTGCCGCTCCACATGGCTGTCGACGAAGTAATTCATGAGCGCACGCACCAACCGGGCGCCCTTCTTCCGATACACGATGAACCCCGATCCGCTGACCTTGGCGCCTCGCTCGAGATCAAAGAGCCCCTGCTCCTTCGCGATCTCCCAATGCGGCCGCACCCCCTCGGAAGGACGAGGCGTGCCCCATTCGCGAACGATGACGTTGTTCTCCTCGCCGCCCGCCGGAACGTCCGGCAACGTCATGTTCGGGATCTCCATGAGGATCCCGTCAAAGGCGTTCACCACCTCCGCCAGCTCCCCCTCCAGGCGGCTGATCTCTTCGCCCAGCGCACGGCTCGACGCGATCAACTCGCCCGCTTCCTGACCCGCTTTCTTGAGTCGCGCGACTTCCTGCGTGCTGACATTCCGTGCGGCCTTCCGCTCCTCCACGGCCTGGAGCAGCAGCCGCCGATCACGCTCGAGCCCTTCACACCGGTCGAGTTGGGCGCCGAGCGCGCCGAGCGCACCGCGCCGCCGCATGGCCTCGCGCAGATCGTCGAGGCGCTCGCGGATCAGCTTTGCATCGTGCATTAGATCGTGGGAATCGAGTCCGGCACTACACCGCGATAGCCGCAATTGGGATCGATCACGGTCCGGATCCAGATCCGGTTGCCCGCGGTGATACTGTCCACCACCAGCTTGGCGTACAGCAGCGAGGATTTGAGGGACGCATAACATGTCGTCCCATCGCGCAGCTCCACCGCCAGAACGGTCCCGGGCGCCAGCGTCTTCGCGCTGACCGAATCGTAGCCCGAGACCGGGACCGCCGTGACGAGGTCGAAATTGCCCGTAATTGTCTGGAGACTCACCCGCTTGAGCGTGCCCGCCATGGCGCCGCCAATGGCCCGCACCGGGTAGACAACTACCTTCCCGCTCGCGTCCACGTCGAAGGCGATGTCAAAGGCAAAAGCAGACGACGCGCGACTGAGTCCGCCGAAAAAGCTCAGCGCATTCGGGACGACGGCGGGTGAATTCGTGAGGCCGTACACGGCGTACGTGTTGAGCGCGTTCGCGTACGTGGCCTTGGTACCAAGCGGATCGCCGCAGGCGATCGCGAGCATGGCAACAGGCACGAGAGCAACGCGCGCCAGGCGAGTTAGCTGCATGTGGTGGCGCGGAATGGATTGTGGTGTGGGGCACTTGGAGAATACGGCCCCGCGCAATCAAACTCAAGCTGTTGTCGTCGCTTGACTTCACCCCCCTCGCCCTTAAGCTTCGCATCACTTTCCGAGTGGAGTGGGCATGCCGAGTATTCGAGACCTCGTTACCGCGATCAGGCAGCGCGAAGGGGTTGAGGCCGCTATTGTTCTCGGGCGCGACGGCCTCCTGATCGACAGTCAGACCATACCGGGGGTCGATGCCGAAGACCTCGCGGCACGCATCCCGAGCATCATCGCGCCCGCTGATGAAATGGGCGCCTCCGCCTCCCGCGGGCTCCTGCTCACGGCCGTCCTCGAGCACACGGACGGGCTGGCCATCGTGTCTGTGCTCAACACCGACGCCGTGCTCCTGGTGCTCATCTCTCCCCACGCCAACGTCGGCCAGCTCCTGTTCGAGCTCCGCCGCAACCGCGAGCACATCGCGGCCCTGGTCTAGCGTGGACGTTCCCGCTCGCCTGACCCACGCGCTCGTCGCGGACGACGAACCGCACATTGGCCGCATCATCAAGATGAAACTCGAGCAGGGCCCGTTCAGGGTCACACTCGCCTTCGACGGTCGCGAAGCCCTTCAGATCCTGAAAAAGGAGAAGGACATCGATCTCGTCCTGCTGGACCTGATGATGCCCTATCTCAGTGGGCTCGACGTGCTTTCAGAGATGAAGCAGGACGAGCGCCTGAAACTCCTCCCCACGATCATCCTCACCGCCGCCGGCCAGGAAGCCCAGCATCGGCTGGCGATGGACCTGGGCGCAAGTGAATTCATCACCAAGCCATTCAGTCCGAAGCGGCTCTACGCCCGTGCGGCGGAGCTCGCAGGCATCGCCGTGGAACCCACCGCCGACGCGTCATGAACCATTGGGCCGTTGTCCTCGCCGGAGGCGTGGGATCGCGCTTCTGGCCCATCAGCACCCCAGCCAAACCGAAGCAACTCCTGCCCCTGGCCACCGGGGCGCCCCTGCTGTCCGACGCGCTCGATCGGCTGGCGCCACTGGTGCCGGGGGAACGCACGCTCATTCTCACCAATGCCGGGTTGGTGGAATCCATCGCCGCTCTCGCCCCGCAAATTCCGCGTGAGAATTTCATCGCGGAACCCCGCCCGGCCGGCACTGCGGCTGCTCTGGCCTGGGCCGCACACGAAGTCGCGCAGCGCGGCGGACGCGATGCCGTCATGCTCAGTGTGCACGCCGACTGGGCCGTCGGCGACCCGGTCGGCTTTCGCACGGCCCTGAGCGCGGCGGCAGCAGTCGCCGAGCGACATCACGCGTTGGTGACCGTAGGCATTGTCCCCGATCGCCCCGATCCTGGCTTCGGATACATCCAGCCCGGCGACGACGTGGGTGACGGCGTTCGTCGGGTGGGCCGGTTCATCGAAAAGCCAAGCCGCGACCGGGCCGAAGAAATGGTGCGGGACGGCTTCCTCTGGAATTCCGGAATCTTC
>JBDUCM010000004.1:0-82707 GCA_040003455.1 bacterium
TGGGGGAACGCTGTTGGCAGTGCGCGGCGTGTTGTGGGGGGTGGGGGGCACGTTCGTAGCAGCCCGGGTCGATGCCGGGCGAGTTTGGCGACGGACAAAAGTTCAGGGCGAGGCCATAGCGGAAGTCGCCCTCGTGGGGTGAAACGACCTCGACGGCGAACTCCGTTCGCGCATCAATTATTGGCATACCCTCTGCCTTGTGCGGGACTCACGGCGACGTGTAGTCGCTTGCCGCGGAAGCCCCAGAAGCGAGGCCGTCCATGTTTCCCACACGAGTCCCCAAATACGCGCTCATCGCGGTGGTCGTTACGGCCGCGCTGGTCGGGTGTTCCGACAATGCCCTCACCAACGCCATTACACCGCCGCCTCAGTTCCAATGCGATGCGGGGAACGGTGGTATCACGCTACCCGCCGGGTTTTGCGCTGTTGTGGTCGCCGACCTGCTCAACGGCGCGAACCCCGCGGCAGCGCGTCACATGGCCCTGACGCCGAGTGGCGACCTCTTCGTCGCGATCAACAATCCCAACAATTCCAATCCGGCGTTCGGTATCATAGGATTGCGCGACGTAGATGGCGACGGTCACGCAGAAATGCAGTCGCCGTTCAGTGCGGGACTTGGTGGCAGCGGCATCGCCTGGGGAAGTGGTTCGCTCTACTTTGGCGCCAATGATCAGGTGGTTCGCTATGCGCTGCCCGACGGTCAACTCGCACCAGCCGGCGCGGCGCAGGTGGTCGTGTCAGGGCTGCCGAGTGCGGGCGATCATGTGAGCAAGACACTTGTGCTCGCGAACCCCCAAACGCTGTACGTCAACATCGGGTCGGCAACGAACTCATGTCAGGTGTTGAACCGGCAGCTCCAATCGCCAGGTATCGCGCCGTGTCCCGAACTGCCGGGTCGCGCGGGTGTGTGGACGTTCGATCCCGCTGGCACCGGCCAGACGCAAGCCAGCGGACATCACTATGCGACCGGCTACCGCAATCTCGTCGCGTTGGCCGTGAATCCCACGAACAATGTGCTGTACGGGGTGCAACAAGGGCGGGACATGCTCGCCGACAACTGGCCGCAGTTCTTCACCGACGCACAAGCGGCCGTTCTTCCAGACGAGGAGTTCGTCCGCATCACCGATGGCAGCAACAACGGCTGGCCATACTGCTTCTACGACGGCCAGGTGAGTCACAAGAAGCTGCTCGCGCCGGAATATGGCGGCGACGGCACGACGACGAGCGGGGGCGGCATCGACTGCGCCACCTTCAATCAACCGCTCGCCACGTTCGGAGCGCACTGGTCACCGGACGGCATGCACTTCTATTCGGGCACGCAGTTCCCCGCAAAATATCGCGGTGGCCTGTTCGTCGTATTCCACGGCGGCTTCGACCGCGCCCCGCTCCCGAATGAGGGCTACAAAGTGATGTTCGTGCCGATGGGCGCGGATGGAAACCCGTCGGCGGCGGCCGAAGTGTTTGCCGACGGGTTTGCCGGTACTACGGTTGGCCTTCCTGCGAGCGCGGTACACAGACCCGTCGGTGTCGCGGAGGGGCCCGACGGATCACTGTACATCTCTGATGACAAGGGCGGACGTATCTGGCGGATCGTGTATCGACCATGATCGCCTACCACAGAGGCCACTGAGGAACACAGAGGAAGCGCAAGTACCCGGCTTCGACAAACCTCCATGCCCTCTGTGTCCTCCGTGGTTCAGTCAATGCGCCTCAATTCGCATTGACTGAACGGCATTGGGGCTAGCGCAGTCCCACAAGGCCGCGTACCGATTCGCGCAGCTTGGCGGAATCAAATCCGACCCCGCGGCGGAACACGGTCTCGGTCTTCTGAATGTCGGTGACCGTACGCGTCGGGTCGCCCGCGAGTACGATGAGGTCAGCCTGCATGCCCGGTCGCACGGTTCCCACCTTGTTGTCGATTCCAAGGATTTTGGCACCGTTCGCTGTCATGATCTTGACCGTCTCCTCCGGGGAAAACCCAGCCTCCGACAGGAGCACGAAATTGCGCTGGTCACCGTAGCCTGCGATGATCTGGTAGCAGCACGGATCCGAGCCAGCGCCAAGCAGTCCACCCGCCTTCACGAATTCGCGCTCAAACTGCATGGACTTCTTGAAGCCAAGACGCCAGGTGCTGTCGTTGCTGGCGGCGGCATCCTTCATGAAGGCGTCCACTTGCTTCACCGCGTCAGGATGAAGAGCCTCCATCACGCGCGGGTCCGCAGGAATGCGGCTCGGCGCACTGAGCTCGAAGACATCGAGCGTGGACGTCATGGCCACGTGATGCTCGACCATGTCGCGAATGGTCTGCTGCACCGGCGCACTCATGATGTCGAGATTGGCGTACAAGTTGGAGTCTGGTGCCATGGCGCACGCGTTCGGGCGCTTGTCCGCGGCGTACTCCGAGTTCGTCAGCAGCCCGTGCTCCAGTTGGTCGATACCAAGCGCCACTGCCTCACGAAAGCCAACGGAGCAGAGATGCGCGGTGACCTTCACGCCGTGCTTGTGCGCTTCGTCGATCGCGGCCGCCAGTTCATCATGCGTGATTTGCGTATAGGCCTTGAACCAGGTGACGCCCTCCTCAGCCCAGTACCGCACCATTCGACGGGCATTCTCCGGACCGTCCAGCGGATGCATGGGTCCGAGGTACGGCCCGGCACCCTGAAGGTATGGGCCGGTGACGATGATGCTCGGGCCCACGCTCTGGAGCGAGTCGATGCGATGCTTGATGTTGAGCTCCGCGTACGAATCCACGCTCCCGGTGGTGCGGATGGTCGTGACACCCGCCGAAAGGAATAGCCGCGGATAGCTGACGCCCATGAACCGCATACCGCTGTAGTACATGTGGTCGTGCAGACCGATGATGCCCGGCATGATCGTCTTGCCGGTGAGATCGATGACCTTGGCACCGGAAGGCACTGCAATGCTGGACGAGGGACCGACAGCAGTGATGGTCTCGTCGCGAATGATGACCGTCTGGTCCGTGCTGGCGGGTGCGCCGGTACCGTCGATGACCTTTGCGTGAATGAGGGCGACCACCGGCGCATCAACGCTCACATACGGTTTGAGCGCGGGGCCAAGGACGCGCGCCTGCGCGTGGAGCGATGGCGCGACGCACGCTACGCAAGCGACGACGGTCGCCGCCGCAAACGCGCGGCTGGATATTCCATGGAAGAACGACATGAACGATTTCACGAGAGGCAGTGCATGGGTGATGGGACGGATCGAGCTATTCCACGGTGAACGCGGCCATCATGCCCGCGCTCATGTGTTCGGCGATGTGACAGTGAAGCATCCAGCGTCCTGGATTCGACATCTCCACGAGAAACTCCACCGTTTGTCCGGCAGGAATGATGGCGGTGTCTTTCCAGACGAGATTGTCATTGGGCACGCCATCGCGTGACACCACGAGAAAGCGCTGCCCGTGCAGGTGCATGGGGTGCTGCATGGCGTGACTGGCCGCAGGATCGTTGAACAGGCGCATCCGGACGACGTCGCCACGGTGAAAGCGCCAGTCGATATCCATGTTTTCCTTGCCGGTGGCTGGGTCGCGGATGATCCAGGTGATCTCGTTTCCCGTCGACACCCAATTCATCATCGACATGCCGTCATTCCATTCGACGGGGGCATTGATCCCCTGAAGCATGGCGCCGAAAGCGGGCGGGAGATTCGCCGACTTCATTGTCAGCACCAGGTCCCGGCGCGGAGTTCGGCTGGCACGTGCGAGCATCTGAGCAAGGACCGACCGAACATCCGCGTTATTCCTGAGCGTCCGGAACTGCCGGTCATAGCTCACAGATGTGGTCTCGTCATTGACCTGCACGACGCCGAGGGTATCGGTCTCGGGAAAGTACGCGCCGATCATGTGGTCTACTGCCTGGACGCGGTTGACGATCGATGTTTGTCCGCTCTCGCCAAACGCCACTTCCACGATGTATCGCTCGGCCGGTCCGATGACCAGGCTGTTCACCCAGGCCTCTCGCTCGTACCGTCCGCCGTCGCTACCCACGATCTTCATCCGTGCGCCGTGCGTGAACGAGAGATTGTAGATGCGGGTGCTCGAGACGTTCGTGAGGAAGAAACGAACGACGTCGCCGCGCTTCACGCCGAGCTTGTAGTTGGGCTCACCATTGACGAGGAACCGGTTGCCGAACCTGCCCATGAGCGCGTGTGTTGGCGCATCGGCACCAAACGGCGCAATGCCGGCATCACCGATGAGCATGTCATCGAGGGTGAGTACTTCCTCGCGATTGACGGGACTGTAGTATTGCGCCGCCGCAGGGCGAATGAGCAGGTTGCCGTAGAGACCGAGCGCCTGCTGCACGTCTTCGCGGACATGGGGGTGATACCAGTAGATGCCCGCATCGGGAAAGCGGACCACATACGTGAACCATTCGCCAGGCGCGACGGCCTCCTGAGTCATGCCCACAGCACCGTCGTATCGATTGTCCAGCCGCACGCCGTGCCAGTGCACAGAACTCGGCACAGTGAGCGTGTTGTGGAAGCGCACGACGATTTTTGCGCCTTGGCGCACCTCCACGACAGGCCCGGGCGATTGCGCGTTGAACCCGTAGAGCTGGAGCACCTTCCCCCCGATCGTGCGCGTGATGGGGGCAGCTTCGAGAACGAGTGTGTCGCCGGAATGAAGGTGAACGCGTTGTGTTGGGCGTGCCGGTACGATGGTGCTGACTGGATCAGCAAGCGATCCCGGGAGATACGGGCCGGTGCTGGGCGCCAGTCCGCTCATGCCCGCCATCATCACCATGCCTTGCATCGGCGGCATGGTCCAACCGCCGGGTGTCATGGCGTGCGCGCCGTCGTGCATCCCACTCATGCTGGAGGGCGCCGCCTGTCGGCCGATAGCGGGACTCCTGAGCCCCGATGCCTGAGTGAGGTCGCGATGTGCCAGCAACCGCGCGCTTGGTGACGTTGCGCGCAACACCAGCCGGCCGCGTCGCTCCGTTACGGCGGCCGATTGTTCGGCGCTGATCAGGATGCGGAACTGCGCAAACTGGATCTCGCCGAGATCTACATGACCGTTGCCAACCGGCCCGAGTTTGATGGCACTGTCCAGGCCGAGTGTGTACGCCCACGCCACGTATGCGGAGTATGGTCCGAGCGATCGTGGCGAGGGAAGGCCAGCTATCGTCGCCACGAGGTGATGGCGAGGGCGGCCATCGACGGTGACGGCAACACCGAATGGCGAACGAGCGGGGAGCAGGGCGAGCGTCGCTGCAACCGCAGGAAGGTCCGGCGTGGGAAAGAGCGTGACGCAATTGAGCGACGATGCGCGTACGCTGTCGGCGGCGAGCGGACATATGGCCAGCAGCAGCGCGGCGAGACCAGGCATCACGTGATGGTCATGAAGATGACCGGGCGGCGGTGATTCATCAGCACATAACCGATGCCAGTCATGGAATAGTTCCCGAACTCCTCGAGGGTGTCGAACTGTGCCGCGCGCCTGCAGTGTATATCGCGACGCACCTGCGACTCCCGCCAGTATTGCCGCAGAGTGTGACCGGTCGACTGATTCGTTGCCGAACAGATGGGTGCATCGCGCGCTGCGGTGCCATAGCCGACACAACCGGAGTGACTCGAGCGTCGACGGGCGAGTTGGGCTACACGTCAGGCATCGCACTACCTCAACGGAGACTGCCTCCATGCGCTACGTCCGTGTGCTCGGCGCGCTCGCTCTATTCGCACTCCCTGCATGTGGCGGCACCGTGACTGCCGAGCCGACAGCGGTGAATATTGAAACGACCGCATTCGCTCCAGCGCTCGGAGTCAACCTGGCGGCGTCCACGAAGACGGCAGATGGGCTCTACGTTCGCGATGCGACCCCGGGCACGGGACAAGCGCTTGCGGCGGGGCAGACTGTCGAGCTTTACTACGTGGGCTATCTGCCGGACGGCACTCTCTTCGACCAAAAGCAGACGGGCATCCCGGTCTCGATCAAGCTGGGGAGCGGGCAGGCTATTGGCGGATGGGACAAGGGACTAGTCGGCATGAAGATTGGTGGTGCCAGGCAGGTTGTCGTTCCGCCCGCGCTGGGGTATGGGGCCGCGGGTCATGGGCCCTTTGCCGGAAACTCGATACCAGTGCCGGGCAATGCGGTGCTCATATATTCTCTCTATCCAGTGGGCGTGCAATAGCGCTCGCCGTTTGCGGAGTGGGCCCGTTGTGAGATCAGAGGTCGACTGTGCCGCGGAACATGGAGACGCAGCCACCGCCAACGGAAACGCGAATGGCGCCATCCGCACGCCGCGCGCTGGCCCGCAGGGCACTGGGTCGCCCCATCTCGACACCCTGGGTGATCTCGAAGCTCGCGGTCGCATCCTTCGTGAGAGACAGGAGCAGGCCCGCCAGCGGCGCATTGGCGCTGCCGGTTGCCGGATCTTCCCATGTGCCGGCAAGTGGTGCGAACATTCGCGCCCGAATGACGTTCTCCGCCCGCGCGTACAGGTGCAGGGAGAAGCGCCCGTTCAATTCAGGTCGCGACGATATGGCCTGCTGGAAGCCGGCCATGTTCGGCGACGCGCGAGTCAACGCGGCGTCCGTGACTTCGGCGATGACGTAAACATTCCCCGCCGACGCAAACATCGGATCGTGGGACGCGACGACGACGTCAGATGGTTGGAGGCCGGCGCATGTGGCGATTTCGTGCACCGGCAGATCGTCGCCGAGGCTCAACGGTTGGGGAGCCTGCACGGTGCCGCCGATGATGGTGCCCGAGCCGTCGCGGTCGATCTGCACCTCGACAAGGCCGGCGTTCACCTCCAGGCGTACGACGCCATCGATGTCACGGCCGTCCTGCGCGAGGACGAAACCGGTTCCAAGGCTTGGATGCCCGGCGAAGGGCATCTCTGAACGGCGATTGAAGATGCGCACCTGCGCGGTGTGGGCGGGGACCTCGGGTGGAAAGACAAAGGTGGTCTCGCTGAGGTTGCACTCAGCGGCGAGGGCCTGCATCTCCACGTCGGAAATGCCCAGGGCGTTCGGAAACACGGCCAGTTGGTTCCCGCCAAATCGCGTGGTGGTAAATACGTCGAGCGTCACGAAGTCGTAGGATCGCATGCGTTACCCGATGGTTGAGCGAATTGCCGAGAGCAACTGTTCGATGTCGGCCTCGGTGATGTGGAGATGCGGGGCGAAGCGGATAGACGATGCGCGCTGGCTCACGAACACCTTCTGGCTACGCAGTGAGCCGACGAAGTCGCCTGCGAACCCCTCCGGCAGACGGGCGCCGAACATGTGCGGGCACCGCTGGGCTGCCGGCGACAGCGTGAAGCCAAGGGTCTCGAGTTCAACCTGGATGCGGCTGTTGATGGCGGAGAGGCTCCGCGCAATCTCGTCCACTCCCCACGCCTGCAACTGTTCCAGTGCCGCAATGGCGCCGGGCAACAACGACGTGCACTTCTCGCCCACGTCGAAGCGCCGGGCGCCCGGCATGTAGCGGTCGCTGTAGTTCGCGAGTGAGGTAAAGTCCGCAGCGTTGTCCCGCGCGAGCCACGATTCCTCCAGTGGCGGAGAATCGCGCCAGCGAGGCGCGACATAGGCCAGCCCAACACCATACGGACCCAGCATCCACTTGTACCCCGCGGCCACGACGAAATCAGCGTGAATGGCCTCGACGTTGAAGGGCATGGCGCCGAGTGCTTGTGTGCCGTCCACGACGAAAGCGGCGTCGACGGACCGGCATGCCTGGCCGATGGCGACGAGGTCGAGGGGAGTACCGTTGGTCCAATGACAATTGGACGATGCCACCACTCCGGCGCCTCGCGCGATTTCCGCCAGCGTCGCTGCCGTCCAGTCACCGTCGGCTGGCGTGGGGATCGTGGTGATGGATGCGCCGACTCGTCCAGCAACGCCGCGCCATGGCAAGACATTGGAAGGGAATTCCTCATCGAGTACAATGATCCGGCTGCCCGGCTTCAGTGTCGGCTCGATGGCGCGCGCCGCTGCGCTCAGGCCGTAGCTCGCGGCGGGGATGATGGCGTAGCCGTCCGCGTCACCTCCAAAGAGTCCACACGCGAGCATCCGCAAACGTTCGGCATCTTCGAAGAAGTGCTGCGACGTGCGCGTCCACGGATGACTCTTTGTGCTGACACTCGCGACCAGCCGATCTCGCGACTCGTTCAGCAGTGGTGCGTAGTAGGCGGTGTTGAAGTACGCGATGCCATCGGGGATGTCGAACTGCGCGCGCTGTGAGCCGAGCTCAATCATATCGTGGGCGGTGTAGGGAGTGCGTGCCGCTGAATGATAATCGAGAATTGGCGTCGCTCGGCGACGGGATGCGTCGTTCACGCAGAGGTGCCACGCGACGCCGCAGCC
This sequence comes from bacterium, assembly GCA_040003455.1. Lineage (GTDB taxonomy): Bacteria > Gemmatimonadota > Gemmatimonadetes > Gemmatimonadales > Gemmatimonadaceae > AG11. The sequence goes on from JBDUCM010000004.1 coordinate 8,329, forward strand.
TGCCATTGGTAATATGCGCCGAGGGGCTCTCGGTGGCCGAGAACCCCTCGTTGCAACGAGCCTTGTATGGGAAAGGGACTACTTGCTGCCGCCCGCGAGCTTCGTCGAAAGCTTCTGGGCGCGATCGAGATGCTTCTGCAGCTCGGGCAATTCGTTGTTCAGTAGCGTCTTGACCTCTGCGCTCTGGGCGCTTGCTGCCATCTGCTTCGTGGCATCGATGTCGTGCTGGTGGTCCAGAATTGCTTGATTCACGAACGCAGTATCACGATCGGTACCCGACAGCGACTGGAGGCGTTCGAGGGCATGCGATGCAGCCTGTGACGTGGTGTCAGCTGCCGGGAGCGCCATCGTGATGCCGGTGCGCTTTGCTGTTGCCGCCACTTGCACGCCTCCCTTCTTGTGATCATTGGCAAGCAGCAAGGCGTACGCTTTCACGTCTGCGTTTGTGGTATTGGCCGCCATGTACTTCGCGAGAGCTACTTCGGCGGAATCTCCCACGGACGCGACGGCAAGCACGTTCGCGTCGGTGAGTATCACCGCCGCTGGAGGAGTCATCCGCGCGGTGGAATCAGGCTTCAGTGTCGTGGTATCGGGGGTGGCGGACCCTACGTTTCCGCCTGCGCTGTCCTTGATCCCCGAATCGTTCGATTTGCAGCCGACTACGCAGCTGAGCACGATCGCGATACCGAGTGAGGTGCGGGAATTCAGCATTGTTCTCTCTCCATCCATGAGGGGTGAACATCCACGCGCCCCTCTTGCGAAGAGCGTACCCGCGTGGCCGCAGGACACGAACTTCCTGCTCAGCAGGAAAGAAAAACTTCCGCGGCGCGCTCAGCCGATACGAGCGTCCGTGCAGAGTCCGGTCATCCCAGCGGCGGCGCCGCGGTCATGGCGGAGGGAATACTGGCCTGCTCAAGATGGTCCCAATGGTCCCAGCTGTGGCGGCCATGCGGCGAACGTTTCGTGTCCGCCGCCAGTAGTGCAGGAGGAACTATCCACGGGGATAAAAATGCCGGTGAGCCGTCGAGAATTCGTGCAGCACGTAGGCGTTGGTCTAATGGGCACAGCATTCGCGGGAGGACGAGACTTCGCAGGGTTGGGCGCGCGGGGCATGGCGATCAAAGCGGTAGCCTTCGACGCGTTTCCCATCTTCGATCCGCGACCGGTTGCTGCGTTGACCGAGCGCGTGTTCCCGGGACGAGGCGCGGAGTTGACCGCCGCATGGCGCACGCGCCAGTTCGAGTACACGTGGCTTCGCAGCTTGTCGGGCGATTACGCCGACTTCTGGCGCGTGACAGACGATGCCCTCCGTTTTGCCACGGCATCGTTGAAGCTGGAGCTCTCGGCAGCGTCGCGCGATGAGCTGATGAATGCGTTCCTCCATCTGCGCCCGTGGCCCGATGTCGTCGCGTCACTCTCTGCGCTGCGACAGTCGGGAGTGCGGTTGGCGCTGCTGTCGAACTTCACGCCGGCCATGTTGCAGTCGTGCATCCGGGACAGCGGCCTGGAAGGCACGTTCGACCATGTCCTGAGTACCGATCAGGCTCAGACGTTCAAGCCCGATCCGCGCGCGTATCAACTGGGCGTGGACGCCCTGCGGCTACCCAGGCAGGAGATTGCGTTTGCCGCGTTCGCGGGCTGGGATGCCGCGGGGGCAACGCGCTTCGGCTATCCGACGTTCTGGATAAACCGCGCGCAAGCACCGGCCGAAGTACTTGGGCGGGAGCCGGAGGGGACGGGCGCAACGTTGGCCGACCTCGTGGCGTTCCTTTCCGCCCGACGCTGAGTGGTCTTCAGTGCATCGGAGGGGCAGGGAGGTCCTCACCGCGGTTCGTCATGCGAGCGCGAAGTTTGCATGTAGCCGCGCGGATGAACTCGGCTGTCAATCGCAACCGTGAAAAGCCGTTCATGTGTTTCACCGGAGGTATCATGCGGTTCGCGCGCACCTGTCTCGGTTCCGTACTCGTCCTGGCCACCGCCTGCCAGCAGAGCGATCACCTAACCTCCGCAATTCTCGGTGACCCGCCCGGTGTAGCCGTGTCCCCGCCTTCGGCGACGGTGCGCATCGGAGCAACGGTAGGGCTCACCGCAAGCATCACGGACCTGCCAGGTGTCACGATCACCTGGGTGTCCTCGGATACAACCGTTGCCGTGGTGAGCCAGGGCGGTACCGTTTCGGGGCGAGCGGTGGGAACCACCACTGTCACCGCGTCCTACTTCGAACGATCCGGCACCGCCGTGATCACCGTCGTGCCCTGACTGTCATGCGAGGACGGCCCAACCCGCGAACCTACTTCACGTCTACGGTGCCGGTCATGCTCGGGTGAATGGTGCAGTGATAAGCGTACGTCCCAACAACAGTGGGCATCGTGAGGGACTTGGCGCCCGTCGCGAAGTCACCGATGGCGCCGATGGCGGCACTGCTGAACGTGACGTTGTGATTGAATCCGTCGGAGTTGGTCCACGTGACCACCGCGCCTGGCGACACCTGGATTGGAGCCGGGTTGAATGCCGTCCCGGCGATGTTCACGGATGTGGTGACCGTTGGGACGGTGGTGCCGCCGGGGGGGCCGTTCGTTGTTCCGGTTGGCGCCGTATACGAGGATGAACCGCAGGCGGCGGCGAGAGTCAACGAGGCGAGGAGGATGGTGTTACGCATAAGACATTGGGGTTTTTGGTGAAGCGGCTGCAAATACCGTGTGTGATTGATTGACACATCGTGTATTCGATACCCCATGCGATCTTCACAAATTTATCCTCTTTTGCTGACAAGTCGGTCCCAGTTGTGATGCGGCGCACGAGAAACCACAAGGACAAAGCGCGACCGGGTAAAAACCCGGTCGCGCTTCATGTGCGGTACCTCTCTCATGCGTCAGGACGAAGACGACGTCGCAACGCAACGGCCGCAAGTGCTACGCATCGTCCATGTCTTCTTCCAGGTCGCGTTCGTTGCTGGCATCGCGACCGCCGGTATTGACGGAGCGACGGCTGCTGCCGGCGTCCATGCCGGTGTCTCTTCCGGTGTCCCTGCGCGAACTGGAGTCTGCTTCCATCCCCGATCGATTGGTATTGCCTGATGTGCTGGTGCTCTCGCTCGAGCTCGACTTGCTTCTGGTGCCCGAGCTCTTGTTCCTTTCATCAGCCATCGTGCCCTCCTCACCGATAGTGTCAGAGCCGGACACCCGCTGTCCGGCCTTTCGTGAGCGCGAACAAGCGCAAGACAAATGCCCCCCACCAGGCCCAGCTCTACGGACTCAGGCGCGCGCCGGACGCTCACTGTGCTTCACGCAACAATTCGTGGCGCGGCGGACCCGGCGCGCGCCGTCGCCGTTGCGCGATTCTTCAAGACGGGTCCAGGCCAGTATGGGGAGGGCGACCAATTCCTCGGCATCACGGTACCTGCACTGAGGAAGATGGCGCGAGCGCATCGCGAGCTGTCACTTCCCGACGCCATCGCACTCCTTCACTCGCCGTGGCACGAGGAACGCCTCGTTGCACTGCTCATTCTCGTTGGCGCGCACGAGCGGGGAACGAGTGCCCAGCGTACACGCATTTGCAAGGCATACCTCGCCAACACAGCGTGTGTGAACAATTGGGACCTCGTGGATTGCTCGGCGGAGGAACTGGTTGGATCGCATATCGCCGAGCAAGGCATACCGTTGCTCGAGCGACTCGCGCGTTCGACGTCCGTGTGGGAGCGACGCATCGCCATCATTGCCACGTTCTCGTCGATCAAGCAGGGCGAATTCGCGCCCACACTCGCAATCGCCAAGGTGCTCCTGTTGGACGAGCACGACCTCATTCACAAGGCGGTGGGCTGGATGCTGCGCGAAGTGGGCAAGCGCGACGACAAGGTGGTTCGCCGCTTTCTTGACCGGTACGCAGCGACGATGCCTCGCGTCGCCCTTCGCTATGCAATCGAGCGAATGAGCCCCGCCGATCGGAAGTATTATCTGGCGATGGGCAAGGAGGAGCGTCGCTGATTGGCCGATGCATGACACCGCGCGGTAGCTTTCTGCGTACTGGGGTGTAGCACCCCCGTACCCGTCAATATGAGAATGCCCGAATCATTTTGTCGTACCGTTCTCCTCGCGATCACCCTGCTCGGTCTTGCCGCTGGCAGCACCGTCGCGCAAGCAGCACCGGGACGCCCCCTCATCCTGTTGGTGCATGGTCGCGGGCAGTTCGGTCGTGATACGGCGCAAGTGCGGCGCGAGGCGGCATCGGCCATTCAGCGTAGCATCCGTGCGCTCGGGGGCGACCCGCTCATCGCCGACGACGATGTTCGCCTGGTCTGGTATGCGGATGTCCTCGACGGGCACTCCACCGATGATGCACGCGATGCATGTTCCGCTGGCATCACCCGCGGCGCGGTGACCACGCGGGACACGACACTCAATGCCATCACGATGCTGGCGTCGTTGGCGAGTGCGTTCCTCGACGTGGCGTCGGCAGATGCGACCGGTGACGAGTCGAATGAGCTCCGCAGCATTGCGGGTGACCTTCGATTTTTCGGGCGCCCCGCCATTCGCTGCGCGGCGGAAGCCCGCGTGGGCGACGCTCTGGCGCGCGCACAGGCCGAGCACCGCCCCGTCATCCTTGTTTCGCACAGCCTGGGCGCGCTGGTGTCCTGGCGATACCTATCGCGTCCCTCGGCGGCCGCACCAACACCCCAGATCGCGCGCTGGATCACACTTGGTTCGCCTCTCGGTGCTGCCGAAGTGCGCCAGTTGATCTTCGACGATAGCGCAGATCAACTGGCAGTGCCAGCGACGGTCGGGTCGTGGGTGAATGTGCTCGGCGCCGGCGACGGAATTGCCATGAGCATCATGCGGGATGGTAGCGTCGATACCAGCCGCACCGCGCGAATGAGCGAGGTGAAGACAGAAGCATCACACGCCGAGCCGCATCTGCTGGCGAGCTACCTGTCCGATCCTGCGACCGTCCGTGCCCTGGTTGGTGGATGGTGCGACGCCCTTGGGTCATCCGGACGCGACATGGCGGTTTGCAAGCCCGTCCACCGCTAGTTGGTGCCCACCTTTCCCTTTGCCGCGTCGCGGAGTTTTGACGCGTCGTACCCCACGCCGTCCTTGAACACCGTGACCACGTTGTAGATCTCTCCAGGTGCGGCGACGGGGTTGCCGCGAACGACCATCAGGTCTGCCGCCTTGCCGGCGACGATGGAGCCCACGCGTGCGTCGATGCCAAGGATGCGTGCCCCGTTCAGTGTCATGATCTGAACTGCCTGCTCCGGCGTGAATCCGGCCTCGACGAGCAACTCGTAGTTGCGGAGGTTGCCGACGCCGGGAAGGAAACCGGTTCCCCACGGATCACAGCCTGCGCCGAGCAATCCGCCCGCCGCAACGAAGTCACGCTCCCACGCCATCATCTTCTTCAACAAGCGCGGCGGAACCACCAGCCCTCCCTCCACCAGATGCGCGTGATTGCCCTCCACTTCCTTTCGCGTGTCCGCATCGAACATCTGTAGCGTTCGCTCGTCGAGCACGTTCCGGTCCGTCATGAACGTTTCGTAGACCCCGAGTGTGGACACGACGGGCGTCTTGTTGGCGACGATGGTCTTGATGCTCGCTTGCACTGCGGCGCTCTTCTCATCCACGTCGGCCTGAACGTGCATGTTATCCGCAGGACAGACATCGGGCTGCTTGCCCGGCACGTAGTCAGAGTTGGTGATGAGCCCGTGCTGAAGCGCATCGATCCCCATGGCAGATGCTTCAGTGAACGTGACGGAGCAGAGATGTGCGGTGACGCGCAGTCCGAGCCGGTGGGCCTCCTGGATGCCCACGCGCAACTGCTCGCGTGTCTCGGCACCGAGGAACTTGAACCAGGTGGCGCCTTCGGCGGCCCAGTAGTTGATGACCCGTTTGATTTCGTCGGCCGACGACACGTTGCGTGACATGCCATTGCGCGCGGGCCCACCGTTGAGATACGGGCCGGTGATCTCGAAGTGCGGGCCGGGAAGAACCCCGGCGTCCACAGCGCGCTTGAGATTGAGTTCGTTGTACGGTAGTTGGCTTCCCGCCGTCATCGCCGTGGTCACGCCGTACGCGAGATACAGCAACGGCCCACTCACGCTCATCTGCGTGAGGCGCTTGACCCCGCCGAAGTAAGTGTGCTCGTGCAGGCCCACCTGACCGGGCAGGACCGTATGGCCCGTCAGGTCGAGGACCGTGGCGCCTGCCGGAATGGCGACAACAGCGAACGCGCCCACCGATTCGATGCGCGAGCCACTGATGACGACAGTCTGGTCTCGCCGTGCGGGAGTGCCGTTGCCGTCCACAACGAACACATGGGTCAGTGCGACGACCGGTGCGTTTACGCTGACGAAGCGCTGGACACCGGGCGACAACGTGCGCTGTTGTGCGGACAGGGCCTGGAACGCGCCAAACAGGAGGCAGACGGGCAGGGTGCGGCGGAGTTGCATCGGATGAATGTCAGTGGGGAAGGAGGTCCATGCGACGAGAAGGTAGTACCGGTACGTGCGAATTCGTACTGGCACAACTCCCCAAGCAGGTGGCTGAGGCGTCCCCAACGAAAAGCAACCGTACATCCCGCGGATGCAACCCGCATCAAGCCATGGATAGGCTGCACGTACCCGGTCAGGTCGCCGGTGCGAGGGCGACGCTGATCTGTTTGGTATCCGCGAGGTGGCAACCGCACGGGGCGTCCGGGGCGGTACTCGAAACTGTCACGCTTCGGTGGACGGTCTGATAGCCCGGGGCACCGATGTCCAATTCGTACGTGCCTCCACCCCCCGGTACGCGGCACGTGCTCTCGGCCGCCTGCGTGCACGGCAATTGGCCGCCTCCCGTTGGCTGCACGAACGATCCGGCGATGGGTGTGCCGGTGACGCTGGAGTTCACCGTGACCGCCACTGCAATTGACATCACGCAGGGAGGTATCACGCAGGCGGCGGACTCCCCACCGCACGCGCTCGTGCCGAGGAGCAGCACAGCGAGGATTGTGAGCGATTTCATGACGTCAGGTCGAGGGACGAGAGGAGATCCTTCGCTGCACCCAGATTGCCGGGCGTGGTCTAATCGAGCGGTATGACGGCAACACGCTGCGTGAGCACCGTTGACGTGGAGCCGTCGGGATTGGTATGCACGACGTGCACGTCGTAGTTGCCGATGGTAAGTCCACCAATGTTCGCCGTGTAGCTGACTGCACGCACATCGGCGGTGCAGATCGTCAGCCGTTCCGCATAGGTCACGTGGAGCGTGACCTGATTGCCGACGACATCTGCGTGCGCGGTGACGGCGGTTGAGCACATGCTGCCGTACCGCGTGCTCTTGACCGTGACGCTGGTGGCGCCGCCGGTGACGGCTGCCGCGATGAACAACACCCCTGGCTGGGCCGGCGCATCGACGACGCTGAGTTTGAGCGGCCCGTCGGTCGTGACAATCGGTTCAGGGCCTGACGGTGACGTGAGGCTGGCGCTGCAACCGAGCGCACCCATCACCAACAGCATGCCGAGGGATCTACGCATCGCTACTACACCGAGTGAAAGGAGCTTCGATACGCCCAACTCGGGTGCACAATGTTCGGTCACCGAATTGGGACGCACCGGCAGCCAACTCCACACAGCTAGGGTCGCGAGGGTAGTACGCTCAGGTATCTGTCGTCGAGGCCAAGGCGAACATCGAGTGCATCGCCAGGGCGAATGGTGACTGGACCTGTGGCGGGCGTATATGAACGCGCCAACAGTCGGGCGACGATGTTCACGTTGCCGCCGGCGCTGACGACTTGCGTGGGGACCACCAGGGTATCGGTGCGTCCCGCCATGACAGAGCCCATGCGAAGCGCCGCACTGCCCGGAATCACGGCATACACGTCAGCCTGATCCAGCGATTGATTGGCGAAGACGACGAGTGCCTTTTCGTCGGGTTCGGTGTTCTGGCTGTAAAACCGGCCGCAGGCCGTTGTCGAGGCCAACGCAACGGCGACCGCGGCTGCCCGCAGGCGATTCCGCGAAAGCATGCTGTAAAACATGGTACACCTCCTCGTGTCTGTCATACACCAGACACCTCATGGACGTTCACCCCTTCATCGGCTCGCGGGGATTCCCTCGCGAGCACGACGAAGCGGGTGATAGCCGAGGCATGTGCAGTGCCAGCCTGCTCCGATTGTCGCCGTTCCGGGGAGGACGCCCTCCTACTTGCCGACGATGACCCCGCAGGCAACCCGCGCGCCGGAGTTGCCGGCAGGATCGGTCTTGTAGTCGTCCGGACCGGCATGCACCACAATGGCCGCACCGTCGGCATCGAGCAAGCCATTTGGGCCGCGCAGCGTGCCGGATCGCGTCTTGACGTTGATGGCTGCGGCCGAGTCAACGCCGACGACGATGTTCTGCATGTCGCCAGCGTGGGGCCCTTGCGGGTTATCGAAACCGTGCTGGTGCACGGCGGGGTTCCAATGACCACCCGCGGTTGCGAACGGCGCCGTGCACTGACCCGTGGCGTGGATGTGGATGCCATGGGTGCCCGGCGCGAGCCCGCGCAACACGCCGCTGGTCAACAAACCACCGTCCGATTCCGATACTGTGAGGATTCCGAGTTCGCGCCCAGCGGCATCGTGCACGGAAGCAGACGCGCCGCCGCCGGCCGAGTTGCTGCTGGACATCGCGCCGAAGCGTCCACAACCGGATGCCACGATCGCGAGGGACACGCACGAAATGACGAACCGCATATTTCTCCTTGATTCCCGGTAGTGCGACGCCCACACTGAGTCACGAATATATCATCGGGGTCTAACGCAGCGTGTCCTTGGATCGTTGGCGCCCCAATGCCACCCGCCGGCTCGGCCGGCATCATCACGCCAGGTGATGCAGTCATGATGACGCAGGCTACAGTTGAACAGGCAACCCGAGAGACGCTGGGCCGCATCCTGCTGGTGGATGATGAGGAAGCCGTGCGCCGCGTGGCGGCGCGGATGCTTCGGCACGCCGGTTATGACGTGGAGACGGCGCAGGACGGGCAAGAAGCCGTGGAGATGATGCGCGCAAATCCGGACCGGTGTGACGTGGTGGTACTCGACGGCAACATGCCGCGAATGTCCGGCCAGGACGCGGCCCGGTTAATTCGTGGCCTCCGCGCGGACCTCCCGCTCATCCTCGCTACAGGCTACATCGATGCGGCGAGTGAAGGGATGGTGGCTGCCGATGTATTCAGCGGCGCCATCGCGAAGCCGTATGACATCGCGTCGCTCTCGAAGGTGGTGGCAAGCCATCTACGCCGCGCCGGCTGATTTGCCAGGCGGGCGGGGAATGATGTCGCTGTAATGTTGGTCCAGGCAGGGTGGACAGATGCCGTGCGAGAATGCGGCGTCGCTGTTGGCCGCCACGTACCGCTCGATCTCCTGCCAATCGCCGACATCAGTGCGCACCTGCTTGCAGTGGGAGCAGATCGGGATGATGCCCCGCAGCGTTCGGAGCTCCGCGAACGCCCGATCGGAGGCGATCCGCGCGTCGTATTCTCCGGCGTACGCCACCCCAACGTCACGTTCCAATTCGATCCGGCGCCGCGTCATGTATACGCCCGCCAGGTTCATCATCACGAGAATGAGGAGGTCGCCGTTGATATCGCTGGCCACGGCGGAGGTGAGCCACGTGATCCGGAGGATGGCCAGGCCTGCGCTCATGAGCAGCGGTGGTGCGATCTGCCTCCAGAATGAGTTCGGCATCGCCCCGTACATTGCCAGGAGGCAGAAGAAGGGGGTGCGGAACGAGAGTGTGCCACCCTGCGGTCGAAGTGCGCTCGTGATGACCAGGAGTGCCGCCGCCGCGAGGGCGAGGGTGAATACGGCGCGCGAATAGGCGACGCGGGTGCGCACCAGGCGCATCAGCAGCAAGCCGCCACAGCAGATACTGACGAGAACGGCTCGCGTGATGAGCCGGGCGCGCAGGTGCTGCCAGTCTCCGCCGTACTGTGCCACGTCGTTCTGGACGTACCAGATGGCCGGCACCAGCGACACCGCCAGGACCGATGAAATCATCCGTCGATCGCTGTCCAGATGCAGAGCCTTGATGGACATGGAGATCGTGTGGGAGGCCGAGCGGGCGACTTGTGAACTTAGTGGCGCGGAGCTGAACCGGGAGGCGTGTGCTGGCTACCCGGATCGCTTGGCGCCCTGTGCAACAGCTAAGTACTGAATGGGCAAGTCATTGCGGACGGCGCCGCTTTCTTGTCTGTTTAAAGAAGAATATCGGCAATTGCCCGTGTGCCGTCCAGTTTTTTCCACGCCGAATCAGCCCGATCAATGATTTCCAGCGCGCTCCGCCGTCAGCTCTGTTCGGACCGCTCGCCCCGCCTGGCCACGCTGGCGGCCCTGAGCCTGACGGCAATGCTGGCCGCCTGCGGCGGCGATTCACCCGGACCGGCGGCGCCCGTGGCCAAGACGTGTGTGGAAGACCCCGCGCAGGCCAGATGTGCTCCCGTCACGCCGCCCGTGGACAGCGGCCTGCGGTACTACGCTACAAAGAGCGGCCGCTACATGGGGACGTCGCTCGATGCGCTGTTCGGCGGCACGGCGTATAACGCGCTCGTGGCGAAGGAATTCAACATGTTCACGCCCGGCAATGTCCTGAAGTGGGATGCCGTGCACCCCGCCCGCACGACCTACAACTTCACGAAGCCGGACGCGATGCTCGCCTTTGCCCAGGCGAACGGCATGAAGATGCGTGGGCACACGCTCGCGTGGGTCAACCAGAATCCGGGGTGGCTCACCAGTGGGACGTGGACGGCCGACACACTGACGCAGATTCTCAAGGATCACATCGCGACCGTGGTGGGACACTACAGGGGGACGATCTACGCGTGGGACGTGGTGAACGAAGCGTTCAACGACGGCGCCGCCGCTCTCCGGGCCAATGTCTGGTCCAACGTCATTGGTCGCCCGTACATCGAAACGGCGTTTCGCGCGGCGCGGGCCGCTGATCCCGCCACGCTGCTCTTCTACAACGACTACAACATCGAGACGGCGGGAGCAAAGCAGGACTCAGTCTACAACATGATCGTGGATTTCAAGGCCCGCGGCGTGCCAATCGACGGCGTTGGCTTGCAGGCGCACTTCCTGGTGAATGCCGACGGTACGGGAGCTCCGTCCAAGGCGCAGCTACAGGCAACATTCCAGCGCTTTGCCGCGCTGGGCATCAGGATTCACGTCACTGAACTGGACGTTCGGGTGCAGACCGCGAACACCAGTTCGGCGGCGTTCGCGGCGCAGAATCAGGCCTACGCCGACATCGCGACCGCGTGCTTCTCCGTGACTGCATGCGAGGCGCTCATCGTGTGGGGCGTGACGGACTCCGAGTCCTGGATTCCGGGCACCTTTCCGGGCTGGGGAAGCGCCCTGCTATTCGACGGCGCCATGACGAAGAAGACAACGTACACGGCGGTAAAGACCGGCATTGGCGGGTGACTGCCAAGTGGTGGGTTTGTCAAACGCACCGGCCGGCTGTATTTCATCGCTGCGAGTGCGCGAGTACGAACGCGCGCAGTACCGGTCATCTACCTGGGAGCCATGAATGAGCCCCGTCCACCAGTTTGAAACGCCGTACACCACAACCGGCCTGGAATTTCCCGGCTATCGGATCGTCCGGAATCTCGGCGTGGTCCGAGGCATCACCGTTCGCTCCCGATCAGTGTTTGGCCAGGTTGGGGTGAAATTTCAGGCATTCTTCGGTGGAAGTATCACGCTTCTCGTCAACCTGTGCGAGCAAGCGCGGGCTGACGCCTTCCAGATCATGGTGTCGCATGGGGCGGAGCTCGGCGGCAACGCCATCATCGGGCTGCGGTACGACGCGACGGAACTGATGCCGGGCATTTCGGAAGTCCTCTGCTACGGGACGGCGGTCTACATCGAACCGATTCAGTAGCCATGCGTTTGGCGGCTGTCGTGGCAGTTTGCGCCTCCGCGGCAAACAGCGCAGTATCTATCCGGTCACCCGCACGTCGCGACGCAGCCTTCGCCGCGCCCAGCGCTTCCCGCCCTCTACCCGACTTCCCATGAGCAATCCGTCCATCACTGGCGACGCACTCGACGTTCCGCCGGTACCGCCCGCGCCCAAGGTGTCGTGGTGGGAGGACTATGTGGACATCTTCTATGCGCCAGCGTCCGTGTTCGCGCGTCGCATCGATTCCGGTTTTTTTGTTCCGCTTCTGGTTGTCACCGTGTTGATCGGCCTGATCGGGCTCGCGAACGCCGGGGTGATGCAGCCGATCATGGACGCGGAATTTACCAGGAGCACCGCCGCAGCCATGCGAAAGAATCCGCAGATCACCGCGGACATGATGGAGAAGGGGCGCGGCATCGGCGAGAAGATCGTCAAGATCGGCGGCTTCATCTTCCCTCCCATCGGCATCCTCTGCACCGGGTTGTTTCTCTGGATCGTGGGCAAGTTCGTGGATGCGAAGCAGACTCTTGGCGCCGCGATGATGGTCACGGCCTACTCATACGTGGTCAAGGTGATCGAGGGCATTTCCGGGGGCGTGCAAGGGCTGGTTCTGGACCCGGCGACGCTGAACGGCAGGCTCAGGATTTCGCTGGGGGTCGGCCGGTTCCTGGACCCGGACACCGCGAGCCCTGTACTGCTCGCGATGGTGGGCCGGATCGACGTGTTCACCATCTGGCTCACCATACTGCTGGCGATCGGCCTGTCGGTAACGGGCAAGATTCCGCGGAGCAAGGCCGCGGTTGCTGCGGTCATTCTGTGGGTACTCGGCGCACTTCCCTCAGTATTGGGGGCGCTGCGGCAGTAGGCTTGCCTGCCGGAGCGCGGTTAGCGCTCCGGCGGCATCAGCCGTTCCACCACCGGCAGCGATGGACATGGTCCCTTGTGGACCACCCGCTGGACGTGGACCCGGATGTCGGCATGCTCGAAGAGATCGATCCGCTGGCCGCACAGGCAACAATGCGGAAACAGCGCGAACGTGTCGCGGGCCAGTTGGTCGAGCAGTGGATCGTCGTGGCGGCCCGAAAGGGGCATCTGCGGTTTGCTCAGTCCGGGATGAGTCTACATCTGTAGACGATTGACGTTCGGCCAGGGGCACTCGTCAAGTACGTGTACCCGCGGCGCCCCACCGGCGCATTCGCGACCTTGACGTAGCTGATGTCCCTACCCGTAGCACTCTCTATCGCCGGGCTGTTTGCCCAGTCCGGAACCGCCGTCGTCATTGCAATCGTATTTTTTGGATTGCAACGACGTTATTGGCGCCCATTTCTTCAGCATTGGGCGTGGAGTTGGCTTGCGCTCGCCATTCACGCCGGTGCCGGCGCCGCGTCGATGTCATTGGCGGCGTGGATGCCGATCAACAGTGCGCCGCGGTTCGGCCTCGCGCTGCTTGCCGGGATTGCCGGCTACCTACAAATCCTCTGGTTGCTCCTGGGTACGGCCGAGCTCGCGCGCGGAACGCCAGTGCCCGCCGCACGGACGCGATGGCTCGTGGCAGCCGTGGCGACGATGGGCGCCTTGCTGGTGATCGCGTTTGCGTGGGACTCCACGCAAACGGCCATGTTCTTCACGCTCCGAGTGACGGTCCGCCGGGTAGCGGTCGGTATCGCGTTCATTATTGGCGCCTTGGCAATCAGGCGCGCCCCACGAATTGCACGCGGCATTGGGCGGCGCGTGGTGATGGCGGCATTCCTCGGCCTCGGCGCGCAGCAGGTTCACTTTCTCGCGCTGTCAACGACGCCGGCCCTGAGGCGGCTGTTCTCGGTCTACCTGGCGAGCCTCGGGTTCGCCGACGTGGTGCTCTATTTCGCGCTGGCGATGGGCCTTGTGATCTGGCTGCTCGAGGAGGAACGCCAAGCGGCGATGGATGCCGCGCAAAAGATCGAACAGCTCGCGTATCACGATTCCCTCACCGGGCTCCCGAACAGGCAACTCTTCCTGAACCAGCTGGGCATGGCGGTGCATCATGCGCGGCGTAGCAACACGATGCTCGCCGTACTCTTTCTGGATCTGGACCGGTTCAAGGTCGTGAACGACTCGCTGGGACACGCGGCGGGGGACACGCTGCTCCAGACGGTGGCAGACCGAATCAAGATCGCGGTGCGCGTGGAGGATTCGGTTACGCGACTGGGGGGCGATGAGTTCGCCGTGCTCGCCACGGAGGTGGGGTCCCAGGACGATGCCGTGTTGCTTGCCGAGCGGATCATTGCTTCGGTGAAGCGCCCAATCGTCGTGGAGGGTCAGGAGTTGTTTGTGACCACCAGCCTTGGGTTCAGCCTGTTCCCGGCCGACGCGAGCACTCCCGAGGACCTGCTCAAGACGGCGGACGCCGCGATGTACCGCGCGAAGGCCCAGGGGAGGGACCTCGTGGAGCGGTACCTTCCTGAGGTTGGGGTGGCGGCGATCGAGCAGCTGGGGCTCGAGAGCAACCTGCAGCGCGCGATGGAACACGATCAGCTCGTTCTCTACTACCAGCCCATCGTGCAGTGCGTGACTGGACAGATCACGGGGGTGGAGGCGCTGCTGCGCTGGAACCACCCCGAGCGTGGACTGATCATGCCGTCGGATTTCATCTCCCTCGCGGAAGCGACCGGCATCATCGTACCCATGGGGAACTGGGTTTTGCGCACGGCGTGTGCGCAGGTGCAGTCATGGCGCGAGCGCGGCCAGACGCAGCTGCGGGCGGCGGTAAACCTGTCGGTGCGGCAGCTCCAGCACCCGGATCTCGTGGCACAGGTGGCGACCGCGCTCGCGGAAACCCGGTTGCCGGCCGAGTACCTGGAACTCGAGATTACCGAAAGCATCGCGATGCGTACCAGCGGACGCGGCGTGGACAACCTGCGCGCACTCAAGGCCATGGGTCTGCGCGTGTCGATTGATGATCTCGGCACCGGGTATTCATCGTTGAGTGCCCTGCGGCTGTTCCCCATCGATTCGCTCAAGATCGATCGCAGTTTTGTGCAGGGTGTCCCCGAGAGCATGGACGATAGCGCCATCGCGGCGGCGGTCATCACCCTGGGCCGCACGCTGGGGGTGAACGTGATTGCAGAGGGCATCGAGCGCCCGGAGCAGCTCGCGTACTTCGTGGAGCAACAGTGCGCCGAATGGCAGGGTTACCTGCTTGTGCGACCGATCACTTCGCTTCAGTGTGAGCAATTGCTATTCTCCGCACCGGATGTTGGCGCGCAGGGACCATCTCTCGTCGCGGCGGCGGAATAATCATGGGCGCCTGTTGGTGCGGCCCCGCTCGGTTTGTCTGTAGATTCCCTGGAACGCGGAAGCCAGCACGGTTTAACAATGCCCTGCGGGTACAGTCCTCGAGCCGTGTCTATGAACAGTGATGCTTCGCCGCGCGCCAACACGCCGTTCCGCGATGACAGCGGGCTAAACCCACAAGAAACCCATTACATGTCCGCACGCAAATCACGCGCGGTTGTCCCCGTCCTGCTGCTCGCCGCGCTGGCATTCACCGCGTGCAAGAACGACGCGACCACGGGCCCGAAAGGGAACGATCCGATTTCCTCGCCCTCCGGTCCGCTGAATCTCGGCGACGTGGTGTCGCTCAATGTGAACGGCACCGACCCGTGCACGAATGCTGTTCCCCACGGCGTGAAGGTCATGGCAATCGGCACGCATGCGATGATCATGAATGACACGTTGAATCCGAAGAACGGTTTCAGCACCGCCGACTACCAGCGCTTCGCGGCCCGGTTCGACACGCTTGTCTATCCGCTGGACGTGAGCAACTTCGGTGAGCCAACCGACATCGACAAGAATGGGAAGATCGGCATCATCTTCACGCGCGCTGTGAACGAATTGACGCCGGCCAGGTCCACCCAATACGTGGGAGGGTTCACTTTTTCGCGTGACCTGTTTCCGCGCGTGGGTACCGAGAGGGCCCAGGCATGTGCGGGCAGCAACGAGGGCGAGTACTTCTACCTGCTCGCGCCCGACCCGTCCGGTACAGTGAACTCGAACGTTCGCACCACCAACTTTGTGGACTCCGTGACCACGGCGGTGCTGGCGCACGAATTTCAACATCTCATCAATGCGTCGCGCCGGCTGTACGTGAATAACACGCCTACCTTCGAGGCGAAGTGGCTGGACGAAGGTCTTGCGCACGTGGCGGAGGAACTGCTGTTCAATGCGGAAAGCGGGTTGAGCCCGCGCTCCAACCTCGACATCAATGCCGTGCGCGCCACCTCCGCCATCCGGACTGCGTACAACGCGGATATGTCGGGCAACCAGGGGCGGTATCGCACGTATCTCACGGCGCCCTCGTCCAGCTCCCCCTATGCCGCCGACGATTCGCTGTCCACGCGCGGCGCGGCGTGGTCGCTGCTGCGCTACGCCATTGACCGCGTTGACGCGGTGGACGGCTTCGGCCCAGGCACGGGGCAGAGCATTGCCGGCACGGGGAGCGTGACGCTCACACCGGGTGCAACGAACGGCGACTATTCCATCACGCTCGTCAACACCACGCTCCAGAGCATCGCGTCGTTGGCCTACACACTCAATACGGCGACGAGCGGCGGCGCCACCGGAAGTGTGAGTCCATCGCTCGCCATTGTGCCGTCAACGTTGTCGGCGATGATCGTGCCGGTCGGCGACGATCCCGGCGCGCTGCGCAATGATGTGGCATTCGAGAGCCGACTCCGGGCCCGCGAGCGCGTGGTGCTCACGCCGATGATGTCGTCGGCCCGCAACTGGTATGCGGCCCAGGACGTCGCGACGCCGTCTGCCACAAGGCTCCGGGCGTCCTTGTCGCTGTCGTCTCAGACCGATGTGGACGGCCCTCTCTGGTTCCGGCTGGTCAACAGCTCGGACAGCGGTGCGAAGAACCTTCAGGCCATTGTCGGAGGCAATCTGGCTTCGTTCGTTCGTGACTGGTCTGTATCGCACGCCATCGACGACGTTGCCGCGCCGGCCACGCAGTTTCAGCAGCGCAGCTGGAACTGGCACAGCATCTACCCGAATCTCGGCGCGGGCGGATCACCCTATCCGCTCCTCGTGCAGCCACTCGGCACCAACGGCATTGCCACCGGTGCCGTGGTGGCGGGTGGCGCGACGTACTTCAAATTGTCCATACCCTCCAATGGGTCGGTGACCGTCTCGCTCACGGCGCCGGCTGGTGCGACAGGCTCGAACCTTCAGCTCATCGCCGTCCGGACGAAGTAATGCGTTTTTCCGTAGTTGCAGCACGAGCCGCCCTGTCGTTGTCCGTCGTGACGCTGCTCGCGGCATGCGGATCCGATTCATCAACCGGCGCCAAGGTTGGGCCAGCGGCGCGGGTGGAGATCGCTACCGCTCCTCCGGCCACATCGCCCGTTGGAGGCGCCGGCGGCACCCTCGCCGTTCGCGTGGTGGATGCGACCGGGAACCCGGTGTCGGGCATCGCGGTCGCGTTCGCGGTACCGAGCGGTTCGGCAAAGGTGTCGCCTGGTGCGGCGTTGACGGATGCATCGGGCCTCGCCTCCACCCAGATCACCCTCGGCAACATCGCCGGCCCGTCTGTTCTCCTCGCCTCGGCAAACGGCGTGGCTACGTCGGTCACGGTGCAAGTAGCCGGCGTCGCAGGCCCCGTGTTGAGCATCGTCGTTGCGCCAAAGTCACTGCGATTCATCACCGTTGGTGATACGGGCCGAGTGATTGCGTCGGCGCAGGACCAGTATGGCAATGCCGCTCCGGCCAGCGCGTTCACGTTCTCCGTGCTCGACCCCACGTTGGTGAGTGTGGACGCAGCCGGCCTCATACGTGTGCTGAAACTCAATGGAACCACCAAGGTAGTCACCTCGGCAAACGGGAAGTCGGATACGACGGTGGTGACCGTGTTGCCATCGGGATCGACGCAGTGCACGGGTCTGTCCACCGCCATTGCGATGACTGTCGGCGAAGCGCGCACCTTCAGCGGCGCGCAGTATGGGTGCCTGGCCGGAACGGTCACGGGCGCCGAGTTCGAGATGACCGTGTTCAATAGTTCGACGGATGGAACCAATGCGCTCAACGTCTCTGCCACGGGTAGCGGGCTGGGTGCGGCGCCGTCGCCCTTGAGCAGTCTTGTCTCGAGTGGCGCATCAGTGCTCCAGTCCGTGGTTGGTGGGCCGCTTTCAACCGCAACGCGCCAGCCTGATGAGAAGTTTCATACGGCGCTACTCCGCAACGCACGGGCATTCTTTGCCGGGCGTGGCGCGTCGGCGCGAAGTGCACTTGCCGCGCGTACAGCCGTTCGCCGATCGGTGGTGGGTACTCCGTCGGCCGCATCACTCGCCGTCATTCCTTCCAGCGCACAAGTAGGCGACGTATTGACCGTGAATGTGAGCGCGAACTTTTGCGTCACGCCCACGAACCACGGGCTACGCGTCACCGCCGTTGGCGCCAAGTCGATCATTCTCGCGGATACGCTGAACCCGCCGAATGGTTTCGTCACGGCGGACTACCAGCGCTTCGCTGCCCGTTTCGACACGCTGGTGTATCCACTCGATGTCGGTGCATTTGGAGCGCCGTCGGACATCGACGCAAATGGCAAAGTCGCCATCATCTTCACGCGGGCAGTAAACGAGCTCACCCCGGCCAACGCTGGGTACTTTGTCGGCGGCTTCTTCAATCCGCGAGACATCTACCCGAAGAAGGGGGCAACCACGGCGGATGACTGTCCGGCCAGTAACGAGGGCGAGATGTTCTACATGCTCGCGCCGGATCCAACTGGCGTGGTCAACAGCAACGTGCAGACAACCGGCTTTGTGGACAGCCTCACGACGGGCACGATTGCTCACGAGTTCCAGCACCTCATCAACGCCACGCGTCGCCTGTACGTGAACAACGCGCCAGTTGGCGCGGAATCCGAAGACGTCTGGCTCAACGAGGGCCTGAGTCACATCGCCGAAGAACTGCTCTACTACCGCGAGAGCGGGCTCACGCCACGACAGAACCTCAGCGACTCGGCCATCCGCATCATCAATCGGCCGTCGTATCCACTCTGGAAGAGTGACGCCGCCAACAACTTCGCGCGGTTCCAGTCGTATCTCGCGAGCCCCGGCGCCAACTCACCGTACGCCAACGACGACGAACTCGCGACCCGCGGTGCCACTTGGTCGTTCCTGCGCTATGCGGCCGATCGCCTTGGCCCTACCGATGGAACCATCTGGCAGCGGTTCGACAATTCCGTCACGACAGGACTGGCCACGCTGACCAACGTGCTCGGCGGAACGCCAACGCCCTTTTTTCGGGATTGGGCAGTGGCCAACTTCATCGACGATTTCGGTGTCGCGAGCGATCCGAGCTATCAGCATCAGAGTTGGAACTACCGAAACATCTTCACGGTGACCTTCCTTCGGAATCCAGTGTACCCGCTGCTGGTGACAGGCCTGTCGGACAATCTGAAGTCTGATTTCGCTGTGCGCGGTGGCTCGGCGAGCTACGCGAGGTTCGCGGTGCCCGCCGGCAAGGAAGCGTTGATGACCTTCAGTTCGGGGGGCGGGCTTCCCAGCGCTCCGGTGCAGTTCGTGGTGGTGCGAACGAAGTAGCCACACGCGGTCGCTTCCGCGTGCTGGGTCCCCCGCCCACATTGATGGCGTGAGTGAATCCTCGCCCATCTGGACGCCGAGCGCCGAGCAGGTCGCGCAGGCCAATGTCACGTTGTTCATTCGCGACGCCGTACGTCCTCTTGGCGGCGATGCGGCGTCGGTCCACGATAGCGCCACGCTGTACGCGTGGTCCATCCAGCATCCCGATCTGTTCTGGCCAGCCGTGTGGAAATTCTGCGCGGTCGTCGCAGACGAACGCGAAGGCCTCGCGCCCTGGGACGAGGTGTTGTTTGGGGCCGATCGCATGGCTCCGCCGGATCCGGAACTTGGACCGCGATGGTTCACGGGAGCTCGCCTGAACTTCGCCGAGAACCTGTTGCGCCGGCGTGATGATGGTGATGCCATCGTCGCCTGGACCGAGCTGGGTGCGTCGCGCCGTTTGTCGCATACGCAACTGGCGAGTGAGGTTGCCGCATTCGCCGGGTTTCTCCGTGGCTCGGGAGTGGTGGCCGGTGATCGGGTTGCGGGATTTCTCCCGAATATTCCCGAGGCCGTGGTGGCCATGCTGGCCACGGCAAGCATTGGCGCCATATGGTCATCGTGTTCGCCGGACTTTGGACCGCTGGGCGTGGTGGACCGGTTTGGGCAGATTGCACCACGCGTGCTGATAGCCGCGGACGGCTATCGCTACAGCGGAAAGACGATCGATTCCATTGCCCGCGTCGTGGAACTGCTGCCGAAGCTGCCGAGTGTGGAGCGCGTGGTAGTGGTGGCGCACCTGAGTGTCACCGACCGCGCAGCGGAGGTTGGTGATCCACGGGCGATCGGGTGGAGCGACGCGTTGCGCGAGGGGACCGGCGCGCCTTTGCAGTTCGAGCGACTTGCCTTCGACCAGCCACTGTATGTGATGTACTCGTCAGGGACCACTGGCCTGCCGAAGTGCATGGTGCATGGTGCCGGAGGGACGCTGCTTCAGCACTTGAAGGAGCTGGTACTGCACACCGACCTCACGAGCGACGATCGCATTTTCTATTTTACAACGTGTGGCTGGATGATGTGGAACTGGCTGGTGTCATCACTGGCTGTCGGAGCGACGATCGTCCTCTATGATGGCGCACCAATCCTGCGCGGTCGCTCCGTCCTGTGGGATATGGCGTCCGCGGAACGCGTGACCGTGTTCGGCACGAGCGCGAAATGGCTGGCGCTCACCGAAAAGGATGGGAGTGTTCCTCGCGACACTCATGACCTGTCTGCATTGCGCGCCATCCTCTCCACGGGTAGCCCGTTGGCGGAGCACAGCTTTGACTACGTATACGAACGCGTGAAGCCAGACCTGCGATTGAGCAGCATCAGCGGCGGGACTGATATCATTTCATGTTTTGCCCTGGGGGAACCGACGCGCCCGGTGTATCGCGGTGAGCTCCAGGCTCGCGGGTATGGCATGCGGGTGGAAGTGTGGAATGACGACGCACGTCCGGTCGTCGGCGAAGCGGGGGAACTCGTATGTACCGCGCCGTTTCCAAGCATGCCCGTTTCGTTCTGGAGTGATCCGGACGGGGCCAAGTATCGCGCGGCATATTTCGAGACGTATCCCAATGTCTGGCGGCACGGAGACTGGGCTGAGCTGACCGAGCACGACGGTCTGGTCATCCATGGCCGCAGCGATGCGACGTTGAATCCCGGTGGCGTCCGCATTGGCACGGCGGAGATATACCGCCAGGTAGAACGGCTAGGCGAGGTTGTCGAGAGTCTCGTCATCGGCCAACAGATCACGGACAAGCGCGGTACTGATGTGCGCGTGGTGCTGTTCGTTCGACTTCAACCAGGCCTGGTTCTGGACGATGGGCTTCGGTCCCGCATCAAGCAGCAAATTCGCGAGAACGCGACCCCGCATCACGTTCCAAAGAAGATCCTACAGGTGTTGGACATTCCACGCACGATCAGTGGCAAGATCACGGAAATCGCTGTGCGCGATGTGGTGCACGGACGGCGCGTGAAGAATGTGGATGCGCTGGCAAATCCCGAGTCGCTGGCGCTGTTCCGCGATCTGGAGGAGCTACGGGACTGACCGATGACACGGGGGACGCCACGCAACGTTGGCAGGCAGCGTCAGTAGCCTTTGGCCCTGCGCGGACGCGTGTTAGGTTTCCGCCCTTCACCTGCGCCCTTTGCGGCGTCCTCGATCCATTGCAGAGCTGACGTGACTTCAACGTCGTCACCCGTACGCGCGCCTGAGCCCACGGTGCTTCGTCCACTCGATACCGCGATCCTTTGCCCGGATCTCGGCACCTTCGAGACTCCAGGCGTCTGGGTCTACCGATATCTGGAACCGAACACCGGATGGCGTCTCAGCATTGCGACCTGCGCCGAGCCGGGGTCGGGAAAGCTGTCGCTTGGCGGATTCCGTATTGCGCCCCAGGAGCGGACATCGGCGTCCGGGTTTGACAGTGATCGTGAAGCGATCGGTCTGGCCATCGGTATGGAAGAGAAGGTGTTCTGGTCCAGGTTGATCGGCATTGGAGGACCGCTTGCCCTGCGGGACACGAACCGGATTGTCGGTGGCAAGTGTGTCCTGCATCCAACTGCTGATGCGCGCGTGGGGCAGCCCCGCGACAGAGCGATGCTGGATTTTGCCATTGACTGCCTTCAGGACGTCGAGACGCGCGGCGGGTTTTCGATCACGACGGGCCAGGACCTCGGGCATGGAATGATGTCCGACGGATGCACGACCTCGCTCACATACCTGAACGAACGATTCAAGGGCAGTGTGGTTGCAGACACGTCCAAGCCGACGGGTGAGGGGAATTTCTTCGTACTGGCAGGCATGCTGCGCGGCGTGGACGTGCCCATCGAACGAGCGACGGTGGGGCTGATCGGCTGCGGCAACGTCGGCATGCACGTATTGAGGAAGTTGCTCGAGCAAGGCACGGCGATGCTCGCGCTCGATTCCAGTGCGTCGCGTCGCGAGGAGATCGCGGCGCTCGGGATTCCGACGTTTGCACCGGAGGAGAAGGCGGAACTGCTGCGCCGGCCGATCGATGCCATCGTGGTCAATGCTGCGGGTGGTTCGCTCGACGGCGACGCGATCTCGGCCATCGCGGCAAATGACTGGATTCGCGTGGTGTGTGGGTCAGAGAATCTCGTCATGCGGGATCATGCCGCAGGTTCAAACACGCTCCGCGCGGCACACAAGGCGTATGCGCCCACCGAACTCGGTGGCATGATGGGCTACCTGACGGCCGTGGAAGAGTACCTCGCGCGGGTGGATGGCGTGGCCTTCGACGTGGGCAGTCTGTTCGACGCCGCCAAGCGGCTCGAGCTTCCGGCCTACACGGCGGCGAGATACCTCCGCGATCACGACTATTCCGTGAGCTACGAGGAGGCGATGAAGGCGGTGTGCCGGCCGGACTAGCCTGACCGGTCGGTTCGTCAGCGGCCCTTGAACTTCGCGATGGCTTGCCGCGTGAACTCCGAGAGCACGAGCGTGCCGCTCATTCTCGCGCGCTCCCCGAGCAGGGCCTCCCAGTCTTCCGTTCCCGCCCATGCGACCTTCTTCATCAACGTCATCGCATCTGGGTTGGAAGCGGCGAGCGTTCCTGCCAGGGCGTTGATCGCTGCGTCCATCGTTGCGACGTCATCGAACACTCGGGCATAGAGGCCGTGGCGTTCGCCCCAATCCGCGTCGCGCCAGTCTGCGTCGACCGACATCGCGAGGAATGGGCCCTTGCCCAATCGCCGGGCGATGACGGGGCCGACAACGAATGGACCGATGCCCACGGCCAGCTCGCTCAGCTTGGCTGACGCAGTCTTCACGGCAAACGTGTAGTCGCCAGCGGCCGCGATGCCGACACCGCCCCCCGCTGTTCGCCCGTGCACGCGCACCAGTACGAACTTTGGTGCGCGAATCATGGCGAGAACAACGCCGGCGAATCCGCTGAAGAACGCCTCACCTTCGTCCGCATTGGCGATGCCGATCAGTTCGTCGAACGATGCGCCGGCGCAGAACGGGCCGGTCCCCTCGCTCCGCAGCACGATTACGCGGGCCGCAGGATCACGTCCGAGCCACTCGATCGCCTCGGCAAGGCGCTGGAGAAGCGCTCCAGGAAGCGAATTGCCCTTGGGATGCGAGAAACGAACGGTGCCGATTCCATCGGCAATCGTGACGGAGACATCGCCGCCGGCAACGGCGGTCCCTGGAATGGCGGGCCGTGTAAGCATGCTGCCAAGATACCAAGATACACGGAAGAGGGTATCCGCGTCGATTGTCCCATATCGAACAGGCGGTGTACATTTCATCAATCAGGAGGCCGTTTTGCCGTGGTCGGCTTCCCACTCCGAGGTCACGTTGCCGAGCCCGCCTTCGAGGCGATGCGAGCATATCATGTCACAGACCCGCGCGAACAGCCCTGCCACCGACGATGCCGCCAAGGTCGCCGCCTTTGAAGCGCGCATCGCGTCGGGCGAGAGCATCGAGCCAAAGGACTGGATGCCGGAGAAGTACCGGCGTCAGTTGATCCGAATGATGTCGCAACACGCACATTCCGAAGTGGTGGGCATGCTGCCGGAAGGCAACTGGATCACCCGGGCGCCGTCGCTGCGCCGCAAGGTGGCGCTGATTGCGAAGGTTCAGGACGAGGCGGGGCATGGCCTGTACATCTATTGCGGCGCCGAGACGTTGGGGGTGGATCGCGGCGAGCTGATTCAACAGCTGCTGGACGGTCGCGCGAAGTATTCCAGCATCTTCAATTATCCCACGCTGTCGTGGGCGGACATCGGCGTGATCGGCTGGTTCGTGGATGGCGCGGCGATCGTGAACCAGACCGTGCTCGCCAAGGCATCGTATGGCCCCTATGCCCGCGCGATGATCCGCGTCTGCAAGGAAGAGAACTTCCACAAGCGCCAGGGTTACGAAATCGTCGCAACGCTTGCGGGTGGGACGCCCGGGCAGCGCGCCATGGTGCAGGATGCCGTGAACCGGTGGTGGTGGCCGTCGCTGATGATGTTTGGCCCCAGCGACGCGGATTCGCCCAATAGCGCGGAACTGCTGCGGTGGAAGGTGAAGCGGAAGTCGAATGACGAACTGCGGCAGCGATTCGTGAACCTCACGGTGCCACAGGCAGCGGCCGTGGGTCTCACGTTGCCCGACCCTGACATGACGTTCAACGCGGCCACCGAGAACTGGGAGTTTGGCGCCATCGATTGGGAGGAATTCCACGATGTCTTGCGCGGCAATGGACCCTGCAATCGCGAACGAATCGAGGCTCGGCGCGCTGCGCATGACAACGGAGCATGGGTGCGGGAGGCGGCGAGTGCCTATGCGGCCAAGCAGCACGTCAGGCAGCAGTCGTCGGCCGCGTAGCCATGACAGGCACCATGACGAGCCCCACAACTGCGCCCGCAACCGCGCCAGCAACCGAGGCCGAAACGCAAGCACAGGCGCTCGCCGATGATGGGCAGTGGCCCCTGTGGGAAGTCTTCACCCAGAGTGAGCAGGGCGCGCCGCACGAGCATGCGGGATCATTGCATGCAACCGACGCGGAGCAGGCCATGCAGAATGCACGGGATGTGTACGCGCGACGTGGCGGCGTGATTTCGCTGTGGGTGGTGCCAGCCACGGCCATTACTGCATCCAGTCCGGGTGACAACGGTCCGTTCTTCGATCCCGGATCTGACAAGGCGTACCGGCATCCTCAGTTCTACAAGGTGCCTCGCGGCGTGCGCGGGATATGACGACGCCCGTGGTATCAGTGATTCCCCAGCAGGCGCAGCCGCCCAACGCATTGTTCGAGTTGCTGCAACGCCTTGGCGACGACCGTCTCATCCTCGGTCACCGGCTGAGCGAATGGTGCGGGCATGCTCCCATCCTCGAGGAGGATATCGCACTGTCCAATGTTGCGCTCGATCTCATCGGGCAGGCAACAATGCTGTTGCATCTGGCAGGGGAAGTAGAAGGAAAGGGACGCGATGAGGATGCGCTCGCGTATTTTCGTGAGGCCGTGGACTATCGGAACTGCCTGCTGGTGGAACTGCCCAACGGCGACTTCGGCTTCACCATCGCGCGCCAGTTTCTGTTCGACGTGTATTCGGTGGTGATGCTCGACTCACTGACCCACAGCACGCACGCGGACGTTGCCGCGATTGCAGCCAAGGCGCTCAAGGAAGCGAAGTATCACGTTCGTCATAGTGGCGAATGGATGCTCAAGCTTGGGGACGGAACCGAGGAGAGTCATCGTCGCGTACAGCACGCCATCGACGACCTCTGGCGCTTCACGCCCGAGCTGTTCGCCCCGGACGATATTGACCGAGCGATGCACACG
This sequence comes from bacterium, assembly GCA_040003455.1. GTDB lineage: Bacteria > Gemmatimonadota > Gemmatimonadetes > Gemmatimonadales > Gemmatimonadaceae > AG11. The sequence continues at coordinate 34,137 of JBDUCM010000004.1, forward strand.
GACGGCGTGGCGCCCGACTTGACCGTGCTCATGCCGCAATGGGAGTCACTGGTTCGCGAGGTACTCGATCGCGCCACGCTCACCGTGCCGCACGACGCCCCTCGCCGCGCGAAGGCGCTGGGCGGCAGACAGGGCATGCACACGGAGCATCTGGGCCATCTGCTCGCCGAAATGCAGATCGTCGCTCGATCGCACCCTGGAGCCAAGTGGTAACGGAGCGAGCCGCCACGCTTCCCACCCGCGACGGCGTGCTCGAGATACTCGATGGGGTGATGGATCCCGAGGTGCCGGTGCTGAGTGTGCGCGAGCTCGGTATCGTTCGCGACGTCAGCATCGACATGGATGGCGGGGTCACCGTGACCGTGACGCCTACGTATTCCGGATGTCCCGCCATCCTGGTGATCGAGCAGGACATCGCGGCCGCGATTGAATCGCGTGGTATCGCGCCGGTACGCGTGCGAACCGCGTTCGCACCCGCGTGGACCACGGACTGGATCTCGGCCGAAGCCCGCGCAAAGCTGAAGGCATACGGCATCGCCCCCCCGGGTCGTGCGGAGGCAGGCGGTCTCGTGCAACTGATGCGCGCGCGGGCGGCAGTGCAATGCCCGCACTGCGACTCGTACGAGACGGAACTCAGAAGTGAGTTCGGATCCACTGCGTGCAAGTCGGTCTGTTGGTGCCGGGCGTGTCTGCAACCTTTCGAGCAATTCAAGGCGATCTGACGCTCGGTCAAGCCTCTCGGGTCGTCGTCTGAGAAACAGCCGGATCTGAACGGAAACGGCCGGATACCGCGAAACCGCAGTATCTGGCCGTTTCCGTTTGTATCCGGCTTCTTTTAGAACGAGAATCGTCGGCGACCCATCAAACCATCCGTGTCTTCCAGGCCCCTCGGCGAAAGAGCACCGCGCTTACGACGGCCAATGTGCTGAATGCAGCCGTGGCCGCATAGAACACGCCCTGTGGACCCATCCCGAACACGTGCGCCAGTACCCACGCGAGCGGAATCTCGAACGCCCAGAACACCGCGAGGTTGATCAGCGTCGGAGTGCGCGTATCACCGGCGCCGTTGAACGACTGCGTAAGTACCATGCCGTACGCATAGAACATGAAACCACACGCTACCGTGCGCAGCGTTGCGGTGCCGTATGCTGCCACCGCCACGTCCGGAGTGAACAATCCGACCACCTTCTGCGCGAACACCACGAACGCCAACCCGACCAGGCCAAGAAACACTGCACTGTACTTCCCGGCGGTCCACACCGCCTGCTCGGCACGCTCCGGCTTTCGCGCGCCAAGAGCCTGGCCCACCATCGTGGCCGCCGCATTCGCGAGGCCGAACGACGGCAACAATGCGAAGATGACGATGCGCATGCCGATGGTGTAGCCGGCCAACGCCTCGCTTCCGAAACTTGCGAGGATGCGGACCAGCCCGATCCAGCTCGCCATGCCGATGAACACCTGGAACGTTGCCGCCGACGAGAGCTTCAGCACGCGAGCGATCAACGCCGGATCGAGTGCAAAGTGCTCGCGCCTGATCTTGATTCGCGACCTGCCCTGGAGCAGGCGACTGATGGCGAACAGGGCGCCTGTGCTGCGTCCGATCGTGGTTGCCAATGCGGCTCCCACGATACCCATTCGTGGAAATGGCCCCCAGCCGAACACCAACGTAGGTGCCAGGACGATGTTGATGGCGTTTGCCAACCACAGGACTCGCATGGCGATGGCCGCGTCGCCCGCACTGCGAAACACGGCATTCACCAGGTAGAGCATGACCACGCTCGCGCAGCAGCCCAGCATGACGCGAGCAAAGGCCGTGTTCTGGAGCACGCCACTGGATGCACCCATCACGCGCAGGAGCTGCGGCGCGAAGAACGCACCGAGCATCCCCAGTGTTGCCGCCATGACGAAGCCGAACAACAATACCTGCGCCGCAGTGTGCGCAGCACCGACAGCATCCTTCTCACCGATCCGGCGCGAGATCATGGCGCCGGCACCGATGCTCACACCCATGGCGAGGGCGTAGATGAGCGTCATGAAGGATTCGGTGAGGCCCACCGTCGCGACGGCGTCGGCCCCGAGGTGGGCAACGACGAACACGTCGACGACAGCGAACACACTCTCCATGACCATCTCGAGCACCATGGGTACCGCGAGAATGAAGATGGCCCTGCCGATCGGCCCTTCGGTGAAATCGCGACCGTGCGCACCCGCAAGCGCCTCGCGAATTGCCGACCAGACCGACGGCATCGCTGATCCGGGTGGAGTCAGCGTTTCTGTACTTGAACTCATTTGATGCATTCCCTCTGGCGATGCGCCTCCATGCGGAGGGCGCGATTGGCGAAAAAAGAGATCGCCCCGTCTGCGGGGCTGCGCAGGCGGGGCGAAGAGTTCGCTCCAGGAACCGATGGCGACAATGTCGCTACATCGGGCCAATGCCCGCGCTGTATTTCGTGTCGATCACAGCCATGCCGTTGGCAGACCGCGTGCGGTCGGCCGGGAAGGCAGGGGTGGCGACAGAGACTGCGAGGGTCATCGAATTGCTCCGTTAGGGACGTCGTGCTGCTTTTCGATTCTAGACACGCCGGTGGGAATAGTCAAGTCACGGAGTGACGTTCGATTCGTCACGTCCGCAGCAATGCGTCGATCCGCGCGGCGATGCGCGCGGCGTCCGGAAGCACTGCGTCGAGCAGTACGGGGTGATACGGCATTGGAACATCCTCCACTGTCAGGCGCTCGACGGGCGCATCCAAACTCCAGAAGGCATCGCGAGCGAGCACGGCCGAAATCTCCGCGCCAAAGCCTGCGGTCATCGTATCCTCATGAACGATCAGGCATTTGCCCGTGCGTCGCACCGACTCGGTCACTGCTTCGCGATCCCAGGGCATGATCGTTCGCAGGTCCAGCAAGTGCACCCGACCGGCGAATTGATCCGCGGCTTCCACGCAGCGATGCACCATGGCGCCCCAGGTCACGACCGTGATGCCATCGCCATCGCGCAAGTGATTTGCGCGACCGAACGGCAACACGTAGTTGTCGCCCGGATAGCGCGCGCTGCCATCGCTGGTCATGAGCAACGAGCGATGCTCAAAAAATATTGTTGGATTGCCGCTGCGCATCGCAGCGCGCAGCAGGCCAACGGCGTCACTCGCGTTCGACGGTATAGCCACCTGCCATCCCAGCGCATGCGCCCATGTCACCTCGCCCGAGAGTGAGTGCCACGGATCGCCGACATCCTTTCCGAAGCCGCCTGGCATGCGGACCACGATGGGCGCCGCGAACTGGTTGGCCGTGCGCCACCGCATGGTGCCGCAGTTATTGAGCTGCTCGTGCGCGGGGTCGGCGTACTTGCGAAACTGGATTTCTGCCACGGGCACGAGGCCGTTCACCGCCATGCCTACGGATCGGCCGATGATGCCCTCTTCGGACAGGCTCGTGTCGAACACGCGCTCGCCGCCGAATCGCTTTTGGAGGCCTTCCGTCACGAGATGCACGCCACCCTTCCGGCCGACATCCTCACCGAAGACGAGGAGCTTCGGATTGGCCTTCAGCTCGGACGCGAGCGTGCGCCGGATCGCCTCAGCCAATCGTACAACTTCTCCATCGTCCGTCGGCACATCGGTGCCGCCGAGCGCCGCCCGGGTATCCCGCGACATGCCGCCGAACGTGGCGACGTCGTCTGACCGCTCGGTCTCTTCATAGACGAAGCGCTTCACGTCGGCGGCAATCGGCGCACCACGACCGCGTGCTGCCTCAACGCCACTCTCGACATCACGTTGGACTTCATGCACCAACTCGTCCCATTGCGGCTGTGTCATGAAGGCCGGGACGAGATGGGCCTGAAGGCGCGGAAGTGGGTCGCGCAGTGTGTCCCCATCGATTTCTGCGTCGGAGCGGTAGCCCCGCTGATTGTCGGGGCCGGAATGGCTGCTGAGCCGAGGTACCGTCAGATGCACCAGCGCCGGACCCGCGCCGGTCCGTACGTGATCCACGCATTCGGCGATGAGCGCCGCCGCCTGCGCCGGGTCGCATCCGTCGCCGTCGCGGAGGAAAAGATGCTGAAACGACGCGAGATTCGCCGCGATGTTGCCGCCGGGAGTCTGCATCTCACCCTTGACTGAAATACCGAGCCCATTGTCTTCGATGTAGAACAACATCGGAAGCTTGAGGGTGGTGGCCATGGTGAGTGCCGACCAGAAGCCGTTCGTCGCGACACTGGCCTCTCCACCGAGCGCAACACCGATCGCACCTGTGAATTCCTGTTCGTTCAGGGTATTCCGCCGATACGTGACCGCCTGTGCCCAACCCGCCGCCGGTGTGTACTGCGACCCAACGTCGCCGGACATCGGCAGCACGGTGGCGCCTTTCCAGCCGGGGAGGTTGCACACGACACCGATATCGCGACCGTCACTGAATCCGCCCGCGCGGCCGAGCGGACTGCCGTGTGCGTCGGCGACCGAGAGCCCGAGTGACAGCAGGAGCGGCCGCGATCGGTAGTACGCACCGACGCCGTCGTGCGGATGATCGAGCAGCGATCCGAGGATGCACTGGCCGACGTCGTGCCCGCGAGCCGAGAACTGATAGAGTACGAGATGCTCACGCGGGACGGTGGTTCGATTCCGGTTGGTGGTCTCTTCCAGATCGTCCAGGGCTCGGGAGACGAGCACATTGTACGCAATGCGGCGCCAGTCGAACCTGGGGTCCACGAGTGGCGTGGAAGTCTTTTTCCGGCCTTTGGGCGCTGCGGCGTGCGTCATCGGAGCGGGTGTTGGCGGCGAGTGCCGCGACAAAGTCAAATTTGGCGTATGGGAACCGGTAACGGGAGCGGCACCCATCGGTCCGGCGGTATATTCCCACGGCGATTAGGGCACCAGGCTACCCGGCCAGCCGGCATCCACCGGCTGTTCGCATGCTGTTCATGACCGGACAATCGGCGAACCGACGAAACAACCCAATACCATGAGCTCCGAACCGATCCTCACGCAATTCAGGGACAGTGTCCTGACGATCTCGCTCAATCGACCGGAGGTGCTCAACAGCTTCAACGGAGCGATGGCCCGTTCGTTGATTGACACGTTGCGGGATGCGTCGGAGGACGGGGCCGTCCGCGCTGTGCTCATCACCGGAGTGGGAAGGGCGTTCTGCGCCGGACAGGACCTCGCGGACGTGCTACCGATGGATGGGCGCGAGGTGCCCGATCTTGGCGACGTTGTTCGGTACCAGTACAACCCGATCATCCGGTCCATCCGCACCATCGAAAAGCCGGTGGTATGCGCCGTAAATGGCGTTGCGGCCGGCGCTGGGGCGAATCTCGCGTTCGCATGCGACATCACCATCGCCGCTGAGGGCTCGTCGTTCATCCAGTCCTTCGGCAAGATCGGGCTCATTCCCGACAGCGGGGGCACGTTCATCCTCCCCCGGATCGTGGGGTTGCAACGAGCGGCAGCACTCACCATGCTCGGCGAGAAGCTCGATGCGGCCCGGGCGAAAGAGTGGGGCCTCCTGTTTGACGTGGTGCCGCCATCGGTTCTTGCCGGCGCGGCCTTCGATATTGCCAAGCGACTGGCCGCCATGCCCACTCGGGGACTCGGGCTCACGAAACGTGGTTTCAATGCCGCGTTCGCCAATGACCTCGACACACAGCTTGCTCTCGAGGAAGAGTTGCAACGCGAGGCGGGCCGCACGGCAGACTATGCAGAGGGCGTGCGCGCATTCATGGAAAAGCGGAAGCCCAACTTCGAGGGGCGCTGATGGCGGATACCGTACACATGATCGTCGGCGTGGTGGGCGCAGGGGCGATGGGCAGCGGCATTGCGCATGTGGCCGCCGCTGCGGGACATGCGGTTGTGCTGGGGGACACCAATCAGGAAGCCGTGGATCGTGCGCGGGCAGCCGTCGCGAAGGCGTTGGCTCGCGACGTGGAGAAGGGTCGCATTGATCAGTCCACTGCGGATGCGACGCTTGCGCGCATCGCCGACGCCGGGTCAGTGGCGCCAGGCTACGAGGCCTATCGGGATTGCGGGCTGGTGATCGAAGCGGTGGCCGAAGCACTCTCGGTCAAGACGGCGATTTTTCGCGAACTCGAAGCGTTTATTGCGGACGACTGCATGCTTGGCACGAACACCTCGTCGCTCAGCGTAGCGGCCATTGCCGGGGCGTGTCGCCTGCCAGGCCGCGTCGTGGGCATCCATTTCTTCAATCCGGCTGTGGTGATGCCACTCGTGGAGATCATCCCCGCCATTACCACTGACGCGGACGTCACTGGCCGCGCTCGCGCCCTGGTGGATGGATGGAAGAAGACGACCGTTATCGCGACGGACACGCCAGGCTTTATCGTGAATCGAGTGGCGCGCCCATTCTATGGAGAGTCGTTGCGCCTGCTCGAGGAGGGCATTGCGGATGCGCCGACGATCGATTGGGCGATGCGCGAATTTGGCGGATTCCGCATGGGGCCGTTCGAATTGATGGACTTCATTGGCAATGACATCAACTTTGCGGTCACGCAGAGCGTGTACGAAGGCTTCTTCTTCGATCCGCGTTACAAGCCCGCGCTGACGCAGCGGCGGTTGGTGGAAGCAGGGCTGTGGGGACGCAAGCGACAGCGTGGATATTACGATTACAGGGATGGCGCCCAGCGTCCCGAACCGACGCGTGATGCGAGTATTGGCCAAGCCGTGTTCGATCGCGTGCTTGCCATGCTCGTGAATGAGGCGGTGGACGCTGTGTACATGAGGGTTGCGTCGGCGCCCGACGTCGAGACGGCGATGACGCGGGGAGTGAACTATCCCAAAGGCCTGCTTGCGTGGGGTGATGAGATAGGCCCAGCGCTGATCCTTTCGGGCCTGGACCAACTTTACGCGGAGTACGGGGAAGATCGATACCGAGCCAGTCCACTCCTGCGGCGGCGTGTCCGTGATGGCCGGACCTTGCTCGGATGACGGGCGTGACGGGGCAGGACGACGATGCACTCGCGAGCAAGGTCGTTGCCATGATGCTCGCGCGAGACGCGTTCAGTCGTTGGCTTGGTATTGAACTGGTTGCAGTGCAGCCCGGCCGTTGTGTGCTGAAGCTGCGCGTCCGTGAGGATATGCTGAACGGCTTCGGTGTATCACACGGGGGGGTAGTCTATTCGCTTGCGGACAGCGCCATGGCCTTTGCCTGCAACAGCGGCCCAATGGTCACCGTGGCGGTGGACAATCAGGTGTCGTATCCGGCCGCCGTCCATGCGGGTGACGAGCTCGTCGTCACGGCAATCGAGGAGTCGGCAACGGGCCGGCTGGGGTTCTACGGAGCAACCGTGCGCAACCAGGACGGCGTGGTCGTCGCGCTGTTCCGCGGAACTGTTTATCGCACAAAACGACCGCACCTTTCTGACTCATCCTCATGACTGACGCCTACATCCTGGACGGCCTTCGCACGCCCATCGGCAATATCGGCGGCCAATTGAGTGACGTGCGTGCCGATGATCTCGCCGCGCACGTGATCTCGCGCCTCATGGCGCGTCACCCGACGCTGGATCCCGCGCGGATCACCGACGTGATTCTCGGCTGCGCCAATCAGGCAGGTGATGACAATCGCAATGTGGCTCGCATGGCAGGGCTCCTCGCCGGACTTCCGGTCAGCGTACCGGGCGAGACGGTCAACCGACTCTGTGCGTCGGGGATGAGTGCCACGGCGAATGCTGCTCGCGCCGTAAAGCTCGGTGAGGGAGACTTCTTCATCGCCGGTGGCGTGGAGAACATGACGCGGGCGCCGTACGTGATGAGCAAGGCCAGCAAGCCCTTTGCCCGGGACATCGAAATGTTCGATACGACCCTGGGATGGCGCTTCGTGAACCAGGCCATGCGAGAGAAATACGGAACAGACTCGATGGGACAGACGGCGGAGAACGTCGCGGAGCAGTACAGCGTGAGCCGCGAAGATCAAGACGGATTTGCGCTCCGCTCCCAACAGAAAGCCGCAGCAGCGCGTTCGGCGGGACGATTCGTGCCGGAGATCAGCGACGTAGAGATTGTACAAAAGAAGGGCGCACCCAAGGTCGTGGACCAGGACGAGTTCATTCGCGCCGACACGACCATGGAGATTCTTGCCAGGCTGCGTCCCGCGTTTCGGACGGATGGAAAGGGCTCCGTGACGGCGGGCAATTCGTCCGGGTTGAATGATGGCGCGGCGGCACTACTCATCGCATCGGAAAAGGGCGCGCGCGAGATCGGCGTCGCGCCGATTGCTCGCGTTGTCGCAACGGCCGTGGCGGGAGTGGAGCCTCGGTTGATGGGCATGGGCCCCGTCCCGGCCTCGCTCCGCGCACTGCAGTTGGCCGGACTGTCGCTGCGCGACATGGGGGTGATCGAATTGAATGAAGCGTTCGCTGCACAATCGCTGGCCTCCCTGCGCGAGCTCGGCCTTGCCGATGACGACGCACGTGTCAATCCGAATGGCGGCGCCATCGCGCTCGGTCATCCCTTGGGCATGAGTGGCGCGCGCCTGATACTCACGGCATCGCGGGAGTTGCAACGCACGGGTCAACGATATGCGCTCGCCACCATGTGTATCGGCGTAGGACAGGGAATGGCGACTATTCTGGAGCGCACGTAGTGGCGAACGTCTTCTCATTCGACGGCTTCATTCCCGTGGTGCACGAGACCGCGTTCGTCCATCCGAACGCGACGGTTACTGGCAATGTGATAATTGGCCGGGACGTGTACATCGGGCCCGGCGCCGCTCTTCGTGGCGACTGGGGCGGCATTGTGATCGAAGACGGTTGCAATGTTCAGGAGAATTGCACGGTGCACATGTTTCCCGGCGTAACCGTGGTGCTGGAACGAGGCGCGCACATTGGCCACGGCGCAATCGTGCACGGCGCTCGTATTGGAGCCAATGCCCTGGTCGGGATGAACGCGGTGATCATGGACAACGCTGTTGTCGGCGCCGGCTGCATCGTAGGCGCGCTGTGTTTCGTTCCCCCGGACATGAGCATACCTCCGCGAAAGGTTGTGGTGGGGAATCCTGCGAAAATCGTCAAGGATGTGAGCGACGAGATGCTCGCATGGAAGTCGGACGGCACCGCGCTCTATCAGGCCTTGCCGGCGCGGTTGCACGCCTCGCTTGTGGCGTGTGAACCGCTCCGCGAGGTACCAACGGAGCGCATATCGCAACAATCGTCATACAAAACCTGGACGGAGACGAAAGGCTGATGCGTCTACAGAACTATGCGCTTGGTGAGTGGGTGGCTGGAACCGGAGCAGGGACACCGCTCTATCACGCGGTCACGGGCGCCGAGGTGGCTGTGGCATCGAGCGAAGGTCTCGATTTCAAAGCCATGCTGGACTACGGCCGTACAGTGGGAGGGCCGACGCTCCGTGCGCTGACCTTCCATCAACGTGCGAGAATTCTCAAGGCCCTGGCGCAGTACCTCACGGCGCGGAAGGACGACTTCTATCGCGTGTCGGCATGGACGGGCGCCACCAAGGTGGACTCCTGGATCGACGTGGACGGCGGCTTCGGTACGCTGTTCGCCTATGCGAGCCGTGGCCGGCGTGAGTTTCCGGATGAGACCTACTATGTGGACGGCGCAGTCGAGGGATTGAGCAAGGGCGGTACCTTTGTGGGCCGGCATATCTGCGTGCCAATGGAAGGCGTGGCCGTGCAGATCAATGCATTCAACTTCCCCGTGTGGGGCATGCTGGAGAAGTTCGCAACCTCGTTTCTTGCGGGGGTGCCGAGCATCGTGAAGCCGGCCACCGTAACGAGCTTCCTCACGGAAACGGTGGCCAGGTCGATGGTGGAGTCAGGCCTGCTTCCGGCCGGGACGTTCCAGCTTGTCTGTGGCAGCGCTGGCGACTTGCTCGATCACCTGAACTGTCAGGATTCGGTGGCGTTTACCGGATCAGCGTCTACGGGGCTCATGCTCAAGTCGAGCAAGGCCATCCTGGAGAACAGTGTGCGCTTCAATCAAGAGGCGGATTCGCTGAACTACTCCATGCTTGGCCCGGACGCCGCGCCTGGGACCGAGGAGTTCGATCTCTTCATCAAGGAAGTCGCGAAAGAGATGACCGTGAAAGCTGGGCAGAAATGCACGGCCATTCGTCGCACCTTTGTGCACGAGAGCATGATGGATGACGTCACGGAGGCGCTCAGCAAGCGGCTCGGCGGAGTCAGGGTCGGCGATCCCGCCGTGGAAGGAGTGCGCATGGGCCCACTCGCCGGGAAGGCGCAGGTGCGCGAGGTGGAACGGAGTGTGGCAAGACTTCGCGACGGCGCCGAGTTGGTGTTTGGCGGACCGGGAACGCTTGATGTAGTCGGCGCCGATGCCGAACTGGGTGCGTTCTATCCGACGATGCTTCTCTACGCAAACAGGCCGTTTGAACGGACGCACTCGCATGACGTCGAGGCGTTTGGGCCGGTGAATACCATCATGCCCTATGCGAGTGTGGATGAGGCCATCGCGCTCGCCAAGCTTGGAAAGGGGAGTCTGGTAGGATCGTTGTTTACGGCGAAGGACAGTGTGGCGCGCGACGTGGCCTTGGGGACAGCGGCCTATCACGGCCGCCTTATGCTGATCAACCGCCACAGCGCCAAGGAGTCAACGGGTCATGGATCGCCCATGCCCGCGCTGGTGCACGGCGGGCCAGGACGTGCGGGCGGCGGGGAGGAAATGGGCGGTGTGCGCGGCGTGATGCACTACATGCAGCGTACCGCCATTCAGGGGTCCCCGCAGACAGTGTCAGCAGTAACACAGGAATGGAGCAAGGGTGCGAACGAACTGCTCGATCGCATTCATCCGTTTCGCAAGTATTTTGACGAGCTTCGCATTGGCGAGACCTTCATCACACACCGCCGTACAGTTACAGAGGCGGACGTCGTGAATTTCGCGGGCATCTCCGGCGATTTCTTCTATGCGCACATGGACGATATTGCCGCGAAGGAATCGCTGTTCGAGAAGCGTGTTGCGCATGGCTACTTCGTGTTGAGTGCGGCAGCCGGCCTGTTCGTGGATCCCGCGCCCGGTCCGGTGCTGGCGAATTACGGGCTCGAGGGTCTTCGGTTCGTGAAGCCCGTCTACATAGGCGACACCATCCAGGCGCGGCTTACGTGCAAGCAGCGCACGGCGAAGGAGGATCGCGAAGGCCAGGTCCCGCAAGGCGTAGTGCACTGGGATGTGGAGGTCACCAACCAGGATGCGGACACGGTGGCGGTCTATACCATCCTCACATTGGTGAAGCGGTCGACGTAGGGGGAACAAACGCCAGCGAACGCGGACTACTATACACTGGCAGCATCCGCAGTTGCGCAGCTCCCACACAAAGGTCCCCGGAGGATCCGTGTTCGTTCGTCTGCTTGCCGCCGTATTGCTCGTTCCCGTCGTCGCTGCTCCCGCATCGCGTCAGGCCAGGCCGATCGCACCCTCGGTCTGGAACATTGATAAAGCTCACTCCAATGTGGGATTTCAGATTCGCCACTTCGTGAGCAAGGTCCGCGGTGGGTTCGGTGACTTCAAGGGTACCATCACGGCGGATGATGATGCGTGGCAGAACGCGCAGATTGACGTCGAGATCAGTTCGGCCAGCATCAATACCAACAGCGACGGACGCGACAAGGATCTGCGTTCCAGCAATTTCTTTGCGGTGGACAGCTTTCCGGCGATCACCTTCAAGAGCACGAAGATCGAACGAAAAGGCGATGATGCGAAGATCTACGGCGACCTGACGATGCGTGGTGTCACGAAGCCCGTCGTCCTGGACGGCCACTTCAACGGCATGCAGAAGGCCGTGCGGGGGGACCGCATCGGATTTGACGCGAGCACCACGATCAACCGCCTGGACTATGGAGTAAAGTGGAACAGGGCAGCCGAGGGTGGCGGGGTGATGCTCGGCGACGATGTGAAGATCGAGATCAGTGTGGAAGCGGTGCGCGCCAAGTCCTGAAGCGTTCACAGCCTTGTTGTTGCGCCCACACGCTGGTAGCGTGTGGGCGCGCTTCGTTTCAGCCCCCTACTCCGTGACTTCCGCATGGACATCCGATCCGGTTCGCGTTGCCTGTTGGTGGTCTCGGTTCTGGCGCTCAGCGCATGCGGCGGAGATAGCGGCAACCCCGGTTCGACCAGTGCCCCCGCTGACGGGTGTGATCTAGCTCCAATACTGTTCGGTTAGGTGCTACCGGTGGCGCGTACTCGACCCCGTCCTCGGTCATCCGTCGCGAGTTGGCCAACCAGTTCTCCGGGACTCGTCGTTCGTGGCCGTCAACGGAACACCGCGGATCACGAACAACCGGTGACGGAAAACGGGTAGGAAAACACGCGACGAACAACGAATGACGGACGCACTGGATCTCGTGAGTCCCCTGCGACAGTCGTGCGAACGTTAGCTGAACAGCATTTGGATCTGGCTCATCCCATGTAACCAGCAACGGGAAAAACGCCTATCGCTCTTCGCAGGTGTTGGTTTCGACACGCTCGAGGAAGCTCACCGGCCGCTCCGTGCGCGGCACCTTTACCACGTCCACCGGCGAAATGACGTCGGCAAGGCAGCCGCAGCGTGCGCCGCGATGGCGCTCGCGAACAAGCGCATAGATGCGCTTCTCCTGGTCGCGGTAGACGGTATCGATACTGATCGCGTAGCCAAGGCACGGGTGCTCGCCCATGCCGACAACGAGTAGCATCTCGCGCGTGAAATCGACCTTGGGGCGCGCGGAGCGGTCGTCTCGTCCGACGATACGCGTCCACACCTGGTTGTAGTCCGTGGTGTCCATGACGACGAGACGCATCGCCGACGGAATCTTGCTTCCGGCAACTTTGTACACATGGTCCAGGGATGTATACGGCTCCGGCTTGCTCTGTTCCGCGCGTGCAACGGCGTCGCCGCGGGGAACTGCGGGTGCATTGCCCACGGCGTCAGGGCCCTGACGGCTGCTTGGAGCAGGCGCCGAATGGCAAGAGACGGAGAGACCAGCAACGGCGGCAAGCGAGGCGACGAAGGCGAGACGGCGCATGAGCGCTCCAGATTGAGGCAGGTCGGGCGAAATGAGTCCGGCGTAAAGAGTATCGGCACTCTCCCCGAGAACTTGAGTACCGGGTAAAGGTGCGCCCTACCGGTAGCCCGCCGCCTGCATCTCGAACAATTCCGCGTACAGGCCGCCGCCGGCAACGAGCCCGTCGTGGGTCCCCTCCTGGATCACACGTCCTCCGCCAAGAACCACAATACGGTCGGCCATGCGCACGGTGGAGAAGCGATGCGAGATCACAACCGCCATCCGGCCGGCCATCAACTGGTTGAAGCGCACGAACACTTCGTATTCAGCGCGCGCATCCAGGGCGGCTGTCGGTTCATCGAGGATGAGTAGTTGTGCCGACCGCATGTACGCGCGCGCCAACGCGACCTTCTGCCATTCGCCGCCGGAGAGATCGACGCCGTCATCGAAGCGACGGCCGAGCATTTGGCGGTAGCCGTCGGTAAAGCGGGGCAGGAGACTCGAGGCGAGAGACCGCTCGGCGGCATCAACGAGCGCGGTGGGAGGAGCCTGCGCGTCTGCCGGCTTCGCGTCGCGCACCTGCGCGAGGTAGTCCGTGACCCCGTCAATCTCACCCACGCCCACGTTTTCGTCGAACCGCATGTCGTAGCGCACGAAGTCCTGGAAGATGACGCCGATGGCCTCGCGAACCGATTCCAGGTCGTACTCACGCAGGTCCACCCCGTCCAGCAAAATGCGGCCCTCGCTCGGGTCATACAGACGCGCCAGCAGCTTCGTGATGGTCGTCTTGCCGGCGCCGTTCTCTCCCACGAGCGCGATCCGTTCACCGGGGGCGATGCTGAGGTGAACGTGGCGGATGGCCCACCGTTCGCTTCCCGGATATTGAAACCCCACATCCTCGAAGACGAACCCTGCCCGCAGCGGATTCGGGACGCGCATCGCGCCGGAAGCGGAACTGATGGCCGGCTTCATTTCGAAAAAGACGAACAGGTCTCGGAGATACAGGCTCTGCTCGTAGATGTCGCTGGCCGAGAGGAGGAGCCGTTGGATCAGGTCGCGGCTCCGACTGAAGGCGGCGGCAAGGAAGGTGAGCGTGCCGAGCGAGATGCTGCCGGCTACGGCTCGAAGCAGGATGGCGACGTAGGCGCCATAGTAACCCAACGTGCTGACGAGAGACAGCAGGGCACTGACGACGCTCTTCTGGATACTGAGTCGCTTGTTCTCCTCGTAGTACCGTTGTGACAGCGCGGCATAGCGATCGCTCAACCACCCGGCGAGGCCGAACATCTGTACTTCCTTGGCCGTCTTGTCGCTTGCGCCCACAAAGCGCAGGTAATCGAGTTCCCGGCGTTCGGGCGTACGGCGAAACAGCAACGAATAGCTGAGCGCCGCAAAGTGAGTCTCGCCAAGAAAGCTGGGCACGATGGCGACTGTAAGGAGCAGCAACAGCCATGGATTGTGTACCACAAGGGCCGCCGCAAGCGTCGCGAGGGTAAGCAGGTCCTGCGCCATGGACAGCAGCATGGCGATCAGGCCAATGCGCGCGGTGGTCTGGCGTCGGGCGCGGTCCAGATGGTCGTAGAACGCGGGATCCTCGAATTGCGCGAGATCGAGCGTTGCCGCGTGGCGCATCAGGCGGACGCTTATATAGTTGGAGAACAGGTCGCCGAGCAGGGACTCAACCAGCGAGGACGTCCTGGCGAGCAGTTCTCCGACGATGACGACGCCAAGTTCGATGGCGACCACCCGCCAGAGCGTGGTGAGCGAACCACCAGGTGTCTTCGCGAGCATCACGACCTGATCGATGATCAACTTGGCCGCCCAGAGCGCGGCCACTGGTATGACGCTTCGAACCAGTCGCAACACGATCATCGCGAAGGTGTATCCCCGGTGCGTTTGCCAGACCAGGCCGAGCAAGGCTGGTAGGTAGCGCAATGCGGCAATGCGTTCTCGCCAGCCCTTGGGCCGTTCGTCTTCCGACAGGGGCTTCTTGACGGGCTTCATGCGTACGGAAAGGTTCATGCAGGAAAGCTAGTGACGGATAGTGGCGACAACTCTCGTTCACTATTGACGACCGTGGGTCAATCCGCGTTGCCGACTGACCGTCCACCACACACTATTGCGGTATGAAGCTCGCACGCTCCCTCACGACGCTCTCGCTCGTATTCATCCTGTACTTCTGCACCTCGGGGGGCGCTTTCACCACGGAGGCCCTCGTACAGTCAGTTGGCCCCGGGCTGGCGCTCCTCATCCTGGTGCTCGTTCCGATTGTCTATTCGTTGCCCGAAGTGCTCATCGTCGGCGAGCTCGCCAGCATGCTGCCGGTGGAAGGCGGCTACTATAGATGGGTGCAGCGAGCTTTCGGGCCATTCTGGGCATTTCAGAACGGTTGGCTCACCTGGATGTATTCGCTGGTGGACATGGCGATCTATCCGAAGCTCTTCGTCACGTATCTCGGGTACTTCGCGCCGCACCTGTCGCCGACCGTGGTATGGATGGTTGGACTACTCGTGATCTGGGTGCCAACCCTCCTCAACCTCATGGGATCGCGACGGGTGGGCGGCAGCTCGGTACTCGCCGGGGTCTTCATCATCGGCGCGTTCCTCGCCATTGCGATTGCCGCCACGGCGCACGCGACCCACGTGCCGTGGCAGCCGTTCGCCGCGCCCGGTCGCAATGGTGCGAGCGGGTTGGCCGTGGGCCTCTCCGTCGCCCTGTGGAACTACATTGGCTGGGACAACGCATCCACAGTGCAGGGCGAGGTGCAGGACGCCACGCGTAGCTACCCACGCGCGCTCGCGTTCGCTCTTCCGCTGGTTGCGGCCGGATATCTCATTCCGCTGCTGGCCACCCTCTCCGCTACTGATTGGAAGATGTGGACCGAAGGAGGATGGCCTGCCATCGCCCTCGCGTCGGGTGGACGTGGCGGCGCTATCCTCGCCGCGTGGGTGGCACTGGCTGGTATGGTCAGCGCGTTGGCACTCTTCAACGCATTGCTTCTGTCCTATTCACGCATTCCGTTCGTCATGGCCATTGACGGCCTCCTTCCCGCCGCGCTCGCAGGCACTGATTCGCGTGGAACGCCGCGGAACGCCGTCCTGGGATCGGCCGTCTGTTACTCGCTGTTCATGCTGCTTCCGTTTGCGGGCCTTGTCGTCGCGGATGTTCTGCTCTATTCGCTGGCCTTGATGTTGGAATTCGCTTCGCTCATCAAGCTGCGTATCCGGGAGCCGGAGCTGCGGGGGGTATTCCGTATTCCAGTCGGCACCGCCGGTGTGGCCGTTATCGCGGCCCTCCCACTGGCGGTCCTTGGACTCGTCGTGGTACTCAGCTTCGCGGATGGCCAATACGGACTGCCTGCCGTTCTGGGAGCGGCGGTGGCCATTGGGCTTGGGCCGATCATGTACCGGGCGGCACGCTGGCAGCTGGCCCGAAGGGACAGGGAGTGACAGCCGCGACGGGGTGATTCAAGTTGGCATCGGCGGGTGCCGATGTTTGTAGTACTTGAGTTCCGCCTGCAATTTTTGTCACGCTCCCGCCTTCTACTCGCCGGGTCCCGAGTGACTTCCGCTTCAAAACTGTCGGTCGGCAATGCCGTCCGCGTCCAAGCGTCGTTCTGGCGCGAAGGAAGACTTCGTCGAGCCGCCTTGCTGTGCGCCGCCTTGGCCGGAACGGCGGCGTCGTTTGCGCTGCTCGGCTGGTACGGGCAGATCCCGCGACTGCTCCGGACGACGCCGGCATTTCCAGCGGTGCAGTTCAATTCAGCCGTGTGCCTGTTGCTCGTCGCGCTCGCACTCGCGGCCGTGGTGCATGGGCGCGCCCGTACAACTGTGGTTCTCTCGCTCGCCGTGCTCGCGATCGCTGGCACGACGATGGTTGAACACGCAACCGGATGGTACGCCGGCATTGATCAGGCGCTTTGGCAACTCGGTGTAAATCGCGAAGTGATGGGCGAATTCGCCAACATCCACGACGTTGCTCCCGGACGCATGCCGTCCAACAGCGCCGCGGCGTTTTCACTGATTGCATTTGCGTTGACAGTGCTGGCTCAGGGACGCATCACTCAGGTACGCCTGCTGGGCAGTTCAATTGCCGCCTTGGCGGCCACCACGGCAGGAGCCGTAGCGCTGGCAGGGTACATCTTCGGCATTCCCGCCGCGTATGGCTGGGGAGTCTCTTCACCCATGGCCGTCACCGGCGCAATCACATTCTCCGTCGTGGGGTTGGGGGTGCTTGCCGCCATCGTGCTCACCGCGCGCCGTACCGGTATTCCGGCGCGACGTGTTGTGCCGGTGCTCGCGGCCACGACCGTCGCAATCGCCTCACTGTTGCTGTGGGAGTCGCTGCGCGACCACGATCGCCGGACGCTCGAAATCGCCACGCGACACCACGCGAAGGCGATGGGAAGTGCAATGGGACGAAGCATCGACGAGCGGGCGCGCGTAGTGGATCGGATGGCGCTGGGCCGGGCGCAACGCCGGAAAGGCGCGCCCGGCAGTAGCGGCCGCACTGGAAGTGAAGGCCGCGCCGGTGCCGGGCGTGTCAGTGAAGCGGTCCGTACGGGCGCGAGCGACAGTGCCGGCGGCGCAGGTCGGGCAAGAAATCTTGCCATGGGGCAACTCATGCGCGACTTCCCTGGAATCACATCGCTGTCGCTTCTCGACGAGAACGGCACCATCGTGTGGCATGCGACGAGCTCCAGATCACCCGTGGACACCGTGGGGAGTCGCTTCGACCGCGACAATACCCGACTGTCGATCCTTCAGGACGCGCGACTTCATGATCGTGCCGTTGTGTCGGCGCCCCATGTGGCCAAGGGCGAACCATCCACCGTGTTCATCGCTTCTCGCACGATGCTCGCTGGCGTGCATGATGGCTTCATCGTTGCGCAACTCGAGCCGGCCGTTCTCATCGCCGACGTGTTGCCGGACGAATTTGCCGGGCAGTATGGCTACGTCCTGAAAGACGGCACCTCGCCGCTGGCAACGCGGGGCGAAGTGGACAATGCCGATGCGCGCAAATGGGCTGCTGTCGTACCGGTCGACGCGCGCGACAGACGCTGGCAACTGACCATCACGCCGTCAGCGCAGACCATGCAGGAGTTCTCGTCGGGCCTCCCGACGGCGTTCCTGATTGCGGCGTTGGCATGCACGCTCATCGCGGCCTGGATCGTTCGTGCTGCGCAGATGGCAGAAGAGCAATCGGAGAAGCTCACCCGCGTGGTCACTCAACTGGCTGCCGAGAACGAAGCGCGTGGGCTCGCAGAGGCGCTCCGCGATCAGAATGCAGAACTGCTGCGGGCGCAGTCCGCAGTGTTCGAACGGCAGAACGAGCAACTGCACTCCACCGCGGCGGAACTGGCGCAGCAGCGCGATGCGCTGGCGCGCGAACAGGAGTTCAGCGCTGCGCTGGTGCGCTCCACCGTCGACGGCATAGCGGCGTTCGATCGAACGGGCAGCATCCACGCGTGGAATCCCGCCATGGCATCGCTGACTGGGCGCCCGCTCGCTGAAGTTGAAGGAACAGCCTTTGGCAACCTGCTTCCTTTTCTGAACAACGGCGAGGAGGTGAGACTGCTCCAGGAGGCCCTCCATGGGCGCGCCACGGAACTCACGGCCGTGCGCGCGACGCACGCACTCTGGCACGACGAAGTGTGGATGGATCTCACCGTTACGCCAATGCGCACCGCTGACGGAACGGTGGTTGGTGGGCTGCTCATCGCCCGCGACGTGACGGAGAGCCAGCGTGTGGCGGAGGTCATCCTCGCGAGCAAGGACTCGGCGGAACAGGCGAACCGCGCGAAGAGCGATTTCCTCGCTCGGATGAGCCACGAGCTGCGCACTCCGTTGAACGCGGTCATCGGGTTCACCAACGTGCTGCTGCGGAACCGGTACAAGCGCCTGGAAAAGGAAGAAATCACTTTCCTGGAGCGGATCGGTGCAAACGGGCGGCACCTGCTGACCTTGATCAACGAGGTCCTCGACCTCTCCAAAATCGAGGCGGGACACGAAACGGTGGACATCGCGCAGACGCCCATCACCAAGCTGGTTCGCGATACCATTGCGGATCTCGAAGTGCGCGCCACCGAAGCAGGCGTGCATCTGGAGATCGACACACCCCTGCAATCGTATGCACAGACCGATGCTGCCAAGCTGAAGCAGGTTCTGATCAACCTGGTCGGCAACGCCATCAAGTTCACGCCGTCGGGGGGCTCGGTGACGGTTCGTGTGATCAGCGGTGAGATGGGCGGAGAGGCTGAGCGGATCGAGGTCCAGGATACTGGCATCGGCATTCCACCGGATCGCCTCGAGGCAATTTTCGAGGCATTCGAGCAGGCCGATTCCCAGACGTCGCTCACCTACGGTGGAACAGGACTCGGACTCGCCATCTCGCAGAAGCTGTGCGAGTTGATGGGTCACGATCTGGTGGTGTCGAGCGAGCCGGGCCAGGGATCGACTTTCACGATCCTGATGAAGGCGCGACGGTCGGCAATGGCTGCCTGACCGTCGCAGTACCTCGCCTACGGCGTGGAGCGAAACACCGATCCACCCTTCATTACGAAGCTGACGTCACGCACCGCGTGAATGTCGCGTGATGGGTCGCCACGGACGGCCACCAGGTCAGCCAACAAGCCGGGCCGAACGGACCCGATCTGTTCCTCCATGTGCAGGAGCCGTGCGTTGGTGCTGGTGGCGGCGCGAATGGTATTCAGCGGAGATAGTCCGTAGTCCACCATCAGTTCCATCTCGCGGCCGTTCTCGCCGTGCGTGAAGACGCCAACGTCGCTGCCGTTGCACATCGTGACGCCGGCGTCCATCGCCGCCTTGAAACTCGCGCGCTTCTCGATGATCCGCCTGGGTTCCGGGTCTCCGTGCTTCCAGCCGGTGTAGCGCAGAATGGCGTCGCCCGCCGCCACGGTCGGGCAGAATCCCACATTGTGCTCCTTCATCAGGCGGAAGATCTCCGGCGTGCCGGCGTCGCCATGTTCGATGGTTTCAACGCCACCAAGGATGGCGCGGCGCATGCCTTCCACGGTGGCGGCGTGCGCGACGACAGCACGACCTGACGTGCGGGCGACCTCCACGATCTGCTTGATCTCATCGAGCGTAAACGTGGGACGCGCTTCACCGTTTGGGCCCCATCGATAGTCCGCGTAGATCTTGATCCAGTCGGCGCCACGCCCGATTTGATCCCGCACCACTCGCGTCAGGTTGGATGCATCCGCCTCTTCGGCGCCCTGAGGCACATCCATTTCTGGTGTGAACCCGCGCGGACCGTATGTGCCCGTCGCGACAATGGCGCGGGTAACCACAATCATGCGCGGTCCCGGGATGATGCCCTGGGCGATCGCACGCTTGAGGCCCACGTCGGCGTACGCAGCGCCTTCCGTGCCCAGGTCTCGCACGGTCGTGAATCCTGCGCGTAGTGTCTCGCGTGCATGGTTCGTTGCACGAGCGACGCGCAACGCGAGCGGCTCGTGCAACACCTGGTCGTTCCAGGTGGTTTCGTTGTAGGGATGCAACAGCAAGTGCGAGTGCATCTCGATCATGCCGGGCATGAGCGTGGTGCCTGCAAGGTCCACGCGTTTTGCGTTGGCAGGCACTGTCAGCGAGGAGGCAGGTCCCGCCGCGGCGATGCGGTCACCCCGTACCAGCACACTCCAGCCATCATGCATCTCCATGCCATCAAAGACACGGGCGGGGGTCAGCAGCGTGACTGCCGAGTCCGCGGTGCGAGGCGCCCCGCCCTGCGCGGCGAGAGGCGCGGCCGCGACGGCAACGGCAAGTGCAACAACGGGCCAAAGGTGGAACGAAGGCATTGACGAGAGTGTGAAAGGATTGTCTAATGATGCAGGTTGCGCGCGGTCAGCGCGAGTCGTGCCATTCCGGGCGGCGGACGCCCGTGGGCAACCGTCCCGAACCCGTGCCATCCACACGAGAGGAGTGCTCCACATGCCGCGGACGTCCGACGAAATCGATTATGAGCTCATTGGGGATGACCTGCAGGCGGTGATCGTGACACTCGATCCCGGCGAAACCGTCATCGCGGAAGCGGGCGCGATGATGTTCATGGAAGACGGCATCGAGATGAACACCACGCTCGATCCCAATCGGCAGGGCGGCGGCATGATGGGCAAGCTGTTCGCGGGCGCCCGTCGTGTCCTGTCCGGTGACACCTTCTTCGTGACCACGTTCATGAATGCGGGGCGCGGCCGTAGCCGCGTCGCGTTTTCTTCGCACTTCCCCGGCAAGATCAAGCCGGTGGACCTGCTGGAATGGGGCGGAACAATCATCGCGCAGAAGGACTCCTTCCTGTGCGCGCCAAAGGGCACGCTGGTGGACGTTGCGTTCACCAAGCGCATTGGCGCAGGGTTCTTCGGGGGTGAAGGTTTCATTCTCCAGCGCATTTCGGGCGACGGTACGGCGGTGCTGCACGCGTCCGGCGCGTTGTGGGAAAAAACACTGAAAGCTGGCGAGACGCTGCGGGTGGATACCGGCTGTATCGTCGCCATGGAAGCACAGGTGCAATACGACATTCAGATGGTTCCCGGCGTAAAGACGGCGCTTTTCGGCGGGGAGGGCCTTTTCTTCGCCACGCTGTCTGGCCCGGGCCGCGTGATGCTCCAGACCATGCCGTTCTCACGCCTGGCTGACCGGATTCTCGCGGCGGCGCCGCGCGCGGGCGGACGCCAGCAGCAGGAAGGTACGGCGCTGGGCGCCGTTGGCGGAGCACTGCTGGGAGGAATCCTTGGTGGGCGTGACAGCTGACCACCGGCGCCGCGGAGCCACCGCACATGCCATTGTTCGTTTCACGGGTGCCCAGTTCTCGATCTGTGGTCCCTTCTGGTCCGCAGGCCCGCCCCCCTTTCGCCAGAGAGCCATCAGATGAGCGGTTACGCGCCATGGCCGGAACCCTTCGCTGCATTCGGTGATCAGCTTGCGATGGCAAAGGCAGTGGATCCTGTTGTGCTCCCGGAGCCCACGGCGTTTTCGCTTGGAACGGTGAGTGATACGGGCCAACCGGCCGTTCGCATCCTGCTACTGAAAGGGTTCGACGAACGGGGCTTCGTGTTCTACACCAACTACGAGAGTCGGAAGGGCAAGGAGATGCTCCGGCACGACAAGGTCGCGATGTGCTTCCACTGGCAGCCTTTCGAGCGACAGGTTCGGATCGAAGGCGTGGCGAGCCCGGTGACGGGCGCCGAGGCGGACGAGTATTTCGCCAGCCGCGCACGTGGAAGCCAGATCGGCGCGTGGGCGTCGCTCCAGAGCCAACCGCTGAAGCAGACAGCCGACCTCACTGCACGTGTTCGGGAAATCGAGGCACGGTTTCACGGTGTGCCGGTGACGCGCCCGCCGCACTGGTCGGGTTTTCGCGTGCTGCCGAGCCGTATCGAATTCTGGCATGGCATGCCGAGTCGGCTCCACGAACGTCACGTTTACATCACGGACGGCAATCGCTGGCGGACGGAAATCCTGTACCCCTGACGTGGCGGTTTCGGCCACCGCGCACCGCGTGCCTCTCGCCATTATCTTGTTCACATGGCGACACTGACGACTGAAGCGGTCCCCGCGCGTGCGGGTGGCGACTGGAGCATCGAGAAGGCGCGCGCGCTCTACAACATTGAGGGCTGGGGCGCGGGATTCTTCGATATCGACGCTCGGGGGCACGTTGTGGTGCGCCCCGACAAGGAACATCCCGAGCTGCAGCTCAGCTTGCACGAGCTGGCGTGCGACCTGGAAGAGCAGGGGGTCGCCTTGCCGGTGCTGCTGCGCTTTTCGGACATCCTCCGCTCGCGCATCGAGTCGCTGAGCGAACGGTTCCAAACGGCCATCCAGGAGTTCGAGTACACGGGCGGCTACACGACGGTGTATCCGATCAAGGTGAACCAGCAGCGCCATGTTGTGGAGGAAATCGTCCAGTTCGGCGCAAAGCACGGCGTGGGGCTGGAATGCGGGTCGAAGCCCGAGTTGCAGGCGGTGCTGGGCCTGTCGGAGAGCACCGAGCATCTCATCGTCTGCAATGGCTACAAGGACGATGAATTCATGCGACTCGCGCTTACCGGGCAGAAGCTCGGCCACCAGGTGTTCATCGTCATTGAGCAATTGAGCGAGATCGACGTGCTGCTTGCGGCGGCCGCAGAACTGGGGGTCAACCCAACTGCCGGCATCCGCATCAAGCTCGCAAGCACGGGCTACGGTCGCTGGAAGGAGAGCGGCGGCGAAAAATCGAAGTTCGGCCTCAACGCCGCGCAGCTCATGCAAGCGGTGGACAAGCTCAGGGCAGCCGGCCGCCTCGACATCATCAAGCTGATCCACTTCCATCTCGGCTCGCAGATCACCGACATTCGCTACATCAAGGCCGGCCTTCAGGAGGTCGCACGCTTCTACGCCGAACTCCGCGCGCTGGGGGTGGATGTCACGCACGTTGACGTAGGCGGCGGGTTGGGTGTCGACTACGACGGCAGCAATTCGACGTCGAACGCGAGCGTGAACTATTCGCTCCAGGAGTACGCCAACGACGTCATCTATACGCTTGCCGAGTCGTGCCGAGATCTCGACCTGCCAATGCCCCACGTGATCAGTGAGTCAGGGCGCGCGCTCACCGCACACCATGCGCTGCTTCTGCTCAAGGTCATCGACGTCGAATCCGTGGTGGAGGTTCCCGTGCCGGAACTCACGGACGACGATCACGCGGTTCTGCACGAGATGGCGGAAGACTACCACGACATGGCCAGCGGCACCGTCAAGAAGCGTCGCGTCAGGGAAGTCTTCCACGACGTGACGTTCGACAAGGAGCGTGCGCAGCAACTATTCGCCAGCGGTGTCCTTTCCCTGCGCGGACGTGCCGTCGCCGAGCAGATGTATCTCGCGACGGTGAACGCCATCGCCGCAATCGTGCAAAAGGATCGCGACGCCTACGAGGACATTCTCGCCGACCTCGATGCCGTGCTGGTCGATCGATACTTCTGCAATTTCTCGCTGTTCCAGTCACTGCCGGACAGTTGGGCCATCGACCAACTCTTTCCAATCATGCCCATTCACCGGTTGAATGAGGAGCCCACGCGTCGCGGAACCCTTCAGGACATCACGTGCGACTCGGATGGGAAGATCGACCGTTTCGTTGGCGACAAGGAAGGCAACCCATCGCTCGAGCTGCACGAATGGCGCGACGGCGAACCGTACATGCTTGGTGTCTTCCTCACCGGCGCCTATCAGGAAATCCTGGGCGACCTGCACAACCTGTTCGGCGACACCAACGCCGTTCATATTCGCCTGGCGGGCACCGGATACGAGATCACGGATCTCGTGCACGGTGACACGGTGACCGAGGTATTGAACTATGTGCAGTTCCGTGCGTCCGACCTGTTGCAGACGTTCCGGCGCAAGGTGACGCAGGTAAAGCATCTCAGTCGCACGGACGCGAACGCGTTCATCGCCGACTACGTCGCAGGATTGGAGGGATACACGTACCTCGAAGGCGAAGCGGCGCAATAAACGTTCGGGCCGACGATCAAGGGGCGCCTGTCCGCGCGGCGCCCTCAATCGGTCCGGTCGTGACGGTAAGGTTGCGTGCCGAGATGGAGCCGCGACCGACAATGAGCAGGCCGTACGAAATTTTCTCCGTTTCGTCCGGGATATCCAGAACGGCGGTCTGTTCGCCCCAGTCGCGTGTGCCGGTGAGCGCGCGCGCCATGTTGTTCTCCAGGCGGAGGGTCTTTCCACCCCCTTCGGCGCGCACCCAGATACTTGCGCTCTCGGCGTCGCTCGTCCGAATCAAAGCCCTCACGGTGACGCGTCGTCCACGCATCTCTATGGCCGGCGCAGAGGTCGTGGCGGTGCCGAATTCGCCACCCAGGAGGGATCCGCCCTCCATGCGACGCAGAGTGAGGGTCCGGCCACTGTCGGCCAGTTCGGCAACTTCATAGAAGGGAGAGGTTCCCCCAACCCGATCCGTTCGCCATGTGAGCGCCACGGCTGGCGAAGGAGCCGTAGGAGACGAGGCCACGGTTTGGCCAACGGCCACGGATACAGGTGCCAGCAACAGTGAAAGCGAGTGGCGCAGACTCAGACGCATGTCCGGATCCTGGCTGTTGGGGGCGAAAAAGAGCGATTGCATCAGTACGCGACGCGGTCCGTCACCACGGCAATCCTTCGTATTGATCGTTGACAGCCCGCGCCTGACGACAAAGTTTCCGTTGCCGGCCCTGGTCGGCGAACCCTTCTTTCCGGAGTTACCCGTGTCCCACCGGTTGTCCTTCGTTGCTGTACTGAGCGCTGTCGCATGCGCGTCCCAGGCCGCAGACGCCCAGCAGGCAGTGGCGCGCGTTGTCGTGACGCCCGCCACGCGCACCGTCATCGCTGGCGATTCGCTCCAGTTGCGGGCACAGCTGTTTGATGCGGATGGCAAGCTCGTGCCTGATGCAAAAATCACCTTTCGGCCTGCGGGTGCCCCGTTCGAAGGGACGGTGGACACCACGGGCATGGTTCGGTCCGGGGCTACGGGAACGTTGCCGGTCGCCGCAATCGCGCTGGTCGCCGGCGGAAAGCCGATCGTCAGCCGATTCGAAGTAGCAATGGTCGCGGGTCCGGCTGCACGGCTTGAGGTCTCTCCAAAGCCCACTCGGATGCTACCCGGTCAGCGGATTCACCTCGACGCCGCCGTCTTCTCGAAAGCGAGCGACCAACGTGCTGACAAGGTGCTGTGGAGTTCATCCGCGCCGGCCGTACTGAAGGTCAGCGTCGATGGCGCGGTGCAGGCTGTTGGCGCCGGCAAAGCGGTGTTGACCGCGACTGCGGGTTCGGCGAGCACCCGTGTCCCCGTTGAGGTAATCGGCTCGCAGGTTGCCAGCGTCGACGTCCAGCCTGCGGCTGCGCAGGTTCGTACCGGGGACGTTACCCGCTTCAAGGTGGTGGTGAAGGACGCTTCCGGAAAGGAAATCACAGGGCTCACGCCAAGCTGGTTGTTCACCCCCGGCAAGGGGATGGTCGATCCCGACGGTGCGTTCGTGGCGTACGAGCCCGGCACCTACCAGGTGACCGCCAACTTCGGCAGCAGGACAGCAGATGCCGTCATCACCGCCACAGATCGCGACGTGAAGCGACCGGTACGCGTCGTGGGGAAGTTGTTGCGTACGGCATTCCCCACCAGCGAAGTATGGATCCACCCCAACGGCAACGTCGCGTACCTCGGCACACACCTTGGCGGTGACCGCGTGTACGCGGTGAACATCACGGACCCCGCGAATCCGGTCGTCGTGGACTCGATCGTCGTGAATGCGCGCGAGATCAACGACATGATGACCACGCCGGACGGGAACTACATGGTGCTCACGCGCGAAGGGGCCGACAATCGCAAGAACGGCATCGTCATCGCGGACACGCGCGATCCGCTCCATCCGAAGCAGATCAGCGAGTTCACGGACGGCGTGACCGCTGGCGTCCATTCGACGTTCATCTTCCAGCAGCCGAAGTACGGCACGCACATCTATCTCACGAATGACGGAACGGGCGCGCTGCACGTCATCGACATCACCGATCCGTATCATCCGAAGCAGGTGTCCACGTGGGCGCCGCGGCAGGGCGATGCAGGGCGCATGCTGCACGACATCGACGTGCAGGACGGGCTGCTGTACGGTTCGTGGTGGAATGATGGGCTTGTGATTCTCGACGTGGGCAACGGCATCAAGGGCGGAACGCCGTCGGCACCGAAGCTGGTTGCCCAGTACAAGTACGACCTGAATGCGCTGTACAAGTCGGTGGAAAAGGAAGGCGGGAAGGGCTTCATCCGGGGCACGCATACTGCCTGGCGGTACAAGAACTACGTGCTCATCGCGGATGAAGTGTTCGGCAATGACGCGGCGGCCACGCTGTTCAACTGGTCCCCATCGCGTGCGCACGGCCGGCTGCAGGTGCTCGATGTGAGCGACATCGAACACCCGAAATCGGTGGCATGGTACGAGCCTGAGTACGGCGGCGTGCACAACATCTGGGTGGCCGGTGATACCCTGTACATGGGCGCGTACAACGCGGGGTTCCACGCATTTGATCTCAGCGGAGAGCTGCGCGGTGACCTCAAGGCGCAGGGCCGAGAAATCGGCGAGTTCATGCCTGGTGACCCGAACGCCAAGGTTCCGAACGCCCCCATGACCTGGGGTGTGGTTGTAAACAAGAAGGACGGACTGGCGTACGTGAACGATTTCAACAGCGGGCTGTGGGCGCTTCGCATCGAGCCGAAACCGAAACCGGTTCCCTAGCTCAACTCGGGTGAGCCGGTCCGTCGGCTGGTCGCGTAGTTCGCAAAGGGCAAAGGGCAAAGGGCGAAGGGCCACGATAGCGCGGAGAAATCCACGGCATCGCGGCCCTTCTTTTTCGTCGCGAGTTGGCCAACCAGTTCTCCGTTATTCCGTGCTTCGTCGTTCGTGGCTGTGATTTATCGTCGTGTCCGTTGAGCGAGCGACGGGTCACGAACAACTGGTGACGGAACACGGGTAGGAAAACGCGCGACGAACAACGAATGACGGACGCACTCGGTCTCGCGAGCATTGGGGCTAGCCCGGAGTCTTATCCAAACCGCTTCGAGACCTCGTCCCAGTTTACCACGTTCCACCATGCCTTGATGTAGTCGGGCCGGCGGTTCTGGTACTTCAGGTAGTACGCGTGCTCCCACACATCGATGCCCAGGATTGGGGCGGCCTTCCCGTCCATGATCGGATTGTCCTGGTTGGGCGAGCTGCTGATGGAGAGCGTGCCACCGTCATTGTGCAGCCACGCCCATCCGGAGCCGAAGCGGCCCACTCCCGCAGCACCGAACTGCTCCTTGAATTTTTCGAAGTCTCCGAACGCGGTATTGATGGCATCCGCGAGCCGGCCTGTTGGAGCACCGCCGGCGTTCGGCCCCATGATTTGCCAGAAGAACGTGTGATTCCAATGTCCGCCACCGTTGTTCCGCACGGCGGTACGGATCGCTTCAGGCACGGCGTTCAGGTCCTTGAGGAGATCGTCGAGGGGCATCTCGGCCAACTCGGGCGCCTTTGCGAGCGCCGCGTTCAGGTTGGTGACGTAAGCGTTGTGGTGCTTCCCATGATGGATTTCCATCGTCTGCGCATCGACGTGTGGTTCGAGTGCATCGAGGGCGTAGGGAAGGGGCGGAAGCGTGTGGGGCATGATGCTCTCCGAGTTGGTTCAGACGTTCGGCAAAGGTGCGCGACCGGACTCAAGCCGCTGCGCGCGTGCGCTCGCGCTGCCAGGAGATCAATCCTGGCAACAGCGAAAGGAAGATCACCACGAGGATGACCTTGGTAATGTGGTTTTCAATGCCGGGGATGTAACGGCCGAGGAAATAGCCGATAAACAGCATCGACCAGATCCACATCACCGCTCCCAGCAGGTTGTAGGCCGTGTAGATCCGGAATTTCATCTGGGCCAGACCGGCCACAACTGGCACGAAGGTGCGCACGATAGGCATGAATCGCGCAATGACCAGGGTCTTGCCACCGTGCTTCTCGTAGAAGGCGTGCGCACGGAACAGGTGTTTCTTCTTGAACAGCAGCGAGTCGTCGCGTGTGAACAACCGGGGTCCGGTCACTTTACCGATGGCATATCCCAGCGAGTTCCCGACTATGGCGGCAACGGTAAGCAGTACGCCAAGGATCCACATGTTGAGTCCGAACTGCGGCTGTGTGGACAGCAGGCCAGCCGTCACCAGCAACGAGTCGCCCGGCAGGAAAAAGCCGACGAGCAACCCGGTTTCGGCGAAGATGATGAGCGTCAGCCCAACATATCCGCCCAGCCTGACCAGCTGCTGGACATCCGTAAGCTGATGGAAGAGATCGAGAAGAGAATGCATGAGGCTCGGCGAAAGAAAGACGAAGCAAGCGACGGAAGTTCGGCGGTCGCTCGCAGTGGGTCAACCGGCATCCCGGGCGACCAGCCCCTTCGTCGCGCCGCAATGGGCTCGGCCGTGCACCAGCGGAGGAGTCGGTGGCACCGTGCTGGCGTCTCCCGCCGAACCGAGCGCTTCCTCGACCTCGGCGGAAATGCCGTCATCGGGCTGTTCGTCGTCGGCTGGGCATGGTCAATCGCCACCACGGGCACTCGTTCAGCCATCGCGGCACAGCCAGGAGTGACGTCGCGGATTGCAACCGCCCTCGCGAGCACGGAGGGGCCGACCGCTGCGTATCTCACCGATGTTTCGCTGGATGCGCTTGCGGGCGAACTCCACGGCGCCAGTGGCAAACTCCGGGCGCGCATCGCGACGCAAGGCGCTCTCCTCGCCGACGACTCGCTCCCGGATGGCACCGCGCTGCATGTGGCGGAGTCCGAATCGACCGGATCGACTGTGGCGCCAAAAGCCGGAATCTGGAAGCTGGCCGTGGCCATTGGAAACGTCATCAAACCCATCACCGACGTCAGTCTCATCAGCATGCGGCCGCGCAGCGACAAGCGAAACGGGCGTGTGGGTCTGTATTACATCGGCAACTGGCCGGGTGAGGCGGGGCCGGTAAACGCGCCAGGCAAGGCGCCCGCCGCTCGGTATCAGCCACCATCGGGCTTTATCGAGGTCACGCCGGCCAACGCGGATACCCGTCTCTCGGAACACTTCACGCTCCGCGATTTCCTGACGCACGATCAGCCGAATGTCTGGCCAAAATATCTGGTCATCGAACTCCGCAATGTGGACAAGCTCGAATTGGTTCTGAGCGATCTGGCGTCTCGCGGGGTGGCCGTGGGCGGGGTGCATGTGATGAGCGGGTTCCGCACGCCGCAATACAACAAGGGCGGCGGCAACACGGGGGGACGCGCCGGCTTGAGCCGGCATATGTACGGCGACGCGGCCGACATTTTCATCGACAACGACGGCAACGGGGCCATGGACGACCTGAATCATGACGGCCGTGTGGATATCAATGATGCGAGGGTCGTGCTGTCCGCAGTGGATAGGGTGGAGGCGACGCATCCCGAACTCGTCGGGGGCGCAGGCGTGTATCCGGCCGAAGCCGGGCACGGTCCTTTCATACACATCGACTCGCGTGGCTACCGTGCCCGCTGGATCGGTTCAGGAGGTGGACAATGAGCGAACATCGGCGCGCAGCAGACGGAACAATGGAACTGGAGCCACGGGGGACCATCGATCGCCTTGGGCACGCCCTATCTCCCGAGGATGCCGTCATCGAGATCCCGGACATCCGGCAGAGTGACCTCGAACCGTACGTGGGACTCCGCTACCTCTCGAAGCTGTTCAAGCTGATGGGAGTCGTGCTTGCGCTCCTTCTTGTCGCGGAGGTCGTGACCGGCGTGATGGCACAGGGCTCGGCAGCGGTACCGACGTTGCTCGGCGAGGCAAGTCGTCTTGTCGTCCTCGCCGGGCTGCTCTGGGGGGTCGGCGACCTGGCGATCCTCTTTGTCGACGTAGGACATGATGTCCGCGCCACGCGAATTCTTCTCGCCAGGCAGTCGCGTGTTCTCCACGGGCCATCAGCGGAGACGGAGTTGCCAGGCCCATCGCGCTGATCGCCCCAGAGGGTCGCATCGCGCCTTCGTCGGCGACTATCGCCTCGTTCGGTACGACAGTTGCTTTGGGAGGTGAGTGGAAATCGGCACCCTTCTCTCAAACGAGGATACTCACATGCTGTTCACTATCGCGCTCGTCCTGTTCATCCTCTGGGCGCTCGGATTCTTCATCTTCCCGATCGGCGGCGGACTGATTCATATCCTGCTCGTGATCGCGCTTGTGATCATTGTCTATCGTCTGATGACGGGACAGCGAGTCGCATAACGACCGCAGGGCGTCGCGCCGGAAGGCGCGACGCCGCTCTCGCCATTCATTTCGACGAATTGCGTGCGGAGAGGCAGGCTTGTGTGGCGCGGAGCGAGTGCGCACAATGCCCGTATGCCTTCGCGTCTCGCCGAATTGTACGTCGTGTCCCACACGCATTGGGATCGAGAGTGGTACCACACTGCTGGCGAATTTCGCCAACGCCTCGTGTCGGTCATCGATGATTTGCTCGATGACCCGCCACGCGGGGACGAGAGCTTTCTGTTGGACGGACAGGCCGTCCTGCTCGATGACTACCTCGCAATCCGTCCGGAGCGAGTCGGCGAACTGGCGACGATGTTGCGTGATCACCGCCTCGAAGCAGGCCCGTGGTACGTCCTTGCAGATGAGCTCATCCCCGACGGGGAGGCGCTTGTGCGCAACCTTCTGGCGGGGCGCCGTGCCCTTCGGTCGCTTCGCGCAGATTCACCGAATGTGCTCTACTGTCCGGACTCGTTCGGCCACCCGGCGGCACTGCCTGACATAGCGATTGGCTTCGGCTGCGACGTCGTGATCCTCTGGCGAGGCTACGGCGGGGCGCGATGGCCGAGCGGCGACACGGTGCGTTGGCGCGGGCGATCTGGCGAGAAAGTGCTCGTCTACCACCTGCCTCCGGATGGCTACGAGTTTGGCAGCAGCCTTCCGGTATCACTTGCAGCATCGCATGAGCGATGGCAGCGGATAGCCTCGACGCTGTCTCCCCGTGCGGTGACGGGCGCCGCGCTGCTGCTCAACGGCGCCGATCACCACCAACGGCAACGCCACCTTCGGACAGCCGTCGAACTGCTCGCCGACCAGGCGCAGCCCACGCGCGTGGTCACGATGTCCTTGCGCAGTGCAGCCCGCGCGATCGTGATGGCCGCGAGCGGTTGCGACTTGCCCGAGATTGAAGGTGAGCTGCGCGACTCGTACGGCTACACGTGGACGCTGCAAGGGACGCTGGCCACTCGAGCGGCCCAGAAGCGTCGTAGCGCTCGCGCTGGTCGCGCGCTGGTGCGAGACGTGGAGCCCTGGCTGGCCCTTGGCGACGGCGGGAGTCCCGCCGCGCGTGCACTGCTCGACGCAACGTGGCGCGCACTGCTGCTTGCGCATCCCCACGACACGCTGTGCGGAACGTCCGTTGATGCCGTCGCCGCGGCGTTCGATACGCGGCTTTCATCGGCGGAGGAACAGGCGACAGGGCTGCGCACTCGGGCTGTGCACGAGCTCATCGATCACGACGCTGAAGCTGCGCGAGTCCGGGCCGGGGACTGGTTGCCAGTAGTGGCTCTCCGGAATCCTGCGCCGCGTCCACGCGGCGGTGTGGCAGAAGTGACTTTGCGCGTGAAGGTGGCTGACATTGCGGTTGGACCGGGATCCGCTTCACGCCAAGGGCCGCGACGCAGGCCGCAACCGTTTCGTGTTGCCGGAATGCCATTGCAGGTGCTGTCGAGAAAAGAGCGCGTGCAACTGACGGAGTCGCCGCGCGCATATCCCGACGCTGACGTCATCATGGAGGCGCGGGCGGTCGGATGGGTTCCCCCGATCGCGGGCTACGGCGTACAGTCATTTGCACAGCGTGGTCACAGCCAGGCCGGAGTGCCAAACCCGGTTGTCGCGACGCCTCGCTCGCTCGACAACGGACGCGTACGGCTCGATGTGGATGACGCGGGTCAGGTGAGTCTTTCAGACGCGTCGCTCGGGCGACGCGTCGTTGACCTGATCACCCTGGAGCGTCGCCGTGACGTGGGCGATCTGTATACGCCTGCGCTGCGGGAGTTCCTCGAGCCCCCGCGCGTTCGACGAGTACGGGTAACACATCGTGGACCGTTGCGGGGTGAGATCGTCATCGACTACGCGTTTTCCGCGCGTAGCGGGTCGCGCAGCGTCGCCAGCGTTGCGCTCCGGCTCGACGCGGACTGCCCGGTACTCTATGTGCGCCTCAGCGGCGAGAACCACCATCGGGATCAGCGCCTGCGCTTGATCGTTCAGACTGGGCTCGGGCCGGCCCGCACCGTCGCCGACGCTGCCTTCGGCGCCGTGGAACGATCACCGCTGGCTATCACCGACAGTGATGCGGCAATGGAGCACGTCGTGGCCAGCGCCCCGCTTCACAGATGGGTCGCGCGCTTCGCCAAGGATTGCGGAGCGACCGTCTATTCGGATGGCTTGGCCGAGTACGAAAGCGGGGAGGACGGTAGCATCGCCATCACCCTGCTACGATCCGTAGGCGAGCTGTCGCGGTCCGATCTTCCGGAACGACCCGGACATGCCGGATGGCCTGCGCCCACTCCAGACGCGCAGTGCATCGGCGAATACGAGGCATTGATTGCGGTTTGGCTGCACGGACCGGATTGCCCGGCGGTGCGCGACGAGATTGAACGCTATGCCGACGATGTGTTGCTGCCGATCACCGGTGAGACGCTCCGCTCAAACCTTCTCCCACCGCTGAGCGCAGCCGGACTGGAACTTGTTGGATCCGGACTGATCTTCAGCGCGGCGTGTCCCGCCCAGCGGGAGGGATGGATCGTTCTGCGGTGTCGCAATCAGGCCGACACAATCGCCAACGGTGAATGGCGCGTCGGTCGTCCGATCGAGGAAGCAACGCGCGCGCGACTGGACGAAACACCGACGGAGAGTCTCTCAGTGGCTCATGGGGTCATTCGCTTCGTCGCTGCACCGGGGGAAATCGTCACGATCCTCGCTCGCTGACGACCCGGTCGCCGGCGAGACGATCGCGCCACGCGTCTCCAAGGACGGTGGTGGCAAGCACGGTGGCGATGAGGGCGAAGCCGGGTGCCAACGCCACCCACGGCGCGACAACGAGAAGATCCCTTCCTCCGGCAATCATGTTTCCCCAGCTTGGCGCAGGCGGTTGAATCCCCAATCCAAGAAATGACAACCCGCTCTCGAGCAGAATCGCGTTGCCCACGCCCAGTGTAGTTGCAACGATCGCGGGGCCGATCGCATTGGGGAGTACGTGCTGAAGGACGACGCGCATCGAGCTCGCGCCAAGCGCCGTCGCCGCAGGAACGTAGGGCCGCTCTCGTACAGCAATCACTTCCGCGCGAATGAGCCGCGCAGTCCCCATCCATCCCGTGGCCACGAGGACCACAAGAATCGTTCCGAGGCCCGGCTGCCATAGTGCGACGCCAACGAGCAGCAGCACGAGCCTCGGCATGGCAAGCAGCAGGTCCGCCACAGAGGTGATGGCGCGATCGGTCAAGCCCGCACGCCATCCCGCAATCGCGCCAAGGGCGGTTCCCATCGTTCCGGCTACAAGTGAGCCCAGGACCCCAACGAGCATCGAGAGCCGTCCTGCCAACATCATGCGCACGAACAAGTCGCGTCCGAACCGATCGGTTCCGAACAGGTGCCAATTCCCGTGCGCATCTCGCGCGAATGGCGGGACAAGGCGGCGAGCCAGCACATCATCGATGAGGAGCGGATCGCGGGAGGCCAGCGCAGGTACAAGGATCACGGACGCCGCAATGATGAGCAGGATGCCCAATGCCACCGAGCCGGTGTATCGTCGCACCTGCGAGCCACGAGTTGCGTCGCTCACGCAGATACGCGTGGATCGGCCCACGGAAGCATCGCTTCGGCGAACAGGTTGGCGACGATGACGAGCGCCGCGAACGTCGCGGCGCAGCCCATCACCACGGGATAGTCGCGCGCGACAATCGCTGTCACCATCAATCGACCCATGCCTGGCCAGGCAAAAATCGTTTCCACGAACACTGAACCGGCCACGGTGCCAGGCAGGGCGAGTGCAAACAGCGTCACCAGAGGCGCCCGCAGATTTGCCATGAGGTGATGCGCGTAGAGCGAGGTCGTCGAAACGCCCTTGGCGCGGGCGGTCCGCATCCAGTCTGCATGGATGGCATCGAGTGCACTCGACCGGACGTATCGCGCCACCCCTCCCGCGCCGATCGCGGCCAACAGCGTCACGGGAAGAATCGCATGGCGAATCAGGTCGGCAACGCGAGCCACGCCGTGCAGTTCCGCACCAGGAGTACTCATGCCAATGGCGGGCAGCCGGAGAAACAGCGGCAGGCTCCACGAGGAGGCGAGATACGTGAAGCAGGCGATGGCGCCCAACCCAAGCCAGTACGCTGGCGACGCAACGAGCAGGACGCTGGCCGTCGTGAACACAAGGTCAAATCGACTGCCGCGTCGCGCGGCCTGCGCGATGCCAACGAGACTTCCGATTGCGAACGACAACAGAAGTGACGCCGCGCCGAGGGCGAAGGAAATCGGAAGCGCACTCGCGATGAGGCTGCGCACAGGACGGTGCTCTGCGAAGCTCTCGCCGAGCTGCCCCACGAGCGACCCTCGCAGCCAGCGTGCATATTGAACGGTGATCGGCTGGTCGAGCCCGAGTTCGCTGCGCATACGCGCCGCGTCAGTCGCGGAGGCACCGGGCGAGAGGAGGAACGTCGCGGGGTCACCGGGCGCCAGGCGAAGGAGCGCGAACGTGAGCGAGAGCACGCACCAGAACAACAGTACGGCGCGGCCCAGCGCGCGTATGAGGATGGGAGTTCGCACGCGGTGATATCGCATCGTGCGCGGTTAACGTCAACGCTCCGGCGGCACTGGATCCGCGCCTCATGGCTCGGGCTGTCGACACTGGCAGCGTCATGCATCGCTCCACAGCGCGATGCCGGAGTTCTCGTGATGGCCTCCGGGGCCGATCTCGAATCGGCCAATCCGCTCGTCACCATCCATCCGCTGTCGCGGCAAGTGCAGCGATACGCGTTGTTCGTCACCCTCTTGCGATACGATTCACTCCTTCAGCCCGAACCGTACTACGCCCGCGCGTGGAAATGGAGCGAGGGTGGACGTGTATTGACACTGTCACTGCATGAGGGACTACGCTGGCATGACGGCGTACCCACGACCGCGCGCGACGCGGCGTTCACGCTGCTGGCAGCCAGGGACCCGGCAACCGGCTACTACCGCGCGTCCGAGCTGGCTTTGATGGACACCGTGATCGCTGTGGACGACTCCACCTTGCTGATCCGGTTTCGATCCACGCAAACGCGATTGCCGGGGCTGCTTGCCGAACTGCCCATCGTCCCGTGGCATCGTCTTGCCACCGTCTCGCGGTCGGGCATGCGTTCCGCGTCGTTCAACGACGAGCCCATCGGCAATGGCCCCTTTCGGTTCGTTTCACGACAACGAGGGGCGCGATGGACCTTCACGCGGAACGATGCCTTTCCGAAGGACCTTGGTGGCCCGCCCGCGTTACAAGGATTCGTCGTGGCTGTCGTGGACGAGGCCACAACGAAGTTTGCCGGCCTCACCAGCGGGGAACTTGACGTCGCGGGGGTCTCGCCCACGATGGCGTCGCTTGTGGAACACGACAAGACGCTGATGCTGCTCTCATACCCTGTGTTGTTCAGCACGGCGCTGTGCTTCAATACCACACGCGCTCCGTTCGATGATGCACGCGTACGCCGTGCGGTGGCGCTCTCGATCCAACGCCAGCGTATCGTGGACATCGCACTTGCTGGATTTGGCCTGCCCGCCGCAACCGCCGTGCCTCCAAATAGCCCGCTCGCCTGGCGCGGTGGCACTGCGTTCGACACCGGAAACGCCGACGCGTTGCTCACCGCCGCAGGATGGGTTCGAGGGGCCGATGGTACGCGACGTCGCAACGGCATACTGCTCGCGCTCGAATTGCTCACTGTGGGCAGCGGTGACAACGTCGCCGAACAATTGGTGCAGAGCGACTTGGCGGCACGAGGGATCGTTGTGACGTTGCGGCAGACAGAACTGGGCGCATTCCTTACGCAGGCCCGCGCCTCCATCAAACGCTTCGACCTGCTCATGACCGGAATACCAGGCGATATCTCCCTGTCGTATGTCAGTGCCATGTTCGCGAGCGCCCAGCGAGGGGGAACGCTGGATTACACCGGTTTCCACAGGCCAGGCCTCGACAAGCTGCTGAGCGAAGCGGCTTCCGCTCCAGAAGGGGCCGCGCAGGGTGCGGCATGGCGGGAGGTGCAGATGGCACTCGACACACTTGCACCCGCGACCTGGCTGTATCACTCTCGTGGTGTGCAGGGTCTCTCGCGCAGGGTCCGTGGAGTGCGCATGGACCTGCGTGGCGAGCTTCTGTCATTGCACGACTGGCAACTTGTCCGGCGAGGGAATGAACGTTGAGCCTGCTCGTCTCCGCTGAAGAACTTGAAAGCAGGAAAGTCATTGCCACCGGTGAGCTCGCCCCCCTCGCAATGGCGCTGCGGGATGAACTGTCGCCGGTGATTGATGAGCCGCCAGACGTGCCGCGCGAGAAGGCCTTGTTGAGCAGGGCAGGGGGCCGCTGTGCCATCGACGGCGCGCAGTTGACGTTTGATCCGTACGATCCTCGCCACATCTGCCCACGGTGCGGGCGTGAAAATGCCGGTGGGTTGCACGACCGGTATCGCCTCTACTGGTATCAGCTCTGGCTCGCGGAGCGTACCGTCCATGCCGCGCTGTTGGGCGTGCTCATGAACGACGCGGCCTGCACCGCGACCGCGATCACGCTCCTTGACCGGTACGCCGACCAGTATCCCGGATACCCCAACGCCGACAATGTGCTGGGGCCGTCGCGCCCGTTCTTCAGCACGTATCTCGAATCGATCTGGGTGCTCCAGTTGACGCTGGCGCTCGACCTGCTCGAGACGGGCTCGCCGTCGCCAGAGGTGATGTCACTCGGCGCGCGTGTCCGCGATCGATTGATCGGGCCCAGCGCGGCACTGATCGCATCGTTCGACGAGGGCATGTCCAACCGGCAAGTATGGAACAATGCCGCCATGCTCGCGGCGGCAGGCATGCTCGACGATCGTGTCCTCTCGGCGCGCGCGTTGCGCGGGAAGAGCGGATTGCACGCGCACCTTGAAACGGCGCTGCTGGCCGACGGTAGCTGGTACGAGGGTGAGAATTACCACCTCTTTGCGCACCGTGGGCTATGGTACGGCGTTCAACTCGCAGATGCGGCCGGGCTGGAACTTCCGCCGTTATTGCGGGACCGGTACCACGAAGCCTTCGCCGCGCCATTTCGCACCATCCTTCCCGATCTGACGTATCCATCGCGCCGCGACTCCCAGTACGCAGTGAGCATCCGGCAGCCTCGATTTGCCGAGTCGTGCGAACTCGGGCTCCAGGGGCGCGATGACCCGCGGCTTGTCGGCATGCTCGCGCGACTCTACGATCCTGCCATCCCGCGCCGCGATACGGGACGTGCGGCATCATCCGCCGACGTCGAACGAAACCTCCCCGCCACGGGACTGTCTCGAGTCGATCTCTCGTGGCGTTCGCTGTTGTTTGCACGGGCCGTCTTGCCGCCGCTAACACCTGTATCCTTGCGTTCTGACGTGTTACCAGCGCAGGGCCTCGGTATCTTGCGACGTGACGACGGTAACGTCTATGTCTCGCTTGATTACGGGCATTCTGGCGGTGGGCACGGGCATCCCGACCGGCTGAATTTCACTCTCGTGGATGGAGTGAATCGGTGGTTCGATGATCCCGGCACCGGCTCGTATGTCGATACGACGCTGCATTGGTATCGCAGCACCCTCGCACACAACGCGCCCTTGGTTGATGGGCACTCCCAGCCGCGCGAACATGGTGAGCTCCTCGCCTACCAGGATGACGATCACATTGGCTGGCTCAGCGGCCATGTCAGTCTCGCCCCAGGGCTCGACGTGCGCCGCACTGTCGTGGTGCTCGACGACTATCTCGTGGACGAACTGTCGTGGGAGGGCGAAGCACCGCACGAGATCGCATTGCCGATACATGGCGTCGAGACGAGAGGTGAAGACCCGCGCACCCGCATTCCAGCGTCGATCGTGGGCGGAACAGCCACCGAGGATGGTTTCAGCTTCCTGAGCAATCTCGCAACATTGGTGTTGTCCCGGGCCGGACCGGCACAGCTACGCGGCGTGCAAGGCGGGGTCGGGACGCTCGCACTCCGTGGGTGGATCGTGTCCAGCGACGACAGCAGCCTCTGGTCCGCCACGGCACCGCCACCACCGAATCGCCGCGAGCCTGAGCCGATGATCCTGATTCGTCAGGCGTCCAGCACTGGACAGTTCACCGGCGTGTGGACCTGGCGTGAGGCCGTCGCGGACGTCGCGCTGGACGGCCACGAGCTCACAGTCACTCGACATGATGGCTCGGTAGATCGGCATGCACGGCGCTCCTGGGGATGGGAGGTCCAGCGCGATCGCAACGGAACGACGGTAGGCGCGGAGTTGCGCGGCGTAGTTCCGGCGCGTCACAGCCGCCGCTCCGATCTGCTGCGTCCCGCTTCCGAGTTGCCTGCCATTCCGCTTCCGGCCTCGCTGACGCTCGAGGAGCCTCACTATCGGCGGTCGGAATTCACCTGGGAGGGCGCCGGAGCTCCTCGGGCGAAGGTGAGCATCGCACGACGTACGCCGGGCACGGTGCAGGTCGACATCGACGTTCCCCATTCCCAGCGGCTGTTCGTTCCCCTCGTTACCGAAAATCAGCTCGACAACGAACCGGCGTCGATCAACGGCGACAGCGTGCAGCTGTACGCCATTGCCGGCGGCCGGACGGCTGGTTTGCTTCTTGTCCCCGAAGGGCCGCACGTGGGGATTCGTCGCGTGGACGGATGGACCAACGATCTGTCCGTTGACCCCCGCTGGCGACCCCTCGCAGGCGGCTATCGAATGGAAGTCACACTGCACATCGGAAATGCAACGCCCGAGTTCATGCTGGATGTGATGATCAACGATGTCGTGGCGGGCCGGGCTCGCAGGCGCGGCCAGCTCGTCCTTTCCGGCGCGCACGGGGAATTCGTCTATCTTCGTGGGGACCGGCAGGACGCATCACGGCTGCTCCGTTTCTCCCTCGCGAATGTCTGATTCCAAGCTCAATCGCATTTCCGTCATCTTGTTCGAACCGCAGGATCCCGTGAACATCGGCGCCACCGTGCGCGCGATGAAGAACATGGGATTCACCTCGCTTCGTCTCGTCAATCCGTGCGCGTACGATCCCGTCCGCCTCGAAGGGATCGCTCACGACACCTGGGACATCATTCACGGCATCGAGCACTTTCCGGACTTCGACTCCGCGGCGGCCGACTGTATCCGGCTCGTCGGGTTCACGGCGCGACGGCGCGCCGCAAAGTGGCGGCTGCTCAACCCCAAGGAGGCGGCCGAAGACATGCTGGGGCATGCCGACACGGGGCGTGTGGCGCTGGTGTTCGGGCGTGAGGATCGCGGTCTCCCGAATGAGATCCTCGATCGAATCCACGCTGCGGTTACCATCCCCACCACCGATCACGCGTCGCTCAATCTCGCGCAGGCCGTGTTGATCGCGCTGTACGAGTTGCACCTCGCGTCCGGTGATGCCACGCGTGTGTTGCGGGGTCCGCGCAAGGAAGCGCCGCCTCCAACCACCGACCTCTTCGAGCGCTATTTCGTCGAGCTGCATCAGGCGCTGGATGCCGTGCAGTTCTTCAAGACGCGCTATCCCGAGCACATCATGCGCTCCATGCGCGCCATCACCTTCCGGGCCGAGCCGGACGACCGGGAGCTGTCGCTCCTTCGG
Source organism: bacterium (assembly GCA_040003455.1). Classification (GTDB taxonomy): domain Bacteria; phylum Gemmatimonadota; class Gemmatimonadetes; order Gemmatimonadales; family Gemmatimonadaceae; genus AG11. The sequence continues at coordinate 74,463 of JBDUCM010000004.1, forward strand.
GCCATCTCGCTCGAAGTCGTTCGTTTCCTGGAGCGTACTGGCCGCGTGGAGCGCACGCTTTCGCCGGACGTTTCCCCGCGTCCGCCCCGTCATATTACCGGACGCGACACCAGCAAGGATTGACGGCACGGTCCGCCCAACCCCTTAATCAGCCAATGGCGCTCTCACGATTCTTCGGCCGCGGCCGCGACGACTCACCACCACCTTCCGAGCCTGATCAGCCCGAGGAGGCGGACGACATCGTCGTGGGCGATGTCGAACCCGAACAATCCACGGCACGCACGTGGCACGAACGCGCGCTGGCCGTCATTCCGGGTGGCGCATCCACCGGCAGCAAGCGCACGACGGTTCTCTACGGTGAGGCATACTCGGATGAGCCCACGCATTTTTCATCCGCGCGGGGAGCGCTCATCGCCGACGTGGACGGCGTGGAGTACCTCGACTGCACGATGGCGCTCGGCTCCGTGGCCCTGGGCTATGCGGAACCGCGCGTGACCCAGGCGGTCATCGACGCCGCTTCGCAGGGCAACGTCTCTGCGCTGTCGAGTTGGCGCGAAGTCGAGCTCGCGGAACGTCTCTGCGCCATCATTCCGTGCGCCGAGCGCGTGCAGTTCATGAAGTCGGGGGCGGACGCGACGTCGGCGGCCGTACGGCTCGCACGGGCCTACACGGGTCGCGACCGGGTGATCGCGTGTGGCTACTTCGGATGGCACGACTGGTGTTCCGACTCGCCCGGCGTTCCCGCCGGCGTGCAGGGCAATGTCACGCGGGTACCGTTCGATGATGTCCTCGCGCTCGAGCAGGCCGCGAGCCTCGCGGGTGCGTCGCTGGCGGCCATTGTGCTGGAACCGGTGATCGAGCGCCTGCCTTCCATTGCGTGGCTCGAGCGCGCACGGGCGTTGTGCGACGCGGCAGGAGCCGTGTTGGTGTTCGACGAAATCAAGACAGGGTTTCGCGTTGCACCGGGTGGGTATCAGGAAGTGTGCGGGATCACGCCCGACCTCGCCTCGTTCGGCAAGGCATTGGCGAATGGGTATCCGCTTGCGGCCGTCGTGGGCAAGCAGGCCATCGTCGACGGGGCGCGCGGCACATGGATTTCCTCTACCCTCGCCAGTGAGTCAACCTCGCTGGCCGCCGCGTTGGCCGTGCTTGACTGGCACGACGAAGTGGACATATGCGCCACGCTCGCCGAAACGGGAGTGGAGATGCGCGCCGCCGTGGAGCGTGCGGTTGTCGCGAGCGGCATCGAGGGGGTGACATTTGGCGGCATCGATCCCATGTGGCGCATGTACTGGAGCGATCCCGCTCGGGAGTCGCGGTTTGTTGCCCACGCAATGACGCAGGGGGTCCTCTTCAAGCGCGGCGCATACAACTACGCTGCCATCGCGCACGACGAGGCTGCGCTCCGTGACATCGAAACGGCGGCGAGTGCCGCAATGGTTTCGCTCCTCGAGGAGGAGAGTATTTGACCGTGGTCGCGCCATTGGGTGGCACGTCGCCGTTGGTGGATGCGCATGCGCACTTCCACCACGCCAACACCGGGCGCTCGGACTGGGCGCGCGTGAATGAATCGCGGCTCCGCGCGGGTGATCGTATTGGCGTGACGTACCACGTCGCCAGTGTACTGGGCTCGTACGGGCACACGTCGCCGACATACTTCCCCTCTCCGGTGGATCTGTCGCGCGGCAACGACGCGATGGCTGCCATCGCCGACGCCGAGCCAGACCGAGTGCGGTGGTACGTGACCGTCAATCCGAATCACACAGCACACGCGCTTGGCGAGATCACGCGAGGTATCGCGCGCGGCGCAATCGGAATCAAGCTGCTCGCCAGTCGTCGTGCCGATGATCCGTTGCTGGATCCCATTTGCGAACGCGCCGCAGCGCGCGGGCTGCCGGTCCTGCACCACATCTGGCAGCATCGCACCCGCGAATGGCCCAATCAGGAGATCTCCGACGGTCGCGATCTGGCGCGGCTCGCGCAGCGACACCCCACCGTGTCGTTCGTGCTTGCGCACCTCGGCGGCGGCGGCGACTGGGCTCACACGTTGCCAGCCGTGCAGGAGCATCCGAATGTGTTTCCCGATCTCTCCGGAAGCGGCGTTGATCGCGGAATGCTCGATGCAGCACTGGTTGCACTCGGCGCGCAGCGTCTGCTGTGGGCCTGCGACCTCACCATGGATACCGGGCTCACAAAGCTGCGAGCGCTCGATGTCATTGGCCTGAGCGAGGCTGAAATGCTGGACATTCGATGGCGCAATGCGTCGAGAATCTTTCCGACGGGGGCGTTCCCCCGGTGCACGAATGCAGTTGTCGCCGCCACGCCGTCCTCGGGCGGGGTGCAATCGTGATCGATTGCGCTGCCTATATCGGGCCGTATCCGTTTCGGCACGTGCCACACCCCGATCCCGAGGTGCTCGTGCGGGTGCTGGAACGTGAGGGACTGTCCGGCGCCTGGGTGGGCTACCTCCCATCGGCGTGGCAACGTGATCCGTTGCCCGGAAATGAGGCACTCTTCGCGGCGCTGGCGCCACATCCGTCGCTCAAGGCAGCGCCCGTGATTCGCCCGGATTGGCCTCGCTGGGAGACCATGCTGGCTGAGGTGGTTTCACGTGGCGCGGCCGCGGTGCGGGCGTATCCAATGCATTGGGGGATGGGGCCGCATGACGGCACCATGCGCGCGCTTGCGTTGGCCTGTGGCGATGCGGGAATCCCCCTGATTCTCACCGTTCGCTTCGAGGATTTGCGTCAACGCGCCTCACTGGACGTAGCGGCGGATCTCACGGCCGCTCACATACGCACCCTTGCGCGGGCGGGGTCGTCGGTTCGCCTCGTGGTCACGGGCGCCGGCCGCGACTTGCTGGAGGAAGCGCACTGGAGTCTCACGCCGGAAGAGCAGGGCCGAGTGCACTGGGACTTCGCGTGGATATGGGGCCCGCCCGAAGAGCATTTGGCACATCTGTTCCGCACAGTGGGCCCGGAGCGCTTCGTCTACGGCACGCATTGGCCGCTGCGGCTCACGCAGAACTCGCGAGCCAACCTCGATCTCCTTCCGGATGACCTCCGCCGTGCTTCGATCACGGACGCGTCAACGCTCGCGCTTGGCGCAGTCAGGAAAACGCCGACGTGAATTGGAAGTCGCGTTGAACTTTCGAGTCGCCAACTCGCTGTCGCGCCTTGCGGTAGCAGCCACGCGCGTTCAAATTGCTGGCCGATAAGGGTGCTTGTGAATTCGTTCACAAGCCCCCTGTTCCATGACTTTCCTAGACCCCATCGCGATGACGCAGCGCAGGAATTGGACTGCAATCCCGGGACTCTTGCTCCTGGGCATAGGTGCCGTCGTACTTTCCGCCTACAGCGGCGCCTCCTCCTCGCAGGGTAGCGGCCCGGATCAGCCCATTGCGTTTCCTCACCCGAAGCATGCGGGAGCTGTAGCGCAGGGTGGGCTGGGCCTGAACTGCCTCTACTGCCACAACAACGCGAACAAGTCGGCCGATGTCGGCATGCCCGCGGTAAATACCTGCATGGGCTGCCATACGGCGGTGCAGGGTTCAACCGATGCGGGCAAGGCCGAGATCAAGAAGCTCTGGCAATACGCCGATTTCGCCAACGGCGGAAAGAATGCGAAGCCCGTTCCGTGGGTGCGCATCCACAAGGTTCCTGAATACGTACACTTCCCGCATGTGCGTCACGTGAATGCCGGCGTGACCTGCCAGACCTGTCACGGACAGGTTCAGGGGATGCCAAAGGTCTATCAGTACGCGTCCTTGAACATGGGCTGGTGCGTGAACTGTCACGTGAACGGGTACGACCCCAAGGAAGGACAGAAGGCCGCAGGATACGACAACGTGCCGCCGGCCAATTACAACGGCGGCGTCCCGTACGGCACGCCGGGTTCGCGCGCCGGCATCCTGACCAATGCCGCTGCGAAGTCCGTCGCTGAGCCGCCTGCGGCCACGTTGGCATCGAACAGCCCTGCGTCGTCGTCCGCTACGCCGTCGTCCGAGCGCCGTCGCGCCCGATACGACTGCGCCGCCTGCCATTACTGACCCGCTGAGGACGAGCCGCACATGAGCAACGACACGGAGTCGAAGGGCGTCAAGCGCCGCGACTTCCTCAAGGTGCTCGGCGTCGCAAGCGCCACCGTTGGTACGGTGGGCTGCAGCTCCGAGAAAGTTGGCAAGCTGATTCCCTACCTGGTCCATCCGGACCAGACGGTTTCCGGCGTGTCCACGTACTACGCCACCACCTGCCGCGAATGCGCGGCAAGTTGTGGACTGATCGCCGAGACGCGCGATGGCAAGGTCACGAAGCTGGAGGGCAACCCCGAGCATCCGCTGAACAAGGGAGCGCTCTGCGCGCGTGGGCAGTCAGCGCTTCAGGGCTTGTACAATCCCGACCGGATCCGTGGCCCGATGGTCAAGGAGAACGGCGCGTGGAAGGCGATTGAGTGGGATGCGGCGCTCACCCTCGTCAGCCAGAAGCTTGGCGAGGCCCGGAGCCGCGGCACCGCGGCCAATGCCGTGTTCCTCAACCAGCACGAGACGGGTGGTTTCCCCGGCTTCCTTGATGCATGGCTCGCGGGCTTCGGCATGAAACCGCACTTGAGCGTCGATTTCGAAGCAGACGGCGCGGCCATCGAGGCCAACCGTCGTGCGTACGGCGTGTCGTGGCCGAAGTTGTCGTTTTCGGACGCAAAGTTGATCATTTCGTTCGGCGCGGATTTCCTCGAAACATGGGGACTGTCGGTTCCACAGCAGCTCGACTTCGCCGATGCACGCGCGAAGATCGAGGGCGCGCCGCGGTTCGTGTACATCGGCGCGCGTCGCTCGCTCACGGGTTTGAACGCAGACCAGTGGATCGCCTGCAAGCCTGGCAGCGAGCTGGCGATTGCGAACGCACTCTCCGGAAAGGGCTCGATCGCCGACGCCGCCAAGGCGAGCGGAGTGGCAGAGGCGACGCTCACGCGCCTCCAGCAGGAATTGGCGTCGGCCAAGCCCGTGCTGGCACTGGCAGGCGGTAGCACAACGGATGCACTCGAGCTGGCCCTCGCCGTGGCCGACTTGAACAAGGCCAACGGAGCCGTCGGCACGACCGTTCGTCCGGCAGAGCCGATGCCGGCATTTGACGGTGCCGCGCGGTATGCAGATGTCGCGGGCGCAGTGGAGCGGATGCGGGGAGGCCAGGTGCCCGTCGCCTTTGTGCGCGGCGTAAACCCGGCCTACAGCCTTCCCGCTGTGGCGAAGTTTGCGGAAGCGTTTGCCAAGGTGCCGTTCAAGGTGAGTTTCTCGCTGTATCCCGACGAGACCACCGAGCTGTGTGACCTGATCCTGCCGGACCTCCATTCGATCGAGTCGTGGGGTGACGGAGAGGCAGCCAAGGGCACTATTTCCACACAGCAGCCGGCGATGGATCCCGTGTATTCGGGAACGCGCGCCACCGCCGACGTCCTCATTCAGCTTGCGCAGAAGGATCCGGCCAACGCCGCGAAGTACCCGAACAAGGACTATCGCAGTACGCTGATCGCGAAGTTCCCCGGTGGCGTGACGGCCTTCACGGCTGCCACGCAGAAGGGCGTCGCCAACGTGTCACTCGCCCCGCGGGCCGCTTTTGTCGGGGGTGCCGCGCTTCCGCCGGCTCCCGCCATGGACCAGACGAAGGGCGACTTCTTCCTCATCACGTATCACTCGCCTGTGTTCGGCGACGGTCGTGGCGCCAACAAGCCGTGGCTTCAGGAGTTGCCGGATCCGGTGACCAAGGTGCTTTGGAGTTCGTGGGTGGAGATCCATCCCGAAACCGCCAACAAGCTTGGCATCCAGCGGGGCGATTTCATCGAGGTAACGACTGCGCAGGGCAAAGTCACTGCGCCCGCGTATCTCTACCTTGGCATCCGTACGGATACGATCGCGTTGGCCATTGGACAGGGCCACAGTGCGGTGGCGAAGCTCGAGCCGCATGACGGGCACAACGATGTCAAGATCCCCACGCAGTGGGGCTATGGCCGCTACGCCCGCAACATCGGTGTTCGCGCACATGATCTGCTGGCGAATGCCGCAAACACGGCCGGCGGGTTCGCGTTCACCAGCACGAAAGCGTCGATTGTGCGCACGGGCGCCAACGAGATTCTCGTCTCCACCGAAGGTTCGGCGCGTCAGCACGGCCGCGGCATCGCCCAGGCCATTCCCATGGCCGAACTCCTTGCCGGCGCGGAGAAGAAGGAAGGACACGAGGAGAAGGTGCCGGGCGAAGCGAGCCACGCATTTTTGCCCGGCTTGCGTTCGCCGGTTGCTGCGGATGCGCAGGGCCAGCTCGGGGCGCCCACTGCCGACGACCACGGCAAGGACAAGGGGATGTACGCCACGAACCACTGGTCGGGAATGGCCAATCGCCGCTGGGCGATGACGGTGGATCTGGCGCGCTGCACCGGGTGTTCCGCTTGTGTCACCGCCTGCTACGCGGAGAACAACATTCCCACGGTGGGTGCGTCGTGGCAGAACGCCACGATCTTCGCGGTGGCAAAGCCGGGGTTCAACATCACGCGCGGTCGCGAGATGAACTGGCTGCGCCTCGAGCGCTACTTCGAGGGCGCGGACGAAGGCCAGTTTACGGAGGACTTCGAAGCGCGGTTCGTTCCCATGCTTTGCCAGCACTGCGGGAATGCGCCGTGCGAGCCGGTGTGCCCCGTGTACGCCACCTACCACGCGCCGGATGGACTCAATGTCCAGGTCTACAACAGGTGCGTGGGCACACGCTATTGCAGCAACAACTGCCCATACAAGGTTCGCTACTTCAACTGGTTCGGGTATGGCGAAGAGGATCGCAAGCAGTATGCGTTCCCCGAGCCGCTCAACTGGCAGCTCAACCCGGACGTGACTGTCCGCGGCAAGGGCGTGATGGAGAAGTGCACGTTCTGCGTGCAGCGCATTCGCGAGGCGGAAACGCGCGCGAAGACCGAGGGTCGCGAGTTGGTGGCGGATGAGTTCACGGTCGCCTGCGCGCAGGCCTGTCCGTCCCGCGCCATCACCTTCGGCGACGCGGCGGATCCCAAGTGGACGGTGGCCACGCAGGTGGAAGACCGGCGTGCCTACCATGTGTTTGAAGAGCTCAACACCTACACCGCGGTGGTCTACTTGAAGAAGGTCAACCATCCGGGGCCGGCGTCGCCGGCCAAGGCGTAAGGAGGCGACGATGGCCACCCTGGCAAAGCCGCAGCCCGAGCACCTCACCGGACCGAACGTCGCCTCGGCGGGCAACCGCCTGCCGAGCGTGCGGGATTACAAGCAGGTCGATCGCGATATCATCGCAACGCTCCAGCCGTCACTCGGTTGGTTCGCTGCGCTCGGTACGGCGATCCTCTGCCTGCTCATTGGTGCGACCGCCTGGACGTATCAGATTCATGAAGGCCTTGGTGCCGCCGGCTATCACCCGCCGGTGATGTGGGGCGTCTATATCGTCACCTTCGTTTTCTGGGTGGGTATTGGTCACGCCGGCACGCTGATCTCCGCGATTCTGTACCTGTTCCGAGCCGGTTTTCGAACGACCATCTACCGCGCATCGGAAGCAATGACGGTGTTCGCCGTCATGACCGCCGGACTGTTCCCGATCCTGCACCTCGGGCGTCCCTGGAAGTTTTTCTGGCTCATTCCGTATCCGAATTGGCGGCTGATCTGGCCAAATCCAAAGAGTCCGCTGGTGTGGGACGTCTTCGCGATCCTGACCTACCTTACCGTCTCGGCAACGTTCTTCTACGTGGGCCTCATTCCTGACATCGCGGTGTTGCGCGACCAGGAAACCAACCCGGTCCGCAAGCGCATCTTCGCGGCCCTGGCGCTCGGGTGGAGGAACTCGGATACCGAGTGGCGACACTTCACGCGCGCCTACCTGTTCCTGGCCGCGTTCGCGACGCCACTCGTCCTCTCGGTACACAGCGTCGTGTCCTTCGACTTTGCCATGTCGCTGGTGCCGGGCTGGCACGCCACGATCTTCCCGCCGTATTTCGTTGCCGGCGCCATCTTCTCCGGCATCGGCATGGTGTTCACCATCATCATTCCGCTCCGCAAGGTGTTCAAGCTGGAGCACTACGTCACCATCAACGATCTCGATGCGGCAGCGAAGCTCTGCCTCTTCACGTCGATGGTGGTGGGGCTCGCGTACCTCACCGAGTTTCAGGTTGCCTGGATGTCCGGCAACAAGATGGAACAGGAGTATTTCTGGAATCGCGTGTTCGGACAGTGGACGTGGGCAGC
>JBDUCM010000167.1:0-10711 GCA_040003455.1 bacterium
TCGTTCTTGTAGATGTCCCATTCGCGATAGCGATACGCGACCGCATCGGCGGGAACCGGTTTGGACGCAGCGGCGTTGGAGCGCGTGTCGGGCAGCCCGGCTCCGGCGGCATCGTCACTTGGCGATGGGGCAGAGTCGCTGTCGGCATCGTTTGAGTGTTGCGCGGCGTCGGCATTGGATTCGTCGGCCTCTGGGGACGGCGATTCCGCGTCCTGCTCGAGCGCGTCATTGCCGTCCGCATCCTGCAACTGCGCGTCGGGGGTTGATGACGGGCTCGGCGACATCTGCCTTGTCGCTTCGCGTTTGGGCTCGGCAGGCGCATTCGAGGCATCGACGACGCGTCGTTCCTGGGCGGTCGCCGAGTCGGCAACGCCCGTCAAGCGGGTGATGAGCGACGTGCCCCACAACGCAATCGGCGACACGCCACGATAATAGCGACGCATCTCTACGCGAAATTCCTGTTCGAGTGCTGTCGCGGTTTCGCGTGCCCATGCCGCCGATTCGGCCGCGCTCACGCGGTGCGGCACGCGTTCGTCGCTGGCTGCCGCGGCGAGCGATGAGCGGATCATCGTTTCAACACGTCGCTCTACGTGCGTGAGCGTGTTGGGCATCGTACGCTGGGCCAACGCCGACGCGCGCGCGGCGGACAGTTCCCTGCGCAGGCCCGGCTGGTTCGTTGCGAGCGTAGCGTTCACGGCCACCGATTCCGCAAGCAGGAACAGGTCGCGCTCCAGCATTGACGCGGCACCTGCCGCGTGTGCCGCACTCGCTCGGTGAATACGCTCAGCGTGCTGCACGGCAAGTACGCGATATCGCTGCAACGCAGTCACACCGTCGCGGTCATTGCCCAGTCGCGACGGAAGCCGAATGCAGAGCTCATCGCTTTCGGATGAGGTGGGTGCGCGCATGAGGCCGAAGTGCCGGCGTGCGCGGCGGCTCCAGTTGGCATCGTGCGTCTCGGTGACGGACTCCACACGAATGGTCCGTCCATACATCGCGCGGAGGTAGTGCTCGAGCCGGAGACGCACGTCGTCGAGCAGGACGATGGACCCTTGCTGCGGCTCACGAAGGCGACGCCAGTGTGCGGCAATTGCGCTGTGCGCTCGCCGAATCGTGCGCCGCGCGGGATGCCAGAACCGATCCGGTGATCGTGACATGTCGGCTAGAGCAGTGCACTGACCACGTCGTCGATCGCCGAAAGGAGGTCGGGATCGTCAGTGAGGGCGCTGGTCATCGCGGCGTGGCAGGCGTCGCGCGGTGAGATGCCGCGAGCAATCAGTCGCGCCGTGGCCACCAGCAGACGTGTCCCCGGTCCTTCCGGCAGACCCTGATCGCGGAGGTTGCGCACCTTGCCGGCGATGTCCACGAGGGACGCGGCCATCGGGCGTTCGATGCCTCCTTCGTGCATCACGATTTCCGTCTCGATGCGCGCAGGTGGAAAGTCGAACTCGAGGCTGACGAAGCGCTGTCGGGTGCTGGGCTTGAGATCCTTGATGGCGCGCTGATAGCCCGGATTGTAGGACGCGACCAGGAGAAAACCGGGCGCGGCTTCGACCAAGTCGCCCGTCTTCTCGATGGGGAGCACCCGGCGATCGTCGGTGAGCGGGTGGATGACGACGGTGGTGTCCTGCCGGGCCTCAACGAGTTCATCCAGGTAGCAGATGGCGCCGATGCGCGCGGCGCGGGTGAGGGGGCCATCGTGCCAGACCGTCTCGCTACCCTGGATGAGGTACCGGCCGGTCAGGTCGCTGGCCGAGAGGTCATCGTGGCATGCCACCGTGATGAGAGGGCGCCCGAGTCGCCAGGCCATGTGCTCCACGAACCGGCTCTTCCCCGTACCCGTTGGCCCCTTGAGCAGGATGGGGAGTTGTTGCTCGAAGCAGGTGGAGAAGAGTTCTCGTTCGTTCCCGATGGGGAGATAGAATGGCTCGTGAGCGGCAGGGCGACGGACACCGCGGTCACCGTGCGGAACATTCGACGCGGCAACGACCGGAGAAGGCATGGGCATGGGAGGGTGAGTGGTGTGTACTAATTTGCATACATGAATCCCCCCTCGCCAGCCCCGACGGGTGTTTCACGGCGACTTGGTGTCCTTGTGCGCAAGGCTCAGCACATACAACACCCCGGCACCGTGGCCGATCCCCCATCGCGCCTGTGCGTCCGTGCCCCGAATCCGACGAATGGAGTAGATCGTTGCCGAGCTGATCGACCTGAGCTCGGCAATCCCGCCAATGCGGCTTCCGTCGAGGTACACCTGGATGCCACCATTCTCGCCGGCGCGAGAACGTCCACCCGTGAATTCCGACGCGTACTGGGCCTTTCCGCTCGTGTCCTTCTGCTGCCCGGGCGTGGGCGCGAGCATCGGCGTGGACAGCCAGTTGCTGTGGATTCCTTCCACGGCGTCGTAGGCGTTCTGGTATTTTTGGCCCACGATCTGCTCGCGTGTGATCAGTTCGGATGTGGGGCGCTGCACATCGGGAACGGGATCCTGTGCATGCGCCACGACAGGCATGGCACACGGCAGAATGAACGCAGCGAGCAGAAGCGCACGTGTTGCTGGACTCATGGCGACCCCGTGTGGGAGGGACGCCTACCATACGTTCATACCGTTGTGCTTACAAGCCGCAGGTGCGAACCAAACCATTGATCGTTGTATTGACGACCTGTAGGCGGCCCGATTGTCGGGTGCGCGAATCCTCCAACCGCACATCCATGATCAAGACTGCCGCCTACGCCGCATCACGCGCCGATGCGCCCCTGGCTCCGTTCACGGTGGACCGCCGTGATCCAGGCCCGAATGATGTGCGCATCGACATCCTCTTTTGCGGCGTCTGTCACTCCGACCTGCACACGGTGCGAGGCGAGTGGCCCGGGACGGTGTACCCGTGCGTGGCGGGTCACGAGATCGTGGGCCGCGTGGCATCCACGGGCACCAGCGTTTCCGCGTACAAGACTGGTGATCTCGTCGGCGTCGGCTGTCTCGTTGACTCTTGCCAGCACTGCGCAAGTTGTGCCGACGGGCTGGAGCAGTATTGCGAAGAGGGCATGGTCGGCACGTACAACGCGCGCGACAAGCACACCGGCGGTGTCACCTACGGTGGCTATTCAAAGACCATCGTCGTGGACGAGAAGTTCGTGCTGCGCATTTCTGACAAGCTCGATGCGGCCGCGGCGGCGCCGCTCCTTTGCGCCGGCATCACGACCTGGTCACCGCTGCGCCACTGGAAGGTGGGTGCAGGACACAAGGTGGGCGTCGTCGGACTGGGTGGATTGGGTCATATGGCCATCAAGCTCGCGCACGCCATGGGCGCGCATGTGGTCCTGTTCACCACGTCGCCGGGGAAGACCGAGAGCGCCCGCGCACTTGGCGCGGATGAAGTGGTCATCTCGAAGGATGTTGGCGCGATGAAGGCGCGTGCGCACACGCTCGACTTCATCATCAACACCGTGGCGGCGTCGCACGATCTCGATCCGTTCGTTCAGACGTTGAAGCGTGACGGTGTGATGGTGCTCGTTGGCGCGCCGCCAACCGCGCACCCGTCGCCGAATGTCATGAATCTCATCATCAAGCGACGGACCATTGCGGGCTCATTCATTGGCGGCATCAAGGAAACGCAGGAGATGCTCGACTTCTGCGCGGAGCACGGCATCGTGTCCGACATCGAGATCATTCCCATCCAGAAGATCGACGAAGCCTACGAGCGCATGTTGAAGAGCGACGTGAAGTACCGCTTCGTGATCGACATGGCGTCGTTCAGTTGAAACTGCGGGCACACGCCAAGGGTCAGCTGCCTGCCGCGATGGTTTCCAATACTTCCCATCGTTCCGATAACCGTGCGATCTCGGCTTCCATGGCCGCAAGTCGCGTCCGCGCGTCGGCGATGGAAGCCCCATCGCGGAGCAGCACCGGGTCCGACAGCGACGCGTAGAGCGCTTCCCTGTCCCGCTCTCGCGCGTCAATCTGGTCGGGCAACGCGGCCAGTTCCGTCGTCTCCTTGAACGTGAGCTTTCGCTTCTTCTCGGCCTTCTCGGCCTTCTCAGCCTTCACGGGAGTCGCTGGCAGCCGTTTCATCGGCGTCGGCGCAGCCACTGCGGACGACCTGCGTTGCCGCACCCAGTCCGAATAACCTCCCACATACTCCCCAACCCGTCCATCGCCTTCGAATACCAGCGTGCTCGTGACCACGTTGTCGAGGAACGCGCGATCGTGACTCACCACCAGCAGCGTCCCCGAAAAGTCGAGCAGCAGCTCCTCGAGCAGGTCGAGCGTCTCGATGTCGAGATCGTTGGTGGGCTCATCGAGTACCAGCAGGTTGAACGTTCGCGTGAAGAGCCGCGCGAGCAACAGCCGATTCCGTTCGCCGCCGGAGAGTGCGCGCACGGGTGTGCGCGCGCGATCCGGGGGGAACAGGAAATCCTGGAGATACCCGGTCACATGTTTCCGCGCCCCGTGAATCTCGATCCAGTCCGATCCATCTGCCACGCTGTCGAATACGCTCTTCTCCGGGTCGAGTTGCTCGCGCAGTTGATCGAAGTATGCCACTTCGAGGCCGGTGCCAAGCCGGATGGTGCCGGCGTCGGGAGGCAATTCGCCCAGCAGCAATCGTAGCAGCGTGGTCTTGCCGGAACCGTTGGGGCCAATGAGGCCAACCCGATCACCGCGCGTGATGGTGGTGGTGAGGTCCCGCACGATGGGCTTGTCACCGCGAGAGAAATTCACGTTGCGCGCTTCCGCCACGAGACGACCCGATCGTTCGGCGACCTGCGCTTCCATCCTCACCACACCGCTGCGGTCGCGCCGCTGGCTGCGCTCTACCCGCAATGCCTCCAGCGAGCGCACGCGTCCTTCGTTGCGCGTGCGACGCGCCTGGATGCCGGTGCGAATCCACACCTCTTCCTTCGCCAGCTTCTTGTCGAATTCCGCGAACTCACGCGCCTCCACCTCCAACGCGGCTTCCTTCCGCTGGAGGTAGGTGTCGTAGTCGGCGCCCCAATCCACCAGCCGACCGCGATCCAGCTCAACGATGCGCGTGGCCACCGTACGCAGGAACGCCCGATCGTGCGTCACGAACACCAGTGTGGCGCCCCGATCGATGAGGAACTGCTCCATCCACTCCACGGCGTCTACGTCGAGATGGTTGGTGGGCTCGTCGAGCAGCAGGACGTCGGGCTGGCGAACGAGGGCGCGGGCCAGCAACGTCTGCCGCTTGCGACCACCGGACGCGGACTGGAACGGCATGTCCGCATCGAGACCGAGATGCTCCAGCACCGTATCCACGCGCGACTGCATCTCCCACGCATGGGCGGCATCGAGGGCGTGATGGAGCCGGTCCAACTCGCGGAGCGCGCTGTCGCTCGCGTTTGCACCTACACGATGACTCGCGTCGTGATAGCGGGAGAGGAGCAGGCCGGCCTCGCCGAGGCCCGCAGCAACGACGTCGAATGTGGTCCCGGTGACGTCGTCCGGAACTTCCTGCTCGAGACGGCTGACGGTGACGCCCGTCTGCCTCACCACGTCACCGCTATTCGGCGAGATGGATCCATCGAGCAGCTTCATGATGGTGCTCTTCCCGGCCCCGTTACGGCCAAGAAGGCAGACCCGCTCGCCGCGCTCGATGGCAAAGCGGGCGCGATCGAGGACCGGTGGCCCCCCGAACGCGATGCTGACGTCCTGCATACCCAACAGCGCCATGGCGGTGTTGCCGATCAGGGGCGAAACGAACGACTATGCGTCGGATGCCTCGATGGAGTCGTCCGCATCGTCACCATCCTCCGCCACTGCCTTCGCCGCCGATGCCTTCGGACGGCCTCGGCCCTTCATGGAACTCTTGGCCATTTCGGCCTCGAAGAGCACCTTTGCCTCGCGCATGGCGAGCAGGTAGGCGGGGTCTTCGCGTCTGATCCTTCGGGTCATATTTCGTTGCGATAAAAGGGGATACGTAAGCTAACTGGTCGCGTCCGGATTGCTACCCGAATAGCTCAACCGACGGTCCGTCGGATTCCTGCTGAACGAGCCGCTCGAACTGAAGTCCGGCCCTCATGAGCAGTTTTCGCGATCGCTCGTTGTCGGCGTTCACGATGGCAACCACGCGTGAAAGGCCCAGGGTCCCTCTCGCGTACGACAGCACGGCCGTGACCGCCTCGAAGGCGTATCCCCGTGTTCGAAATGCCGGGAGGAATGCAAAGCCCACGTCCACGTCCTCCAGGGTATCCCGCTTGAGCAGCCCGCATATGCCGATGGGGGTATTGTCGTCCTTCAATGCGGTGAGCAGGAGCCCAAAGCCATGACGCTGGTAGCTCGCGATGGGACCGTTGCGTGCATACGCGCGCGCGTCGTCCTCCGTGCGGACGCCGCGATCGCCGATGAATCGCAGGAAGGCTTCGTCGTTCAGCAACTCGAGGAGGAAGAGAGCGTCGTCTTCCGTGATGCGACGGAGCACGAGGCGATCGCTCTCGAGCACACGGTCTGGCAGCGTACTCATCGAACAACCTCCGCAGGTGGCCGGGCCGAGTCATCTTCGAGCGCAAGCAGGCCCTCGGCCAGCCAGACGGTAATGGAATCCGGCGTGATTGGCGTATTGGCGAGCTTCGCCCCGTGAGGCCCCGCCATCAGCCCTGCGGTACGATTCCGGCCGGCGTGCTTGGCCACGTAGGAGGCGTGATCCGCAAGCGCGACGACGTCCGCCCACCCCTTTCCTTCAGGGTCTTCGCGCCGGAAGGGATATGCGGCATAACCTACACAGCACGTCACACGGATGGGCGTATGGCCATCTACCAACACCACGCGTGACTCAACGGCCTGTCGCACACGCTCCGCGTGGATCGCGGCAAGGGCACGGTCCGTGAAACGGCCCACGATGAGGAACTCTTCCCCGCCCCAGCGGATGACCACATCGGACTGGCGGCACGTTTCGTTCAGGACCTGGACGATCTCGCGCAGGACCTGGTCGCCGGCCGCATGGCCATGCTCATCGTTGATCGCCTTGAACTTGTCGATGTCGAGGAGCAGGAAGACAATGTCGGCATCGTCGGCAAGCACGCCGCGCTGAGACGCGCGAAGGTGCCGGCGCGCACTCACGGCAACGTCGGCGCCGATGGTCTGTTCGATGTACCGCCGGTTTCGGGCGCCGGTGAGCGGGTCGGTAATGCTCAGCCGTTCGGCAATCTGCGCCGTCTCCAGGCGTCGCCGATACAATGCAAAGCCCACCAGGCCGAGCACCACGGCGATCACGATAACCCCGTTCCGCTCATTCGCCTGCCTTGCGGCCCGAAGCTCGGCCTGCGCCTCGTCGCGGCGCAAGCTGGCCAATTCCCTCGCTCGGCGCTCCTCGTTGAATCGGCCCTGGAGGTCGGCGATGCGGCGACCTGTTTGGTCGTCGAGAATGGAATCGCTCACCGCCTTGGCCCGTTGCAGCGTGCGCAATGCAGCGAGATGGCTTTGCGCTGCTTCCTGCGCGGCGGACAGTGCTTCGAGCGAGCGCCGTACCAGTTCACGCGAGCGCATGGCCCGCGCGACGTCCAACGCATGGCTTGCGGCGAGTTCGGCGGCAGGCGCATCGTTGCGCGCTCGATGAATCGAGGCACGAACGAGCAGGTTCCCCACAATCAAGCCGCGGTCTTCGAGGCCCCTTCCGGCTTCCTCTGACAGCGTCATGGCCTTGTCGGCGTCGGCAATCTTGCCCATGGCGAGCAACGTTGCGGCGATGTTCCGATGCGAAGTGGAGATTGCGGCCGGATCACTCGCCCCCTCGCGAAGCGCGAGCGCCTCGCGGTACGACGCGAGCGCATGGACCCGATCGTCGCGTTCGAGGTACATGTCGCCCAGGTTGCTCAGTGTTCCGGCAATGCGCACCGGATTGCCCGATGCGCGTCGCATGGCCAAGGCACGCTCGAAGTACTGCGTGGCATACGCGTATTGCCGGAGGCGGCCATACACGATGCCGATGTTGTTCAGGGACAGTGCGATCTGCCCGCTGTCATGCAATGCCTCGCGCAACGTCAGGGCCTCGAGATGTTCGCCCAATGCGCTGGGATAGTCGGCGAGGTCCGTGGAGTGCACAAACCCGAGGTTGTTCAGTGAATTGGCGATTTCCCGGTTGTCACCAAGGGCGCGCTGGATCCCGAGCGCCAGCTTGAATTGGTCAATGGCATGTTCCGGCTCGCCGCGCCGCTGTGCGATGGTGCCCAGGTTGCTGATGGCGCGCGCCTCGCCACGCCGCTGCCCGGTACGCGCTGCGAGACGACGCGCGCTGTCCGCAGACGCGACCGCCTCGTCAAAGCGGGAGAGCTGCATGTACGCCCATCCCATCTCGGATAGCGTCGTGACGTTTGCAGCTGAATCAGGGAATCGGGCGAGCAGCTCGAGCGCGGCGGTGCCATAGGACACCGCCTGCACAGGTTTGTCGAGCTTGTACGCATCTACCAGCCGTGCGAGGACGCGCGCACGCTCCACCCCGGTGAGTGACGGAAGCTGCGCTTCGAGCTCGGCAGGACGCACGGCCTGCGCGTGCAACGGCGCTGACAGCCGAGCGAGCGCGAGCCCCAGCCCGAGCGACATGAAAAAGGAGCGAGCGATACGAGAAGACGACATTGTGCGTGAGACGAGCGCGGACGTGCTCAGGCAACGCATGTTTACATCGCGACGAGCCCCGGCAATCCGCGCATGCGTGCGCATGACGCCGGCCGATGCTCGACGCCTACGGAAGGAGTATCGTCCACACCAGGCCAATACTGTGGTTGGCACGGTTCGGGCGCCCTCGTCAGGGTTTGTCGATCACCAGTGCCGGACTCTCGGCCCCAAACCGGTCCACTGCCGCAATCATTGCGCGGAGTGAGCCCGTATGGCCCGCCGGCGCGACCACGATTCGACGCTGCGCACCGGGCAGGATCCAGGTCCGCCACCCATCGTCCGCGCGGACACGAATGGTCCACCACCTCACCTGGGCTCCCGGGCCCGGTTTCAGCGAGAGTTCGTGCTCGCCGCTGGAGGCATTCACCGAGAGCACCGCTGCTGGCATGGTGGGCACTGCCTTGGACAACCACGGCGATGCGGGAATCAAGGCCGGGGTACCGTACAACTCTGTCTTCAGGTGCTCCGAGAGGACGATTGCCGCAGACTGGCGAGGCGGCTGCGTGGCGACGCCAACCAGGACCGTATCTCGGCGAAGGGCGTTCGCGGGCATCAGCGTGCGCATGCTGAAGTGGACGTCGCCAGTGGCCGTCGTGGCGCGCGTCGCCCGGATCTGCGCGTTGAGCTCGTCCGGCGACCAACTGCCCCCTTGTGCCGCTCGGCTGTCGTTGTGACCAGGCCAGATGTGCCGGCCCATCTTGTTTTCCCCCAACCACCAGTCGAGCAGCACGGGATAGCTCTGCGGCGTCTGTGCGACCGGCCAGTAAAGCTGGGGTGTGAAGTAGTCCACCCATCCCTCGTTCAACCATCGGCGCGAATCACCATAGAGCTTTTCGTACGAGTCGAATCCCTTGATCGATTCCGGGTTTCCGGGGCGCCAGATGCCGAAAGGGCTGATGCCCACCTTCACCCACGGCTTCAATGCCTTGGTGCGGACGTAAATCTGCTGGATCAGCGTGTCCACGTTGTGCCGGCGCCAGTCGTCACGCTCGAGGACGCCGCCGCCCTTCCGGTATGCCGCGTAGCTGGTCGAGTCGGGAAATGGGACTGGAAGGCTGTCCCGTCCGAGTTCCGGATACGGATAGAAGTAGTCGTCAATGTGGATGCCATCCACGTCGTAGCGCCTCACCACATCGAGCATTACGCGCAACGTCTGTGCAATGACCCTCGGTTCGCCGGGGTCCATCCACAGGTACTTTCCGTAGGACCGCACGAGTTCCGGATGCGTGACGCTGATGTGTGTTCGTGCATTTGCCGCCTTGGCACTGGCGTGGCGAGCCCGATATGGGTTGAACCACGCATGGAGCTCCAGGCCTCGCGCATGCGCCTCGTCCACCGCGAAGGTGAGGGGATCGTAGTACGGCTCGGGCGCCTTTCCTTCGATGCCGGAGAGATACGCTGACCATGGCTCGTATGGTGAGTCGTACAAGGCGTCGGCGGCAGGGCGGACCTGAAGCAGAATCGCATTGAAGTTCAGCTCCACAAGGCGATCAAGGATCGCGACGAGTTCCGCTTTCTGTTGCCACGACGACAGGCCGGGTTGCGACGGCCAGTCGATGTTGGCCACGCTGGCAACCCAGGCGCCACGGAATTCGCGCGGAACGCTTGGCGCGCTCGACGCACTTGGCGCCTGTTGCGCACACAGCGGTGCAGCAAGCGCCAATACCAATGCTGCTGTGCGGATGGATCGCGCGATCACTTGACGACGACGTCCTTCAAATTGTCCTTCGGCTCGCGATCGATGAGCTTGTTGTACGGATCAATGCCCGCGCGTTTCGGCAGTGCGTCGACGACGATGTCGAAGATCATCCGATCCTTGGCTACCCGCTGCTTTTGCAGGTAGAGCGACTTGCCGAGCTTCTTTCCCTTCTCCGGCTCCGCAAAGACACCGACATCGATCCAGTCGGCCACGGGAATTTCATGCTCCGCGCCCAGGCTATCCGCGCGCAGCTTGCGAGCACTCGCATAGATGCGGACGTCGTACTTGCCGTCCGGCCGCTTTTTCGACGTCGCCGAGTCGGCCTTGTTGTCGAACAGGGTGATCGTCTCGAACAGGTCCGTGATCACAGGCTGAAGGGAATC
>JBDUCM010000051.1:0-33181 GCA_040003455.1 bacterium
CTCACGGGGGGACAGGAGTCGGGCGACGTGCGTTTCCCGGACATGAGCCAACCGTACGACGTCGATTTCGCGGAACAACTCCGCGCGCACGCGGCGTCGCTGGGCTTCACGCTGCAGGAGGGTGTGTACGGCGGGCTGCTCGGCCCCACGTATGAAACCCCAGCCGAAGTGCGCATGCTCGCCACGCTCGGCGCCGACGCGGTCGGCATGTCCACCGTCCCGGAAGTCGCGGTTGCGCGCGCCATCGGCATGCGAGTCGCGGGCGTCAGTTGCATCACTAACCTCGCCGCGGGAATCTCGCTGCATCCACTGTCGCACGACGAAGTGCTCGAGACCACCACCGAAGTTGCCGGTCGTTTCGAATCGCTCGTGGAACGGTTTATCGCGGGGCTATAGGCACGCGACGCGCGCTGTTACGCGCTCACGAAATGGTTGAGTGGGCCGTGCCCCGCACCAAGTCCCGGCGCATTCTCGATGCCGCGACGAACGAAGCCCAGCCCCGCCTCCACTGCGTCAACGAGCGAGCTTCCCAACGCCAGGCGCGCGGCAATCGCCGCGGAAAGCGTGCAGCCCGTGCCATGCGTGCTCGTGCTGTCGATGCGTGGATGCTCGAACCGAGTCACCACTGTCCCGTCGAACAGCACGTCCACGAGCGTGTCGCCGCGCAGGTGTCCTCCCTTCACCAAAGCAGCCCGTGCCCCGAACTGCCCCACGAGGTCACGCGCCGCGTCTACCATGGCGTCGACGTCCAGTACATCGCGGCCGAGCAGTAGCGAGGCCTCATCCAGATTGGGCGTGACGAGCGCTGCGAGCGGAAACAGCTCACCCACGATCGCCTGAACCGCGTCGGCTTTCAGCAGGGGATCGCCGGAACTGGCCACCATCACGGGGTCCAGTACGTAAGGCGCCAACCCGTGCGCGCGTATTCCACCGGCCACCGCTCGCACCACATCGGCATCGCCGAGCATGCCGCTCTTGAGTGCCGCAGGGCGCAGGTCTTCCGCGACGGCATCCAACTGGGCGCGAACCAGTGATGGTGACACGCGTTCCCACGCGCGTACCCCGGTGGTGTTCTGGGCCGTCACGGCGCTGATCACGGACGTGCCGAACAGCCCGAATGCGGCGAACGTCTTCAGGTCGGCCTGAATGCCAGCGCCACCGCCGGAGTCCGATCCGGCGATGGTGAGCGCGATCGTCAGCGATGGCGTGGTCATGCATGAAAGATGCGCCGCGCTGTTGCGCGGCGCATCTGGCCAGTCACTGCTGCGGCCGTGCTCAGCCGCCCTTCGGCTTGGGAGATGGCGGGAGCGCTTGCACGCGGCGCTTGAACGCCTGGAAGTTCTGGGAATCCGTGGAGAGCGTGCGAAGCACGGCGGGGTCATATGTGGCAATCAATTTCTTCACGTCGGCGATGCGATCTTCCTCCAGCGGGTGCGTGGCGAACCAGCTGTCCACGGCCGACGGATTGGTGGTTCGTTCGTTGATGAGGATCTGGAACATCTCGGGGATGCCGTTGGGGCTCACGCCGGCCCGCACCACGTTTCGCACACCTTCCTCGTCCGCCTCCATTTCGTCCTGGCGGCTGAACTTCGCGAACACCGCTGTGCCGAGCACCTGAATGCCCGCCTGGCTCGCCTGGTTGTTGCAAACGTTGGTCAGTACGCAGGCGAGGGTGACGCCCATGTTCGCGCCCTGTTGCTGCTGCATCTGCTTGATGGAGTGGCGACGCACCACATGGCCGATTTCGTGACCGAGCACCCCCGCGAGCTGATCCATGCGCGTGGCCCGTTCAATCAGCCCTCGATTGACGTAGACGTAGCCGCCGGGCACAGCGAAGGCATTCACTTCCTTGCTGTCCACGATGTAGAAATGCCACTGCGGGATGTCGGTGCGTGACGTGAGCCGCGCGATCGAGTCGCCCAGCACGTTGATATACCGATTGAGTTCGGGGTCGCCGACGATGGGAAGCTGCTGATTGATCTGCGCCGAGTAGTCAGCGCCCATCTGCACTTCTTGTTGCGTGGAGACACCGCAGGCCGTCAAAGTTACCGCCAGCGCCAATGCGGTCAGGTTTCGTTTCATGAGTTCTCTCGTGGAAGCGTGCAGGCTACAGAAGCAAGTCCCATTCCCCGCCAGGGCGCAATCCTAACATCTTGAAGCTGCTTACTTTAGCGCGCGACCTCCGCCGAAGAAAGGCGCGTGAGCGCCAGCATCTCTTTGCCGCCGAAGGCGTCCGTGCGGTGGAGGAGCTGTTCGGCTCTTCGCTGCGCATTCGCGGCGCGCTCATCGCGCCTCAACTCGCGGAAGCACCACGTGGCGCTGCGCTCATCGCCAGGCTCCAGGCCTCGGGCGTTGAACTGGTCGAGTTGCCCCCGCTGGAATTCGCAAGCGCCGCGGAAACGGATTCACCGCAGGGCGTGCTGGCCATCGCGGAAATTCCCGATGCATCAGTCTCGGCGCTCAAACTCGGTGACCGAGCTCGGCTCATCGTGCTGGACGGCGTCCAGGACCCAGGCAACGTGGGCACCATTCTTCGGACTGCGGCCGCCCTGGGCGCCACCGCCGCCATCGCGTTGCCTGGAACCGTTGACCTCTGGAACGCCAAGGTCGTCCGTAGTGCAATGGGCGCGAGCTTCCACTACCCCGTCATGTCCGCCACCTGGGAAGAGCTCGACCAGTTCCGGCAGCGAGAATCGGTTGCACTGTGGGGCGCGGATGCGGCAGGCGTCGCGCTTGATGAGCTCCAACCGCCACCACGCCTTGCCCTGGTCGTCGGTAATGAAGGCGCAGGACTGTCCACGGAAGCGCGCGGCCGGATCGACGAACTCGCCTCGCTTCCCATCGGCTCCATCGTCGAATCGCTCAACGTCGCTGTGGCAACCGGCATCTTTCTCTATCAGCTCCGCACGTGACCCTCTCCACCATCACCACCATCTACGCGTTCCTGGTCGGGCTCTGTGCCGGCTCGTTCCTGAACGTTTGCGTGGCCCGCTGGCCCCGCGACCTGAGCGTGGTGCGGCCTCGATCCCGCTGCCCCCACTGCGGGCACCAGCTTTCATGGTTCGAGAACATCCCGCTTGTCAGCTGGATGGTACTCCGTGCCAAATGCCGCTGCTGCGACGAACCGATTTCGGCCATCTATCCGCTGGTCGAGGTCGCCGTTGGCATCCTCTGGGCAACCTGCTTTGCGCAGTTCGGGCCTTCATTCACCTCCCTGCGTCTGGCCGTCCTGCTGACGATCCTCACCGGCGTGGCGATCACGGATCTCAAGCATTACCTCATTCCCGACGGATTCACGGTCACGGGGTTGTTCTGGGCGCTTGCCACCGCATTCGCCGCACAATTCCTCGGCGACTCGGCGCTTTTTGCTGGTCCGTATGAAGCGCTGGTCGGCGCGTGCGCCGGTGCCGGACTTATCGCCATCATCGGGTGGCTCGGCGAAGCCGCCCTGAAGAAGGAAGCCATGGGGATGGGCGACATGACGCTCATGGCGTTCGTCGGCGCGGCGCTGGGGCCATCACGCTCCTTTGCCACCATCTTCCTCGCCGCGGCCATCGGCGCGGTCACCTTCCTGGCAGTCGTCTACCCTATCGCTCTCATGCGCAGGGGGCGGGTGACCACCCAGACGGAACTCGCCCTCGGCGGCACGACAACGACGCCCCTTCAGATGCCCCTCGTACCGTTCGGTGTGTTCCTCGCCCCCGCCGCAGTGATCATGTTGGTGTGGGGCGATGCCCTCCTGAACCGCGTCTTCCCCGCGATGTGACGCCCCCGAATCTCCAGCGCCTGTCGTGACGTACGATTCATCGGGATGATACCTTCCAGCCAATCATGACCGACGCATCGCACTCCGACACCCCGGCGCTCGCTCGCTTCACCCGCGATCTCACGGCCGACGCCCGCGCCGGCCGCCTCGAGATCGTTCGATGCCGCGACGAGGAGATCGCCCGCACCATCGACATTCTCCTTCGACAGGGGAAGAACAACCCCGCGCTCGTCGGTCAGGCGGGGGTTGGCAAGACGGCCATCGCCGAAGGCCTCGCGCACCGTATTGCCGAGGGACGGGTGCCGCTCGCCATGCGCGACCTGCGCCTGTTGTCGCTCGACGCCATCGGACTGCTGGCCGGCACCACCTATCGCGGCCAGTACGAGGAACGGCTGCGCGCCTTGATCTCCGAGGTGAGCGCTTCCGGCGACGTGCTGCTGTTCGTGGACGAGATGCACAATCTCATCGGCCAGGGCAGTGCGAGTGGATCTGCCATGGACGCGGCCAACATGCTCAAGCCTGCGCTCGCTCGTGGCGAGTTCCGCCTCCTCGGCGCCACCACCGACGAGGAATATGAACGCTGGATCCTTGGCGATCCCGCGCTCGAACGCCGCTTCCAGAAGATCGCGGTGCGTGAGTTGTCCCCGGAAGAGACGCTCGAGATTCTTCGTACACGCATCCCTTCGCTCGCTCGGCATCACAACGTCGTCATCACCGACGCAGCGGTGCGTGCGTCCATCGAGCTCACCGATCTCTGGGTGCCCGATCGTCGCCGGCCGGACAAGGCTATCGACGCGCTCGATGAGGCGTGCGCGCACACGCAGGCGACGGCCGAGTATTCTCCCGCCGCCGAATCACTCATCGCCCGCCGGCGTACCGCGCAACGCGAAGCCCAGCGGCGCAGCGGTAGCGGCGGCCCCCGGCGCGACGACGGCGAAGAAATCAATCGGATGGCACGCGGCGGCCTGGCCGCACTGGAACGATTCGGCGCGGAACTCGAGGCGGCATTCGTGCGCCCGTCGGCGCCATCCGTCGAAACGGTGACTCCGGTTCCTGCATCGCCGGAACCATCACGCGCGGCCAAGGCGGCGCTCGACGTGGACATCGAGCGACAGCTGCTCGACGATGGTATCGTTGTTCGTGCGCACGACGTAGCGCGCGTAGTTGGCCTGATGACCGGACGGAGAGTGGAATGGGAAGAGTGACAGTTCGCCGGTGGGCACTGGTGATCAGTGGTTCGCTGCTGTCCACACTCGGCGCGTGTCGCCGAGATGTTGGCGACAGCCCATACGCGCGCGAAGTGGACGAAGCCATTCCCCGCATCGAAGCATCCACGGGAATGAAGTACAAGCAGCGTCCGAAGGTGGAAGTGCGCAGCAAGGAACAGGTGCGCGACTATCTGTTGAAGAAGTTTGACGAGGAATCACCGGCTGCTGAACTCGCCGGTGAGGAGTCCGCGTACAAGCTGCTCGGTCTCCTGCCGGACAAGCTCGACCTTCGCAAGTTCCTGCTGTCCGTGCTCACCGAGCAGGTGATCGGGTACTACGATCCGGCCGCGAAGGTGCTCTACGTGGTGCAAGGTGCGGACGAGAAGACAGTGGGCATCACCATCACGCACGAACTGGTGCATGCCCTTCAAGACCAGTACATCAGTCTCGATTCGCTACAAAAGGCTACCGCCGACAACGATCGCCTTACCTCGGCACAGGCCATCATCGAGGGCGAGGCGCAGTACGAGCAGTTGTCCATCATGCTCGGCGGCAACGACAACATCGCCTTGCGTGTTGGCGGACGTGATCGCATCCGCGAAATGATCCGTGAAAACCAGAGCTCCATGCCGGTGTTCGCCACGGCCCCGATGGTGATCCAGGAATCGCTGCTCTTCCCTTACCTGAGCGGGGCAGATTTCGTGCAACGCTTCAAGGAGAAGTCACCGAAGGGCAACCTCTTCGCGAACATTCCGCGCTCTACGGAGCAGATCCTCCACACGGATGCGTTTTTCGGGAAGGCGGTGGACGAGCCCAGCCTGATCACCCTGCCAAAGCCCCGCGGTGCCACGTCCGTGTATGAGAATGACATGGGCGAGTTCGGCATGCGCCTCTTTCTCTTCCAGCACCTCAAGGGAGAACAGGCCGCAGCCCAGGCCGCAGTTGGCTGGGACGGTGACCGGTTCGTGGTGGTGCAGGGGTCAGCAGGGAAAGGAATCGTCTGGGCCAGTGCGTGGGATTCGTCGGTGCAGGCGGCCTCGTTCTCGGACGCCATGATCCGCGCGACCACCAAACGCACTGGCGCCGCCGAGCATCGCGAAGCGGGCGGGGGCGCCACCTTTCAACCAGCAGGACGCACAGTCACCGTGGTGCCCCGCATCATCTCGGGCCGTGCCGTCGTGATCTACAGCGACCTGCCCGCCGGCATGTCTGGAGTCATCGACCTTGCAGCGATCAAGCTAGATCCGCACTGACCTGCGTTGCTGACTCCTTGGTGACCGGAACGCTCCCGACGCTGTCTGCAACGCCGGAGTCTACATGCGACTCCACGGTCACCTCGCGCTCCACGTCGGACGGCATCAGTGCCTGGCGTAGCACTTCGTCCATCGTGGCCACGAAGGTGAACGCCACCTGCTTCTTCACTTCGTCGGGAACATCACGAAGATCCTTCTCGTTGGACTTGGGCATGATCAGTTGCCTGAGTCCTGCGCGATAAGCCGCAAGCACCTTCTCCTTCACGCCGCCAATCTCCAGCACCTTGCCGCGCAAGGTCACTTCGCCGGTCATCGCCACGTCGCGACGGACGGGCCGCTGCGACAACGCGCTCGCGATGGCCAGCGTGAGTGAGATGCCGGCACTTGGTCCATCCTTCGGAATGGCGCCAGCCGGCAAGTGTACATGGACGTCGAACTCCTTGAACGTGGAATCCGGAATTCCAATGTTCGCCGCGCGGGAACGCACGTAGGAGAACGCGGCGTCGACACTCTCGCGCATCACGTCGCCAAGTTGTCCCGTGACGGTAAGCCGTCCCGTACCCGGCATCCGCAGCGCCTCGATGACCATGATGTCGCCGCCATTCGCCGTCCATGCAAGCCCAGTGACGACACCGATCTCCGGAATCATCTCGGCCTCTTCCACCGCGTACCGTGGCACGCCGAGCACTTGCTCGACCTTGTCCACGTCGATGATCCACGCGCCTTCCTCGCCGTCCGCCTTCTTGCGCGCACGCTTCCGCATGATTGCGGCAAGATTGCGCTCGAAGTTTCGCAGTCCTGCCTCGCGCGAGTACCGGTTCGAGATGAACGACAACGACTCGTCGGTGAACTGGATGTCCTTGTCGCCGATGCCGTGCTCCTCGAGGAGACGCGGCATCAGATATCTCCACGCGATCTCGACCTTCTCCTCCACCGTGTAGCCCGCAATGCGAATGACCTCCATTCGATCGCGCAATGGCGCAGGAATGTCGTAGAGGCTGTTTGCTGTACAGATGAACAGCACGCCGCTCAGATCGAACGGCAGGTTGAGATAGTGATCGACAAATTTGTCGTTCTGGCTCGGATCCAGCACTTCCAGCATTGCGGCGGTGGGATCTCCGCTCGGGCCGCCGCCGGACATCTTGTCGATCTCGTCGATCATCAGGACGGGATCGCGCACCTGCACGCGACGCAACGCTTGCAGGAGGAGACCGGGCATCGCGCCCACGTAGGTGCGGCGATGTCCGCGCACTTCCGCCTCATCACGCACGCCGCCCACGGAAATGCGATAGAACTCGCGACCAATGGATGTCGCGATGGCTTCGCCGAGCGACGTCTTTCCCGTACCCGGTGGCCCGACGAAGCACAGAATGGGACCGTGCGGATCGCCGCCACGCAGCTTGCGAACCGCAAGGAACTCGAGGATGCGCTCCTTCGCTTCACTCAGGCCGTAGTGTCGGCCGTCGAGGGCTTCTTCCACCTTGCCCAACGCAATCTCGTCATCGCCGCTGCGCTTGTTCCACGGCAGTGCGAGAATCCAGTCGAGGTAGGTGCGGATCACCTGATACTCGCTCGACGCGGGGCTGAGTTGCCGGAGTCGTTCGGTTTCGCGGCGCGCTTCCTGACCCACGCGCTCAGGCAAGCGAGCGACGTCGATCTTCTTCAACAGATCCACCGCCTCCTTCTCGCCAGGATCCGCCTCGCCGAGCTCCGTCTGAATCGCGCGCAACTGCTGCCGAAGGTAGAACTCGCGCTGGTGCTGCTCGATCTTGATCTCCGTCTGCCGCTTGACGTCTTCCATCACTCGCGCCCGTGCGACTTCGCGTTCCAGACGGTTCAGGATGAAGCGCAGCCGCTGGCCGACGTCCAGCCGCTGAAGGACTTCGTCCTTGTCGGTAATGCGGAAGTTCATGTTGGTCGCGGCCAGGTCGGCGAACCGCCCCGGGTCCGACACATTCATCTTCAGCATCGCCGGCACTTCCGCCGAGATGCGGTCCACCAGCTCCGCCAGCGTCTCTGAAGCGGAGATCACGCGTGCCACGAGATCATCTACATCCGCAGAATCGGCAGGCGTTTCCGCCGCCGGGCGAATGGAGGCGACGGGGTACGGCTGCTCCTGGTCGATGCTGTCGATGACGATCCGTCGCAGCCCTTGCAGCGTAATCTGGACCGTGTCGCCCGGCAGGCTGATACGCTCGTGAACCCGCGCCGCAACGCCAACTCGGCCCACGAACCGCTCCGAGTCGATCGGGTCGTCGTGATCCCCGCCCGCAACCACCAGGGCCACGACGAGACCTGGTTCATCGTAGGCCCGGAGCAGCGAAAGATTTTCCGGTGCTCCCATCTGCACGGCAATGGTGCCGAGCGGATAGACGATGGTTGACCGGAGCGCCATCAGCGGCAGGGCCGCGGGCAACTCCGCCTTGAGGATGTCTTCCTTGCGCTGAGGCTTGGCCATGGACGGTAAAGTAATGCGCGGATTGGGGTTGGCCATAAGGGGCGTGCGCCGCGGGCCCTGCGTGGCTTCTCGTACAAGCTTCCGTCAACATCCGTACCCACTTACGTTTACACATGTTCGACGAGCTTTCTGAAAAACTCGAGGCAGCGTTCGCGCGCCTCCGCGGTCGCGGTGTCCTCACCGACGCCGACATCAAGGAAGGGCTGCGCGAAGTGCGTCGCGTCCTCCTCGAAGCAGACGTGAATTTCGCCCTCACCCGCGAGTTTCTCGAGCGGGTGGAGAAGAAAGCGGTGGGCGTCTCGCAACTGCGCACCGTTTCCCCGGCCCAGCAGCTCGTCAAGATCGTCTACGACGAGCTCACCACCATGCTCGGCGAGCGCCGCGAAGGGCTCAAGCTCAGCTCGGTGCCGCCCACTGTGGTGATGATGGTGGGCCTGCAAGGCTCCGGAAAGACGACCTCCGCCGCCAAGCTCGCACGCAAGCTCAAGCTCGAGGGCCGCCAGGTCCGACTCATCGCCTGCGACGTGTACCGCCCCGCTGCCATCGACCAGCTCGAGACGCTCGGCGCACAGCTCGACATCCCGGTGTACGCGGAACGTGGTGAGCAGGATGTGGTGAAGATCGCCCGCAACGGCATCGACGTCGCCCGTCGTGCTCGCGACCGCGTTGTCCTGGTGGATACCGCGGGCCGGCTTCAGATCGACGACAGCATGATGGACGAGCTGGAGCGCTTGAAGGCCGCCATCAAGCCGGATGAGATCCTGCTGGTGGCTGATGGCATGACCGGCCAGGACGCCGTGAAGATTGCCCAAGGCTTCGACGCGAAGCTCAACGTCACCGGCGTGATCCTCACCAAGATGGACGGCGATGCTCGCGGCGGCGCCGCACTCTCCATCTACGGCGTGCTCAAGAAGCCGATCAAGTACATCGGCGTTGGCGAAAAGACGGATGCGCTCGAGGATTTCCATCCTGATCGCATGGCCGGCCGCATCCTCCAGCAGGGCGACATCGTCTCCCTGGTGGAAAAGGCGCAGGGCGCCTTCGACGCCGATGTCGCCAAGGCCATGGAAAAGAAGGTCCGAAAGGAGGGCATGGACCTTCAGGACTTCCTCACGGCCATGAAGCAGATCGAGAAGCTCGGCCCCCTCGAAGGGCTGTTGAAGATGATGCCGGGCGTCAACACCAAGATGCTCAAGCAGGTGAAGGACGCCGATCCGAAGCGCATGCGTCATCTGGAGGCCATCGTCCTGTCCATGACGACGGCCGAGCGCAAGAAGCCGGACCTGATGAACGGCTCTCGCCGGGCTCGCGTGGCCAAGGGCAGCGGGCGGCCGATCAGCGAGGTAAACCGCCTGCTCGAGCAATTCCGGGAGATGCAGAAAATGATGAAAAAGGCCTCCGGCGGGCAGGGCGGGGGCGGCGGAAAGATGCGAATGCCGCCCGGGATGTTTGGCGGGCTTCGCTAGGTAGTTACATTTATCGGTTCAGTTGTAGCACTTGTAGGTCCGGGTGCGATCTGGAATTGCCAGATACGCGATGAGCCCAGTGAGTAACACCACTTCAGGAGATTGACCCGCATGGCCGTAAAGATTCGCCTTCGTCGTGTTGGCCGCAAAAAGTCCCCCATGTATCGCATTGTCGTCGCCGACTCCAAGAGCCCGCGCGATGGCAAGTTCATCGAGATCGTCGGCCAGTATCAGCCCCGCACGGGCGACAAGGCCATCAACCTCGATGCCGATCGCGTCAACCACTGGCTGAACGTCGGAGCGCAGCCCACGGACACCGTCCGCTCGCTGCTCCGCAAGGCCGGCCTCCTGAAGCAGCGCCACGAGACTCGTCTCGCCGCCAAGCTCCAGAGCGCTGCCGTTCCACTCGGCGAAAAGGCAGCCGAGGCGTAATCGCGAGAACGCAGCGATGACGACGCCCGAATTCATCATCGTCGGGCGGGTCCGCAAGGCACACGGCATCCGCGGCGAAGTCGTCGTTGAGGTCATCACAGATGAGCCGGACGCGATCTTCGCGGCCGGCCGTCGTGTTTTTGCAGGCACCGCCACCGGCGATCTCGCCCCCGCACGGCAGAAACTGCACGTCCGCTCCGCCCGCGATTTCAACGAAGGCCTCCTCGTCGGCTTCACCGAGGTGCCCGACCGCAACGCGGCCGAGCTGTGGCGCGGACGCTATCTGCTCCTGCCCGCGGAGGAACTGCCCACTCCCGACGAGGAAGAGGTCTACCTCCACGACCTCGTTGGTATGCGCGTGGACCTTCCCTCCGGCGAAGTGGTTGGCACGGTGGAAGAGCTCTATGACCTGCCGCAGGGCCTCGCACTCGACGTCCGTCGTGCGGAGCCCAATTCAACGCAGACCGTGATTCTCCTGTACGACGAACGCACCATCGCGTCCGTAGACAAGGAGAGCCGCGTCATCGTCGTCACTCCCGCGGAAGGCCTGCTCGAGTGAAAATCAACATCGTCACCATCTTTCCGGATTACTTCGCGCCACTGGCCTGGAGCATTCCTGCCCGCGCCGCGGCAGCCGGACTGGTGACGTACAATGTGGTGGACCTGCGCGACTATACGCACGATCGCCACCGCACCGTGGATGACACGCCGTACGGCGGTGGCCCCGGAATGGTGATGAAGCCAGGTCCGTTCTTCGAGGCGATCGACGCACTCGCCGTCAGCGCGCCCATCGTCCTGATGAGCGCGCGAGGCCCGCGCTTCAAGCAGGCCGACGCCGTGCGCTTTGCTGCGGGACCGGAGCTCACTATTCTCTGCGGTCACTACAAGGACGTGGATCAGCGCGTTGCCGACCACCTCGCCACTGAAGAGCTGTCGCTCGGCGACTTCATCCTCACCGGTGGCGAACCCGCGGCACTGGCCGTCATCGACGCCACCGTTCGCCTGCTGCCCGGCGCGATGAGCGACCATGACAGCGCGTACACCGACTCGTTCTGGGATCGCGGACTATCTGCCCCGAGCTACACGCGCCCGCCAGAGTACCGCGGACATACTGTGCCCGAGGTGCTGCTGAGCGGTGATCACAAGAAGATTGCCGATTGGCGCATGTCCGAAGGGTTGCGCCTCACGCGTGAGCGGAGTGACGGATAGCGACCGCTGCCACGGCCCCTGTTCGAGGTTCGTTCGGGGACTGGACTCACGCCGACGACCCCGCTAAGTTCCCAAGTCTCTACCAGTTAAGCCCCAAACCGGGCCTCCGGCCCCGAGTGTCATATGCATGTTTTCATCGAGACCCAGAAAGAGTGGATGAACGACAGCCGTCCGCCCTTTCGCGCCGGCGACACCATCCGCGTGAATGTGCGCGTCAAGGAAGGCGAGAAGGAGCGTATTCAGGCGTTTGAAGGTGTGTGCATTGCGCGTCGCGGTGTCGGTGTCAGCGCCACGTTCACCGTCCGCAAGATCTCCAACGGTGTCGGCGTCGAGCGCATCTTCCCGCTGCACAGCCCCATGGTTGCCGACATTCATGTCGTCCGTCGTGGCCGCGTGCGCCGCGCCAAGCTGTACTACCTGCGTCATCTCACGGGTAAGGCCACGCGCATCAAGGAAATGAAGGTCAAGGTCGTTCCCCAGGCTGCAGCAGCCAAGTAACACGGCGTCGCGGTGCCTGGCGGCGGGGGGCGCTGGAGCGCCATCGAGCGGCAACTGCGGAACACCCGCGGACCCCTGCTCGCCGGAGTTGACGAAGTCGGACGGGGCCCACTCGCGGGCCCCGTTGTCGCATGTGCCGTGGTCATGGCGTGCGACGCACGCGCCATTCGCGGCGTGGACGACTCCAAGGCACTCAGTCGCGCGCAGCGAGAAAAACTTGCTGGACGCATCCTCGAACGCGCCCTTTCCGTGTCGGTCGGCGCGGCAAGCGTTCGCGAGATCGATCGCCTCAATATCTACCACGCCACTGCGCTCGCCATGCGCCGCGCGATCACGCGGCTGTCGGTCACGCCCAACCACGTGGTCATCGACGGTAATCCCATTCGTGCGCTCGGCATCGAACACACTGCCGTGGTGAGCGGCGACGCCTATTGCCACTCCATCGCATGTGCGAGCATCATCGCCAAGGTCACGCGCGATCGCTTGATGCATGCGTTGGCGCGGCGCTATCCGCACTACCGGTGGGAGACCAACGTTGGCTACGGCACGGCGGAACATCAGGCGGGTCTCGCGTCCCACGGCCTCACGCCGCACCACCGCCGGTCATTTGGCGCCGCACACCAGTTGTCGCTCGACTTTTCCGCCACAGCCTTCACCAGCCCGGCCGAGTTGGCCGCGGTGTTGACCGACGCACTCGAACAGGAGCTGCTCTCGTGACCACCACACCACCTACTGCCGCCTCGTCCGCCGAGGGGGTGTTTCGCGCTGGCTTGTTCGACGGGCAGGTTGCCCTTATCACGGGCGGCGGCAGCGGGATTGGACGGGGCATTGCCGATCTTCTCGCGTCGCTCGGCGCACATGTGGTGCTGGCCAGCCGGAAGATCGAACGTGTGCAGGCAGCGGCCGAAGAGGTCATTGCGGCGGGCGGAAAGGCGAGTGCCCTGGCCGTGGATGTCCGCGATCCCGATCGGGTGAAGCAGATGGTTGCCGACGTGCAGGCGGCGCACGGGCGGATCGATCTTCTCGTCAACAACGCTGCGGGCAATTTCTACGCGCCGTCGGAGACGCTGTCGGCCAACGCGTGGAAGAGCGTGATCGAGATCGATCTGTACGGCACCTTCTTTTGTGCGCAGGCGGTGATGCCCGTGATGCGGGCGCAGGGTGGGGGGAGCATCGTGAACATCTCGATGACGCTACACTACCGCGGGTGGCCCTTGATGGCTCATGCCACTGCCGCGAAGGCGGGCATCGATGCGCTTACGAAGACCCTTGCCGTGGAGTGGGCCAAGGACGGAATCCGGATGAATGCTGTGGCTCCGGGCCCCATTCCCACGGAGGGGGTGCGGAAGGCATTCACTCCGCCTCCCTCGGCTGAAGGGGTTCCGGATGTCTTTGCGGTGGAGAAGGCCATGGAGTCCTACGCGCGGAAGATGATTCCACTACAGCGGTGGGGCACTCCCGCTGATATCGCGAACATGGTGGTGTTTCTGGCGTCGCCAGCCGGTGCGTGGATTACCGGTTCCGTGATGGTGGTAGACGGCGGCGAATGGTTGGCCAAGCCGGCGAATAGTCGCTGAATTCGGCAGGGCGTAAGCGCTGTCAATAGTTGCACTTGCAACCATGTGACGCGCGTTTCGAACACGGGGTCGATTCACCTGAGGCGATGGGGAACCAACCCAGCCGCAACTGCATTTGACAAGTTGCCGCCGGCATTGGTTTCCTCGCCCGCATTGGATACTATTGCTGAGCCCACCGCATTTGTGATAGCCGTCACCCGCTCTGGCGTGGCGGCACAGATGGATCTTCTCAGAGTGCCTCGAGTCGCCCGCCAGCTCGAGCAACCAGTTCCACCACGCCTCGTTCTCTTGGCGTGTGCGTTCAGAAAGCCAATTCGCTGTTTTTCAGTACCGACGCAAAAGGGGCGTCGGAGTTTCCAACGCATCCGGTTGTCGTACGGATGCGCCTCAGCTGAGCTGTTCAGACTTTCTCCTACCGGGTAAGGACCTATGTCACTGTTTCGGCCGGACAATGCCGGTGCGCGCTTGCGTCTCGCGCTCGCCATTGTAGTGGGGCTTGGCGCTCCGGCGCTGGTCTCCGCGCAGCAGCAACAGGCAACGATCACGGGACGTGTCGTCGCCACGAACGGCAGTCAGCCACTGGCGGAAAGCCGCGTATACCTCGTCGGCACCAACGTCGTGGCCAGTACCAACGCCGAGGGGCACTATACCCTCCGCACGGCGCCGGGCCAGTTTGAAGTCCGCGTCATCCGCGTGGGTTACGCGGAACAGAAAAAGCCCATCACGGTTGCTGCGGGCGCTGCGGTCACGCTGGATTTCTCGATGGTGCAGTCCATCGTCAAGCTCACCGAAATCGTCACCACCGCCACCGGTGAACAGCGCCGCGTGGAGTTGGGCAACTCGGTCCAGACACTGGGCGACATCGGGCAGAAGGTCGAGACCGCGCCGATCACGAACCTCGCCGACCTCATGGTCGCCAAGGCTCCTGGCGTCGTGGTGCTGCCCGGCAACATGACGGGTGCCGCCCCGACGGTCCGCGTTCGCGGCATCAAGTCGATCTCGCTCTCCAGCGATCCGATCTACGTGATCGACGGCATCCGCATGAATTCCGGCACGGTTGGCGTGAATTCCGGCGGCACGAGCACCAGCATGCTCAACATCCTGAACCCTGAAGAAATTTCCGATATTGAAATCGTGAAGGGACCGTCGGCGGCAACGCTGTATGGCACCGACGCGGCGAATGGTGTTGTGGTAATCACGACCAAGAAGGGTCAGGCCGGCGCCACGCGCTACACATGGCATTCCGACGCGGGCGTCGTTCGTGATCGGAACGAGTATCCCACGCAGTATTCGCTGTGGGGCCACAACCCGACAACCAATGCCCTGTCGCGTTGCGTGCTCGTGACGACTGCATCCGGCGCGTGCGTCGGCGACAGTGTGACGTCGTACAACCTGCTCAAGGACAAGGACTACTCGCCAAAGGCTGATGGCTTCCAGCGTCAGTTGGGCGGCCAGGTGAGCGGCGGTACGGACCTGGTTCGGTATTTCGTAAGTGGCGACGTCGAGGGCGAAAACGGCCCGACGGCGATGCCCGCGTTTGCCCGGCATTACTTCGATTCCCTCGCCATCCCCATTCGCGAAGAGTGGCTGCACCCTGAGGCGTTCCGTCGCAACTCGATCCGCGCGAACGTGAACATGACGCTCTCGCCGAAGTTCGACCTGAGCTTCAACAACGCATATACGAAGACCGCGCAGCGCCTGCCGCAGGTGGACAACAACACCTTCAGCTACATGTATCAGGCGTACAACAACCCCGGATTCAAGGCCACGGTGGCATGCCAGGCGAACCCGACGAGTTGCCTTGGCTATACCGACAAAGGTGGTCTGGGCGAGGAACTGGGCGGTTACGTGCAGTTCACGCCGGCGCAGATGTTCCAGGTGTATCGTCCGCTCGACGTCGACCGGTTCCTCAACAGTGCGAACGCCCAGTGGCGTCCGCTGTCGTGGATGCAGAATGACGCCACCCTCGGCGTGGACTGGGCCAACCGCGATGGGTACCAGCTGTGCCGCCTCGGCGAGTGCCCGGCGTCCGGTACCACGCGCCTGGGTGCCGTGACCGATGCGCGTACCAACGACCGCAACCTGTCGTTCAAGCTGTCCAGTGGCATGACGTGGCAGGTGAAGTCGAGCGTGTCGCTCAAGTCCACGTTCGGTGCGGACTATGTGAACCAGCAGACAGAATTCGCGTCGGCAACGGGCCAGCAGTTGCCACCGGGTGCACAAAACGTTGGCAACGGGGCCGCGATTCTGACCGCATCCAGCTCGCTGCCGCAGGCAACGAAGACGCTCGGCTACTACGTGGACGAATCGTTTGCCTTCCGCGATCGCCTCTTCCTGACGCTGGCAGCCCGTACGGACCAGAACAGCGCGTTCGGTACCTCGTTCCAGCGCGTCATCTATCCCAAGACAGGCCTGTCGTACATCATCTCGGACGAATCGTTCTTCCCGAAGTTCAGCTGGTTGAACTACATGCGTCTGCGCGGTGCATACGGCGCGTCTGGCGTGCAGCCGGGTTCGACGACTGCATTGCAGACGGACGCTGCGTCCACGGTCAGCCTTCCGGCCGCCGTCACGTCGGTCAATGGCACCGACACCCCGGGCCTCGTGGCGAGCGCACTGGGCAACCCGAACCTGAAGCCGGAGCGCTCCACCGAGCGTGAAATGGGCTTCGAGATGAAGTTGTTCGGCAGCCGCGTGAATCTCGACGCGACGTACTACAACAACCTGACGAAGGACGCGCTCATTCAGGTTCCGATTGCGGCCTCGTCCGGCGCAGCAGGAAGTCCGAATCTGACGGTCACCAAGAACCTGGGTTCCGTACGCAACTCCGGAATTGAGGCCACAGTAACGACCACG
Organism: bacterium; assembly: GCA_040003455.1. Lineage (GTDB taxonomy): Bacteria > Gemmatimonadota > Gemmatimonadetes > Gemmatimonadales > Gemmatimonadaceae > AG11. The sequence continues at coordinate 16,724 of JBDUCM010000051.1, forward strand.
CTGCTCGACACGCGCAACTTTGGCTGGGACATGACGGTTGGCGGCTCGCACAACAACAACAAGGTCGAATCGCTCGGTTTCGACGCCAACACCGGTCTGCCGAACCCCCCCATCGGCACGGGTTCCACCCGTACGGTCGCGGGCTTCCCGATCAGCGGCGTGTACGCGCGCACCTACACGTACACTGACGCGAACAACAACGGCATCATCGAGCCGGGCGAAGTCAATGTCCAGACGGCATGCCCCGCGGACGCCGGCGCCAACTGTCAGCCTGGTGGCTTCATGTACGTGGGCTATGCGGTTCCGCGCGACCTCGTGACCGTGCAGAACGGATTCGACTTCTTCCAGCGGAAGTTGCACGTCAACATCCTGATGGATTACAAGGGCGGATTCAGCCTGTTCAACAACACGGTCAGCTTCTATTGCGCGCAGTCCAACGTTTGTCACGATGAAGCGGTCGCTGGCACGTCGCTCTCGGCGCAGGCTCGGTCGGTTGCGCAACGCTATACGCCGGTCACCACGCAGTTCGGCTACTGGGAGAACGGCCAGTTCTGGCGCCTCCGCGAAGTCGGCGCCACGCTCACCGTGCCGAAGTCGCTCAGCGACATGATGCGGTCGCGCGACGCTTCCCTCACGCTGACTGCGCGTAACCTGCATGTATGGACGGGCTACACGGGAACGGATCCGGAGTCGAACTACAATTCAGGCGGCACGGGCAACGTACAGCAGGACTTCTCCACCGTGTCGCCACCGACGTACGTCACGATCCGTCTCAATCTCCACTACTAAGCCCCCTCGAGGACGATACCCAATGCAGAATAGAGTCACACATCGTGCTCAGCGGGCGGCGGTCATGGGTGCCATGGCGCTCGTGCTGACCGCGTGCGGAGCACAGGACGTGCTGCTGGAGCAACAGCAGCCACAGATCATCCTTCCGAACGACGCCGCGAATACCGCGGGCGCCCTCGGGCTGTATGCGGGCGCGCTGGGCCAGATGCGCTTCGCCCTGAACGGCGGCAACAACAATCAGGAGCAGATGTGGGCGTTCGAAGGACTGTTCACGGACGAGTTCAAGTCCGGCGACACGTTCTCGCAGCGCAACGACGCCGATCAGCGCATCACGCAGACCGGCGACGGCGTCATGGCGCCAACGTACAACGGCGTGCAGCAGGCGCGCGGCCGTGCACGTGACGCCATCAACTCCCTGAAGCTCTACTCGCCAACGTCCACGGAGCAGATCGGCGAGATGTACATGATGATGGGCTTCATGGAGATGACCCTGGGGCAGAACTTCTGCAACGGTATTCCCCTGGGTGAAACGGTGAATGGCGCGCCGATCTATACGAAGCCGCTGACCAATATTGAAGTGTTCACGCAAGCGATCGCGCGGTACGACAGTGCCCTTACGTTCCTGACTGGCACGGATGCCAAGAGCGTCAACGTCAAGAACGCCACGCTTGTGGCCAAGGCGCGGGCGCTCGTGAACCTCGGCCAGTTCTCCGCGGCCGCGGCACTGGTTGGCGGAGTGCCCTCCGCAGACGTGTACCTGATGACGTTCTCTATCCCCACGCAGAGCAACGAGTGGTGGCAGATGGCAACGAACACCAAGCGCTACACGGTCGGTGACAGCTTCGACGTCACCGGTGTCATCCAGGGCGCGTTGCCGTTCGCATCCGCGAACGATCCGCGAGTCAAGGTTGGCAAGGGCGCGAAGTCGTTTGATAACATCACCCCGTTCTTTGAAGCGCAGAACTGGGGCCGCGAGGACCCCGTTCCGCTCATCTCGGGACTCGATGCACGCTTGATCGAGGCTGAGGCCAAGCTTCAGGCGAACGACATTGCGGGCACGATGACGATCCTCAATGCTTTGCGCGCGGCGCCCCCGAAGCAAGGCAACGTGGCCCCGACGGCAATGGCAGCACTCGCAACTCCCGCTACGCAGGCGGCGGCGGTGGACCTTTACTTCCGCGAGAAGGCATTCTGGCAGTTCGGCCGCGGTGAGCGGCTCAGCGACGAGCGTCGCCTGGTCCGGCAGTATGGCCGCACGATGACGCAGGTGTACCCGTCTGGCCCGTTCCACAAGGGCGGCAATTACGGTACGCTCACGGCGTTCCCTGTGCCCGATGCGGAAAAGAGCAACCAACTGTTCACTGGTTGCATCGACGGAAAGGCCTGATCTCCAAGCAGGTCTCGACTGGAAAAGCGGGGGTGTCGAAAGACGCCCCCGCTTCTTCTTTTTCCGCCAGCCACCTCGTAAACCCCTCCGGCACCCGCTTCCGAGGTAGATTCAACGCGAACGGCCACCCTCCGGGTGGCCGCTCGAACCTTCAAAATGACCGGAGCGGGGATCGAACCCGCGACCTGAAGATTAAAAGTCTCCTGCTCTACCAACTGAGCTATCCGGTCAGCTTTCCGGCCGCGAAAGATCATCGGATGAGCGCCGAGAAACAAGTTTGGCTCGGCGCTGAACTTGCCAGATATGGGAGATCATGACCGTTCCGCCCGCCCCGCAGCTGGATTTGGCGGCCCGCCTGGCCCTCAAGCTCCGCGCCGCCCGCACAGAGGTCGTTCGCCGGTGGCTCGACCGCATCGTCGCGCGCGTCTCCATCAGCGCCAACAGCGTCTTTCCTACCGACGAATTGCTCGACCACATTCCCATCCTGATCGAAGGGATTGCCGACTATCTCGATGGAACTGGCGCGCCCCTGGACGGCGATGTGCCGGTCGCGGCAAAGGCCATGGAACTGGGCGCTTTGCGCCACTCCCAGGGCTTCGACGCATACGAAATCATGAAGGAGTACGAACTCCTCGCCGGCGTGCTGTATACATTCCTCCGCGAAGCACTGGACGACATGGGACCGGCCCAGCCAGCCGAGGTGGCGTACGCCTGGCAACGTATCGCCGAAGTCACCGAGCGGATTCGCCAAGCCACCGTGATGCACTTCCTGCGCATCTCGGCCGAGCAGGTGCGTCAGCGCGAAGAGCGGCTGCGCAGGTTCAACCGATTGGTGTCGCACGAGTTGAAGAACCGCATCGGCGCCATTCGTGGTGCCTCCGCGCTGCTGGCGGAGCCGTGGATCGACGCCGCGCAAAGCGATCAGTTTCACGGCATCATCGCGAAGAACGCCGAAGGACTCCAGCGCGTGGTGGAAAACCTCATCGCCCTCTCCCGGCTCGACGGTGACGCACGCCAGCAGCGCAACATTCTCCTGCCGCAGGCCGCAGCCGAAGTGGTTCGCCAGCTTCGTGACGCCGCGGAGTTGAACGACGTGGCCGTGCGTCTCAGCGCGGATCTGCCCAACGTGGAAGTAGACGCCGCGGCGGTGGAACTCTGCCTCACGAACTACATCTCCAACGCGATCAAGTACTCCGATCGTTCGACAGTACCTCGCTGGGTGGAGATCTCAGGGGAGCTGGTGGTCGCGACCGCCACCCGTTCCGGCGAGCTTCAGGTACGCGTGCGAGACAATGGCCTGGGTGTGCCACAGGATGCACGCAGCAGGCTCTTCGAACAGTTCTACCGCGTTGAACACCACGCCATCGCCGGCATCGAAGGAACCGGGCTTGGCCTGAACATCGTCCAGGACACCGTGGTTTCCCTCGGTGGTCGTGTCTGGGCGGAATTTCCCGAGGCGGGCGGAAGCATATTCGGCTTCTCCCTGCCGTCACGCCGTGAAGAAGACGCCGCCGCTGCCGGAACGCGCAGGGACGTCAGTGAAACTCCCACCGAAGGCGTTCCGAATATCACATAGGGGCGCGAATCGTCACAACATCCAGCGTCGCGACGATTCACTGCGTAAACTATTCATGCTGCCACGACGAATCGCGTCGTCGCACCACTTCATTCCGAGCAGTACGATCTCAGGCGTGGCAAACTCAGCGCAGTCATCATTCCCTGTTCGCGGCTACCAGCAACTGCTCGCGCCCGCCAGCGCGACGATCATTGGACTCCTGCTGCTTGGCGCCCAGCCTTCGTGGCAAACTGCCCGGGCACAATGGAGCGGAACCGGAAGCTACGCGGATACGACGCGGGTCGTGCGCATTGATACGGTGCTCGACCTCCCAACCATCGTGTCGCGAGCGCTCGCCTACCATCCAGCTACCACACAGAGTGGTCAGGGTGTGCGCACCGCGCTGAGCGAAGTACGCGTGTCACGTGGTTCATATCTTCCGTCACTCACGGCCACGTCGTCGGCACTCCGATCGGACATCGTCAGTGCGCCAACCCCGGGCGCGCCGTCTGCGAACAGCTATGCGGCTGGACTTGCGTCATCCATAGAAGTGTTCACCGGCGGCCGGCGTAGCGCGGATCGCGATCGCTCCGACGCCGATCTGCACGCCGCCGAGGCGACCGACGTGTCGCAGCGCTATCAGGTGACGCTCATCGCCGAACGCGCGTTCTACGAAACACTTCGCGGAGCTGACCTGATTACGGTCGCGCAGGCTCGTGTGTCTCGCGCTGAACAGGGGCTGCGGTACGCGCAGGACCGGGTGCGCGCTGGCACGGCCACCCGCTCCGACGAATTGCGCGCCCGCCTCGAATTGACCACCGGTCGCCAACAATTGGTCGCCGCTCGGGACACACTGCAAACGGCGGCCTTCGCACTCGGCCGGTTGGTAGGAGCCAATGGGCCCGTGGGCGGCCTGCGGCCCGCCACGCTCGAGCCGCGGGCGCTGACGTTGAGCGACAGTGAGATTGTGCGACTCGCAATTGCATCCGCGCCAACCGTGCAGGCTGCGCAAGCCGGCGCTCGTGCCACCGAGGCCGCCACCCGCGCCGCGAAGACACAGTACGTTCCGGATGTCCGGCTCACGGGTGGCTACGCCTGGGCAAACCAGACAGCGCTCATCGGCGCCACTCGCCCTGGCTGGCAGCTCGCGCTAGGGACGAGCTTTCCGTTATTCAATGGCTTTCTTCGCGAGGATGTCGTCACGCGGAGTGAGGCGCAGGCGGAAATCTCACGCGTGGTGTCGAGCGACGCAACGCGCTTCGTGCGTGCGGAGAGTGCACGACTGCTCAGCGGCTTGAGCTATGCGCAGCAGAGCATCATGCTCGCGAGCGAGGCCGTGGCCGCAGCGCGGGAAGACCTGCGCGTGCAGACGGAGCGGTATCGCGCGGGAATCGCCACGTCGCTCGACCAGCTCACATCGGAACTCGCCGTGACACAGGCGGAACTCGCCCTCGTCGCCGCTCGCTACAACTATCAGGTGACGCGCGCGACGCTCGAAGCGCTCGTCGGACGCCCGCTCTGATGCGGGCGTTCTCATTGTCCTTCAGGGAGACGTAGCACCGTGTGGCTCGTTCATGTCGCACTACGCCGGCCGTACACGTTCGTGTGCGTGGCGATTCTCATGCTCGTGTTCGGCATTGTCGCCATCCTGCGCATGCCCATCGACATCTTCCCGTCGATCAACGTGCCGGTCGTCTCCATGCTCTGGAGCTACGGCGGACTCGCGCCGCGCGAGATGGAACAGCGCGTGGTCACGCTGGCCGAGCGTGTGTATTCCAGCTACGTGAACGACGTCGAGCACATCGAGTCGCAGTCGCTGAACGGCCTGAGCCTCATCAAGGTCTACTTCCAGCCGGACGCCGATGTGAACGCCGGCATGGCGCAACTCACTGCGGCATCGCAGGGCATCACGCGCAACATGCCGCCCGGCATCACGCCGCCGTTCATGGTGCGCTTCAACGCCACCGACGTTCCGATTCTGCAGATCGGCGTCGCGAGCCCGCAGCGCACCGAGTCCGAGCTGAGTGATCTGGGCACCAACTTCATTCGCGTTCCGCTGGGCACCGTGCACGGCGCCAGCGTGCTGCCCGCATATGGCGGCCAGCCGCGACTGGTGAATGTCGACATCGATCCGCAGGCGCTGCTCTCCAAGGGACTGGCGGCGGGCGACGTGAGCCGCGCCATCAATGCGCAGAACGTGATCCTGCCGGCAGGTACCGCGAAGATTGGCGCGCGCGAGTACTACGTGCGCCTCAACTCCAGCCCCGACTCGGCGCGTCAGATCGCCGACCTTCCATTGAAGCAGGTGAATGGCGCCACGATCACCGTTGGTGATGTGGCGCAGGTTCGGGAAGGCGGGGGCGTGCAGACCAACATTGTGCGCGAGAACGGCAAGCGCGGCACCTATATCTCGCTGCTGAAGAATGGAAAGGCGTCTACGCTCGACGTGGTCGGACAGGTGAAGAAGATGCTCCCGTCCATCAAGGCGGGGTTGCCGGACGATGTGACGCTCGAGCTGCTGGGCGATCAGTCCGTGTACGTACGAGCGACGATCGCCGGCGTGCTGCGCGAGGGAGTCATTGCCGCAGTGCTCACGGCCATCATGATCCTCATCTTTCTTGGAAGCTGGCGGTCAACAATCATCGTAGCGCTCTCCATTCCTCTGAGTGTGCTCACGTCGATCATCGCACTGTGGGCGGTTGGCGAAACGCTGAACGTGATGACGCTGGGCGGTTTGGCGCTCGCAGTCGGCATCCTCGTGGACGACGCGACAGTCGCCATCGAGAACATCCATCGCAACCTCGAGCACGGAAAGCCGCTGCGTGAGGCCATCATCCTCGGCGCGGAGCAGATCGCCATTCCGGCCTTCGTGTCCACGCTGGCCATCTGCATCGTCTTCCTGCCGATCTTCGCCCTGTCGGGTCCAGCCGCGGCGCTGTTTCGCCCACTCGCGCTGTCGGTGATCTTCGCGATGGCGGCTTCGTACTTCCTTTCGCGGACGCTCGTGCCGACGATGGCGGATTTCATGCTGCCCGCGGAAGCGGCCATGCATGGCGCCGACGGACACGTGCATGTGCCTGACGGGTGGTTCAAGCGTGTGGTGGACCGTTTCAATGAGCTGTTCGAGAACTTCCGCGCCGGCTACCACGCGTTGCTCGCCGGCGCCATGGAGCATCGTCGCACCGTGCTGAGCGCTGCGGGCATCTTCGTCGTGCTGTCGCTGATGCTGGTGCCGCAAATCGGGCAGGACTTCTTTCCGCAGGTGGATGGCGGACAATTCCAGTTGCACGTGCGCGCACCCGCCGGTACCCGGTTGGAGGAGACGGAACTGGTCTTCGCGCGCGTGGAACAGAGCATCAAGCGCGTGATCCCCCCGAGTGAGCTCTCGCTCATTCTCGACAACATCGGCCTCACCACCTACGGCATCGCACTGGCCGTAGGGTCCAATGCCACGGTTGGTCCGGCCGACGGCGACCTGCTCGTCCAACTGTCCGCGGAGCACAAGGGATCCACGTGGGACTATGTGCGTGCGCTGCGACGGGAACTGCCGAAGGAGTATCCGGGGGTCACCTTCTTTTTCCAGCCCGCGGACATGGTGAACCAGGTGCTCAACCTCGGCTTGCCGGCGCCAATTGACGTCCAGATTTCCGGCCAGAACCGCGCGGGCAATTTCGCTGCGGCGCAGAAGGTCGCGGCGGAGATGGCACGCATTCCCGGCGCAGCCGACGTGCGCGTGCAGCAGGTGATGAACGCGCCCGAGCTGCGCTTCGATATCGATCGCGCGAAGGCACAGCAGATCGGCCTCACGCAGCGCGATGTATCGAGCGACCTGCTCATCTCGCTCAGCTCCAGCGGGCAGACCGCGCCAAACTTCTGGCTGAACCCCGCCAACGGTGTGCAATACGCGGTGAGCGTGATGACGCCGCAATACAAGATGGGCACCTTGTCGGATCTCGAGAACACCCCCATCGGCGCGCTGGGATCGAACATCTCGCAGACGTTCGGCAACCTATCCACCACCACACGCGGCGAGACTCCGGCCGTGGTGAATCACTACAACGTGCAGCCCGTGTTCGATGTGTACGCCAGCGCGGATCGTCGCGACCTGGGTGCCGTGGCCAGCGCGATCGACCAGGTGATCGACAGGAACCGTCCCTCGCTGCCACGAGGCTCGCAGATCACGATGCGCGGCCAGGTGCAGAGCATGCGCTCGTCCTTCACCGGCCTGGGGCTCGGCATCATCTTCGCCATTCTGCTCGTCTATATCATTCTTGTCATCAACTTTCAGAGCTGGCTCGATCCACTCATCATCATCATGGCGTTGCCCGGCGCGCTCGCGGGCATCGTCTGGATGCTGTTCATTACCCACACCACGTTCACGGTGCCGTCGCTGATGGGTGCGATCATGGCCATGGGTGTGGCCACAGCCAACAGCGTGTTGCTCATCACCTTTGCGGATGACCAGCGCCAGGCGGGACGTTCGGCGCGCGACGCGGCAATCGATGCCGGCTTCGCGCGATTGCGTCCCGTCTGCATGACCGCGCTCGCGATGATCATCGGCATGCTTCCAATGGCCCTCGGTCTGGGTGAGGGCGGCGAGCAGAATGCTCCCTTGGGGCGTTCCGTGATCGGCGGGCTCCTCGTGGCCACCTTCTTCACGCTCGTGATCGTACCGCTCATCTACAGCATGCTTCGTCATACGGCGCACGAGACCGTGCCGGATACGGGGAACGTCATATCACCAACGCCCCAGTTCAGGCCAGCCGCCTAGCGCCTTGCAGAGCAGCTTTGTACTTCCTTCGTATTCGTGTCCATGAATTCAGATCACAGCGTGCCATCGCCAGAGAGCCCATCCGCACCGCCCGATACCGGGCACCACGTTGATGTGGGGGCTGCCCCGCACGTGGAACCCATGAGCGGGCGGCGCCTCGTCATCATCGGGGCGGTTGGCGCACTCATTCTGCTCGTGTTGCTCATCGTCACCATGGTGCCAAAGCAGTCGGTCGCCAACGAACTGCGCGCGGAAGCCGCAGGCCGGGACAGTGCGCCGATCGTACAGGTCGTCACCGTACGCCGCGCGCCCGCCGGCAGTGAACTCGCCCTGCCGGGCACCATTCAGGCGCTGCACGAATCGGCGATCTATGCCCGCGTTACCGGCTATGTAAAGCGCTGGAACGCCGACATTGGAACAGTGGTCAAGGCCGGTGCGGTCCTGGCAGAGATTGACGCACCGGAGCTTGAACAGGAAGTTCAGCAGGCGCAGTCACAATTGTCGCAGACCCGTGCGGCGCTCGGCCTTGCCAAGGCAGACCTGGAGCGGTGGCGTACGCTGGCGCGCGACAGTGCGGTAACCGGCCAGGAACTTGACCAGAAGAAGGCCGCGTACGATGCGGCCGCCGCAAATACCGGTGCCTCCGAAGCCAACCTGCGTCGGCTCACGCAAAACCGGCAATACACGCGCGTTACCGCACCCTTTGCCGGTGTGGTCACGGCGCGCAATGTGGACATCGGGTCGCTCATCACGGCGGCGGGTGCCGCGAGTGCCTCGGCGGGCACTTTGGGCTCCGCCGGGACCGCCGGCGCGGGAAGCATGTTCAGGATTGCGCAGACTGACACCGTGCGGACGTACCTGACGGTGCCGGAGGTGTACGCCACGTCCATTTTGCCAGGCCTCGAGGCCACGGTCACGGTGCAGGGCATACGGGGGCGGACCTTCACCGGGCACGTGGTGCGCTCGTCCCGGGCGCTCGACGCCACGTCGCGGACCATGCTCACCGAGGTCGACATCGCCAACCGCGATTTCGCCCTCTTGCCGGGCATGTTCGCCCGCGCCTCGCTCGCCTTCCCGCGCGTGACGCCGCCCATCCTGCTTCCTGCCAGCGCCATCGTCATCCGGTCGAACGGTGTTCAGGTGATCACCGTGCAGCAACAGGGCAAAGGTGGCGCCGCGGTGATACATTTCCGTCCAATCCAGATCGCGCGCGACTACGGATCAACGGTGGAAATTGCCGGCGGCCTGGAAGACGGTACCACGGTTGTCCTCAATCCCAACGCCGACTTGATGGATGGCGCGAAGGTTCGGGTGCTCGCCCCTCCCACGGGCACCACGGCAGGACCGTAAGGCGTTGTAGCCCGCCCGTGACAGCGATTGTGGCCCCCCAGGCGTATTATCGAGTTACCCTGCGTCGTCCACGACGGCGACTGAACCACCATTGCATCACTGACATTCGTGAACACGTTGTTGGGACCACAGAACTCAAGGACGCTGGGGCTGGCGGATCGCGCATCTGGAGCGCGACGTGCCGGAACTCGCGTCGTGCTATGTCTTCTGCTCGCGGGCTGCTCGCAGAGTCTTCCTTCAATTAACGGCGCGCCGTCCGCGCCGGTGGCGCGGAACGAACCGTGGCGGGTGCCAGCCGGAACCGTTCCGCGGGAACCGGGCGCCTCCGCCGGCCTCGCCCTGCCAACTGACGTCGCCCCCGCAGGCGGGGCCCTCGCGCTTGGCGAGATCGTCGATCTGGCCCTCCGCAACAACCCGCAAACGCAGCTCTCCTGGGCGCAGGCCCGCGCCGCCGCGGCGAGCTACGGTGCAGCGACCGGTGCGTACGTGCCCACCCTCGACGCGTCGGCGAACGTGGCGCGCTCGCAGACCACGTCACAACTGGGTTCGATCGAGCGGTCCACCGTCACGCCCACGGTCACGCTGTCCTATCTCCTGTTCGATTTCGGAGGGCGGGCCGGTTCGGTTGCCGCAGCGAAGGCCGCTGCCGTGGCGCTGGATCTCACGCACAACGCCACCCTCCAGAACGTCGCGCTCCAGGCGGAGGGCTCCTTCTTCAATTTCCAGGCATCGCGCGGATTGCTGGTGGCGGCGCAGCAAGCGCTGGCCGAAGCCGATACCAACCTTGCCTCGGCGCGCCAACGCAATACGGCGGGCGTCGCCACGATCTCCGATGTGCTCCAGGCCCAGACGGTACAGGCGCAGGCGCAGCTCGATCTCGAGACCGCGAGCGGCAACCTGCAGATCGCGCGCGGGACACTGGCTGCCTCCATGGGGCTCCCCGCCAACGCCGCCTTGAATCTCGCTCCCATCGGCGACAGCGTCACCGTGGCGCTCGCGAGCGCCAGCGTGGACTCGCTGATTGATCAGGCGCTGTCATACCGGCCCGACCTCGCGGCTCTCCGCGCCCAGATTCAGCAGGCGCAGGCGCAGGTTTCCGTCGCCAAGTCCGCCGAGCTGCCGTCCATCGTGCTTGGGTCGAACGTCGGCAAGACGCTCTCGAACATCAGCGCGTTCCAGGGCCTCAACTACGGCGTCACGCTCGGCATCACCATTCCGATCTTCAATCTCGCGCGCCCGTACAACGTGACGGCCGCGCAGGCACAAGTGGATGCTGCCACGGCGCGAGCCGGCGTGCTGCGTTCGCAGGTTGCACAGCAAGTGTATACCTCCTACTACGTCCTCCAGACGGCAACGCAGCGCGCTCGCACCACGGATGTGCTGCTGTCCAGTGCGACCGCGAACGAAACGGCGGCTCGCGCGCGGTATCGCGCGGGCGTCGGCACCATCGTGGACCTCCTCACCGCGCAGTCGGCACTCGCCAGCGCACGCGCGCAACAGGCCCAGTCGCGTTGGACATGGGCCGCGGCACTTGCACAGCTCTCGCACGACGTCGGCGTCATCGGCCCGCGCGGCGAATCCACCGTTCCACTCACCGGCGGCTCCAACGGAGCACGCCGATGATCCCCTCTCGCTCGTTCCGTTCAGCCATGCGCTCGTTCTCATCTTCGCGCCGAATCGTCCTTGGCGCGCTCCCGTTGCTCCTCGTAGCCGCGGCGTGCGCAAAGAAGGCCGAACCACGCGCGCGTCCTCCCGTTCCGGTCGTAGTCGCGAAGGCGCGACTCACCGATGTGCCCTACACCATCGACGCGAACGGCGTGGTGGTGCCTCTCCGCGCCGCCTCGGTCGGCTCGCAGGTGGAAGGCATCATCAAGCGCGTCGCCTTCAACGAAGGGCAGGACGTCACGGCCGGCCAGGTACTCTTCGAGATCGACCCCCGTCCGTATCGGGCCTCGTACATGCAGGCGCAGGCGAATCTCGCGCGCGACAAGGCCAACGCGGACAACGCGAAGAATGAAGCCACGCGGTACGCGGCGCTCGCGACGCAGGACTACGTCACCAAGGAACAGGCCGACCAGCAGCGCACCAACGCGGCGGCCACCGCTGCCGGCGTGGCCGCGGACGAGGCCATCATGGCCACGGCGAAGTTCAATCTCGACAACACCACCATTCGCGCACCCATCTCCGGCCGCACCGGTGCGCTCCTCGTGAAGGAAGGCAACCTGGTGCACGCCAATGGCGGCACGCCGCTGGTCGTGATCAACCAGGTGAATCCCATCCTCGTGCGGTTCGCCATTCCGGCCACGCAGCTGCCGCTGCTCCAGAAGTACGGCGCCAGTGGTGGACTGGAAGTAACGGCAACTCCCAACTCCGGCGCCGAGCAGAAAACCGATACGGCGGCGTCCACCATCGGCCTTTCCGTGGGCGGCGGCGACAACGCCTCGTCCGGACAGGGCCAGGGCGGCCCACCGGGCTCCGGCGGCGGTAGTCGGGGCAATCGTGGCGGTGGCGGTGGGGGAGGAGGAGGAGGTGGTGGCGCTGGTGGTGGCGCTGGTGGCGCCGGACGTACCTCATCGCAGCTCGTCGCCATCTCCGAGATGGAGCACGGCACGCTGTCGTTCATCGACAACGCCGTGGACACCACCACGGGCACCGTGCTGCTCAAGGCGTCGTTCACCAATGCGAACAAGCGCCTGTGGACCGGCGAGTTCGTGGCGGCGCAGCTCAAGCTCTTCATCGAACAGAATGCCCTGGTCGTGCCCACGGCTGCTGTCGTGACCGGTCAGCAGGGACCGTATGTGTACGTCATTTCCGACAGTGGAACGGCACAGATGCGGCTCGTCACGGTAGAACGTACCGCGGGCACGCAGACCATCATCGCGTCGGGGCTCCGAAATGGCGATCAAGTGGTCACGGACGGACAGTCGCGCCTCACACCGAACTCCAAGGTGACAATCACCACGGCGAGCGGAACGGGCGGCGGCGGCCGCGGTGGACGAGGTGGTCGCGGACGCGGCGGCCGAGGTGGTCAGGCGGGAGCAGCGACGGGTGACTCCACGGCGGCAGGCGCACATGCGCCCTCCGCCAGTCCGTCAGCCGGTGCCGGCAACAAGGCACCCGCAGGTGCGCCGTCGTCAGATGCTCCCGCCAAGGGTGGTCGCGGACGCGGCCGGCGGGGTGGTGGTCAGGGCGCGGCTGCGACCACGCCGCAGTAGGCGAGTGCTCACAGCGCAGGAGGAGCGGTGAATATCACGGGGCTGTTCATTCGGCGTCCGGTCATGACGACGCTCATCATGGCCGCGATCCTCGTGTTCGGGATTGCCTCGTACCGCAAGCTCACGGTCAGCGATCTGCCCACCGTGGACTATCCGACCATCAGCGTGAGTGCCAACCTCCCGGGCGCCAGCCCGGAGACGATGGCAGCCACAGTCGCCACGCCGCTGGAGAAGTCCTTCTCCGCCATCGCCGGCATCGACAACATCACGTCGAGCAGCGGGCTGGGAAACACCAACGTCACGCTGCAGTTCTCGCCCGACCGCGACATCGATGCTGCCGCACAGGACGTGAACGCTGCCATCTCGGCGACGCTCGCGTTCCTGCCGTCCACCATCATTCCGCCGTCCTATCGCAAGCAGAATCCGGCGGCGTCGCCCATTCTCATGTTCGCCCTCACGGCGGCGGGGATGTCGCTCACCGATCTCGATGAGGTGGCGGAAACCACCATCGGGCAGCGGCTGTCCATGGTGGAAGGCGTCTCGCAGGTGAACGTGTTCGGCTCGGCCAAGTACGCGGTGCGCGTGGATCTCGATCCCATGCAGCTCACCGCGCGCGGCCTGAGTGTGAGCGACATCGCCACCGCCGTTCGCAGCAACAACGTCATCCTGCCCACCGGTGTGCTGTACGGAAAGCACCAGACCCTCACCATTCAGGCCACCGGACAACTGTCCAACGCCGACCAGTTCCGGTCGATGGTGGTGGCCAACAAGAATGGTGCGCCCATTCACCTGGGCGACGTGGGCCGTGTCTTCGATGACGTGCAGAACAAGCGCAGCGCGAGCTGGTACAATGGCGATCGCGCCATCGTGCTGGCCGTGATGCGCCAGCCGGGCACGAACACCGTTGCCGTGGCCGAAGCCGTCAAGGCGGCCCTCGCGGAGCTGCTGCCGTCGCTGCCACCCTCCGTGAAGGTGAACGTTCGCTTCGATCGGTCGGTGGGCATCAAGGATTCGGTGAACGACGTCAAGCTGTCACTGGTCGTCGCGCTGGTGTTCGTGGTGCTCGTGATCTTCGTATTTCTGCGCAACCTCACCGCGACCGCCATTCCGAGCTTCACACTGCCGATGGCCATTGTCGGCACGTTCTCGGTGATGTACCTGCTGGACTTCAGCATCGACAACTTGTCGCTCATGGCGCTCACACTCGCCGTGGGCTTCGTGGTGGACGATGCGATCGTGATGCTCGAGAACATCGTGCGCCACATCGAGAAGGGCGAAGATCCCATGGACGCCGCGATGAACGGCGCCGAGGAAGTCGGCTTCACCATTCTCTCCATGACGCTGTCGCTCGCGGCGGTGTTCATCCCGCTCATCTTCATGGGCGGCATCATCGGCCGGTTGTTCCGTGAGTTTGCCGTGACCATCAGCGCCACAGTGCTGGTGTCGGGGTTCGTCTCGCTCACGCTCACCCCCATGTTGTGCTCGCGGTTTCTCCAGTCGCATGACGGCGAGACGCACGGCCGGTTCTACAACGCCACGGAGCGCGCCTTCAACGCCGTGCTGCATGGCTACGAGCGTTCGCTCAACTGGGCAATGCGCTACCGTTTCGTCACGCTCATTTTCTCGGTGGTCATTCTCGTTGCGACCACGCTCCTGTTCAACAACATCGGGAAGGGACTCTTCCCGAGCGACGACACCGGACTGCTCAGCGGCACCACCGAGGCGGCGCAGGGCACGGCGTTCCCCGAGATGATGCGCATGCAGCAACTCGTGAACAAGGCGCTCGAGAAGGACACCTTCGTCGTCGGTTACATGTCGTCGCTCATGGGCGGCAGCAGCGGACAACTCAACATCGTCCTCAAGCCGGCCAGTCAACGCCCGCCCGCAGACAGGATGGTGGCCGAGCTGACCAAGCGGTTGAGCGGCATACCGGGCATGCAGGTGTTCATCCAGAATCCGCCAAGCATCCGTATTGGCGGCCGCGGATCAAAGACGCTGTACCAGTTCACACTTCAGGGTCACGACGTGACCACCCTGTACGCCGGCGCGCAGAAGATGCAGCAGGCCATGCGCGGACTGAAACAGGTCACGGATGTCACCAGCGATCTCCAGAACAAGAATCCCACGGTCACGGTCCGCATCAACCGCGTGCGCGCGGCCATGCTCGGCGTCACGCCCATGGCCATCGAGCGGACGCTCGCGAGCGCGTACAGCGAACAGCAGGCGTCAACGATCTACACGCCCACCAACGAGTACTGGGTGGTGCTCCAGATCGCGTCGAAGTATCAGGAAGACGTATCGGCGCTGTCCAAGCTCTACATCACCAGCCGTACCGGCGCACTGGTGCCGCTGTCCGACATTGCCACCTTCGAGCCCGGCGTGGGCCCGCAAAGCATCGCGCACTCCGGACAGCTCGCGTCGGTCACCATTTCGTTCAATCTTCCGCCCGACGGCTCGCTGAGCGATGCGGTGGATGCAGTGACGAAGCTGGCACAGACCACGCTGGCGGGCAGCATCACCACCGGCTTCTCGGGTACTGCACAGGCGTTCCAGGATTCTCAGCAAGGGCTTGGCGTGTTGCTGCTGATCACGGTGTTCATCATCTACATCATCCTGGGCATCCTGTACGAAAGCTTCATCCATCCCATCACCATTCTCACCGGGCTGCCGTTCGCGGCGTTTGGTGCGCTGCTGGCCCTCACCGTCACCGGCCAGCAGCTCGACGTGTATGGCTATGTTGGCGTCATCATGCTCATCGGCATCGTGGAGAAGAACGCGATCATGATGATCGACTTCGCCATCGAGATGGAGCGCGCGGATCACATTACGCCGGCCGAGGCCATCGTGAAGGCGGCAAGCGTGCGGTTCCGCCCCATCATGATGACCACCTTCGCCGCCATCGTCGGTACGCTGCCCATCGCCATCGGCATCGGATCCAGTGCATCGTCGCGTCGCCCGCTCGGCATCGCCGTGGTGGGCGGGCTCGCCTTCTCGCAGGTCGTGACGCTCTTCGTCGCGCCCGTCTTCTACACCTATCTCGACCAGCTCCAGACCTGGCTCGGGAAAGTCGCCAATCGCTTGCCGTGGGCCTCGGAACCAGAGCACCCCGTCGACGATGCCCCAACGCTCGCCTCCGGCGACTGACGCGGTCACGATATGAATATCACCACGCTGTTCATCAAGCGGCCGGTCATGACGACGCTCGTCATGGTCGCCATTCTGTTCTTCGGCATTGTGGCGTACCGGCAATTGCCGGTGAGCGACCTGCCCAACGTCGATTTTCCCACCATCAGCGTCACCGCCATCCTGCCGGGTGCCAGCCCGGCTACCATGGCCGCCACGGTGGCCACGCCGCTGGAGAAGCAGTTCTCCACCATTGCCGGCGTGGACA
>JBDUCM010000168.1:0-10621 GCA_040003455.1 bacterium
CGCGCGGCATCGAGGACATTTACGAGCTGACCTACATCCGCAAGGATGGCAGCCGTTTCCCGGCGGTCGTCTCTGTCACTGCCCTCCGCGACGCCGATGACATCATCATCGGCTATCTGCTCATTGGCACCGACAACACCGCGCGCAAGCGTGCTGAGGAGGCCCTGCTCAAGGCTGGCGCGCTCCAGAGCGCCATCTTCAACAGCGCCAACTTCTCGAGCATCGCCACGGACGCCAACGGCGTCATCCAGATTTTCAACGTGGGTGCCGAACGGATGCTGGGCTATACGGCCGCCGACGTGATGAACAAGATCACTCCGGCCGACATCTCCGATCCGGAAGAAGTCATCGCACGGGCCCGTGCACTGAGCGTGGAGCTTTCCACCACCATCACACCGGGGTTCGAGGCGCTCGTCTTCAAGGCATCGCGCGGCATCGAGGACATCTACGAGCTCACGTACATTCGCAAGGACGGCAGCCGCTTCCCGGCTGTCGTCTCCGTGACGGCCCTGCGTGACGCGCAGGACTTGATCATTGGCTACCTGCTCATCGGCACGGACAATACCGCGCGAAAGCAGGTGGAGCACGAACGCATGAAGCTGGACCAGCGCCTCCGAGACCAGCACTTCTATACGCGCTCGCTCATCGAGTCGAACATCGATGCACTGATGACCACCGATCCCCGTGGTATCATCACCGATGTGAACAAACAGACGGAAGCGCTCACCGGCTGCACGCGCGACGAACTGATTGGCGCACCCTTCAAGAACTACTTCACGGATCCGGTCCTGGCCGACGCCGGCATTCGGCGCGTGCTCACCGAAGGCACCGTGACCAACTACGAACTCACCGCCCGCGCGCGCGACGGCAGGCTTACCGTCGTGTCGTACAACGCGACCACGTTCCACGATCGCGACCGGGTGCTCCAGGGAGTATTCGCTTCCGCGCGCGACGTGACGGAGTTGAAGCGGTTCGAGCACGCCCTCCAGCAAAAGAATGCCGAGCTGGTGGACGCGAGCCGCATGAAGTCGGAGTTCCTCGCGAACATGTCGCACGAACTGCGCACGCCGCTCAATGCCATCATCGGCTTTTCCGAAGTACTGGGCGACGGATTGCTCGGCGATCTCACGCCGCAACAACGCGGATTCATCGGCGACATCTTCAACGCGGGCAAGCACCTGCTCTCGTTGATCAACGACATCCTCGACTTGTCGAAGGTGGAAGCCGGCAAGATGATGCTGGATCTCGATTCGGTGAACGAGGATGCCCTGTTCGCCAACAGCCTGTCGATCGTCCGGGAAAAGGCGGCCGCGCGTCACATCGAATTGTGCATGGAGCCGAGTGGCAACCTGGGCACGTTTCACGTGGACACGCGCAAGGTAAAGCAGATCGTTTACAACCTGTTGTCCAATGCAGTGAAGTTCACGAGCGAAGGCGGAAACGTCACCGTGCGCGTCAGCCGCGTGGGCCGCGCAGACGTTGGAAGGCTCACCACGGCATGGCCGGGCCGCGCCTTTTCGCTGCCTGATGAACAATTCGACAACTTCATCGAAATCAGTGTGGCCGACAGTGGCATCGGCATCGCGAACGAGGCGTTGCAGCAGTTGTTCAAGCCGTTCAGTCAGGTGGAGTCCGGCCTGAGCCGGCGCTTCGAGGGCACAGGACTGGGGCTGGCCATGGTGAAGCTGCTCACCGAACTGCATGGAGGGGTGGTCGCGGTGGAGAGCGCGAAGGCGAAGGGCTCGCGATTCACCGTCTGGTTGCCCCTGCGCACCCTCGAGCAAAGGGCACAGACGCCTCGCCGCGCGGAGACCACGACGCTGGACGTCCGGCGCACCGCCCTGGTCGTGGAAGACGACATGGCCTCGGCAGACATCATTCGCCTCCACCTCGAAGCCGATGGCTTTCGCGTGCTGCACGCATCGTCGGCCGAACAGGCATTGAGCATCGCGATGGCGCAACCGCTCTCACTGATCACATTGGACATCCTGCTCACCCAGATGGACGGATGGGAGTTGCTCACCACACTCAAGAAAATTCCTGAGCTCCAGCTCGTTCCCGTCGTGATCATTTCCGTCGTAGCCGACCGCAAGAAGGGACTGTCATTGGGTGCTGCGGCGGTGATAGGAAAGCCCGTCTCGCGCAAGGAGCTGAGCGATTCACTCGCCGGCATCGGCCTTGCCGCCCCGCGTGGTGGTGCAACCCTGTTGGACCGACAGGAGATCAAATAGGATGGCGCGCGTTCTGGTCATTGAAGACAACGCGGCGAACATGACGCTCGCGACGTTCCTGCTCACATCGGTCGGCCACGAGGTCCTGAGCGCCACGGATGCCGAGGCGGGCCTCACTATCGCGCGGACGCGGCAACCGCAGCTCATCCTGATGGACGTGCAACTCCCCGGCATGGACGGGCTGGAAGCGACGATGCTGCTCAAGGGCGACGCACGGACGCGTGGCATTCCGGTGGTCGCGCTCACGGCGCTCGCCATGAAGGGCGACGAGGCGCGCATTCGGGCGGCCGGATGCGACGGCTACATCGCAAAGCCCATGCGATACAAGGATTTCCTGGCGGCAATAAAGAGCTATCTTCCCTCGGTCTAACCGATTCGAGGAACCGGAATGCGCATTGCATTGAAGGTGCTGGGAGTCCTGTTCATGATCATTGGCGGCGTCTGGATTCTCCAGGGAGTGAACATCCTCCCCGGGAGCTTCATGACGGGCCAGATGCAATGGGCGGTGTACGGGGCCATCGCGATGATTGCCGGCGTGCTGATCTTCTTCTTCAGCCAGCGGTTGATCCGTTGACGGGCGCGATGATGCGCGGATACGCATTGCTGCGATGGTGTATCGGGCTCTGCCTGCTCGGTGCTGCGTTGCCGATGCACGCCCAGCAGACGACGAAACCGGTCGTCATTCTGTTTGTCGGCAACAGCTTCTTCCACGGCGCGTTCCAGCCGGTGCGCAGCTACAACGCCGCCAGCGTGGTTGATGAGAACGCGGGCTTGCCCGCCGGCAGCCCACGCTCCGAGCGAAACGAAGGCCCGTATGGCGGTATTCCGGCCATTTTCAAGACGTTGACGTCGGAACTGCATCTGGACTACGAGGTGCACTCGGAGCTGATCAGCGGCAAGTCACTCGAGTACCACTACACCAACGCCTTGCCCGTGATCAACCAGGGCAAGTGGAACGTTGTGGTCATGCACGACTTGAGCACGGGTCCCGTTCCCGCGGCGCGCAACGGCAATCCCGAGAGCTTCGTGAAGCATGCGGATCTGCTGGAGCAGACAATCCATGCCGCCAACAAGTCCGCGGACGTCTATCTCTACGAAACGTGGTCGCGCGCGGACCTCACCTATCCCGAGAAGGGACCGTATCACGGGTCGTCCATCGAAGTGATGGCCGGCGACCTGCACGACGGCTACGCTCGCGAGTTCACGCACAACGGCCACTTCAAGGGCCTCGCGCCCGCGGGCGACGCCTGGATGCGAGCCATACATCAGGGCGTCGCGGAGGCAGATCCTACCCACCACGAGGCAGGCAAGGTCGATCTGTGGGGCCCGGATGCGTATCACCCCAGCATCTACGGCGCCTACCTGAATGCGCTGGTGCTGGTTGCCGAGATCACCGGCAAGGATCCGCGGTCATTGGGCGGGAGCGAACGCGCCGCCGCAGACCTGGGTTTGACGCCGGACATCGCCGTCACCCTTCAGCGAATTGCGTACGAGCAGGTGCAACACTGAACGCGAGCATCGAAGCGGGACGGGCCTTTGCAGGTATTCGAATTCTGGAATGGGGGGGATTCTGGAATTGGAACTCAGGATCGGAATTCCAGGATACCCGTATTCAGAAGTCGAATACCACAGAGGTGGACTTGAGTGTGCGCAACCTTCACCTCACCCGCAGCGGAACGAAGTCGCGCAGTACCAGGTCGCGGTATCGCTGCACGGACAGGAGTGCACTGTCATTCACGAACCGGTCCATGCGCTGAAGTAGTTGGGTGGCGTAATACTCCGGCGTTGCTTCCGGATGACCGAGTCCCCCAAACAGACTGCGGATGATGACGGCGTTGGTGTCGCGCGGCAGCGTCCGCACCCCCGCCACGTACGAGGCGAAATGCCCGTCGCGCATGACGTAGTCCTCCACGTTTGACATGTAGAGAACCGAGACACGCTCACCGTGTTCCGCGAGGTAGCGACTGATCCGCGGGAACGTGAGCGTGTCCGACAGGTCGCCCGTTACGGGAACGATCAGGTTGCGCCGGTGCATGGACTTGATGAACTGAAAGTCCGTGTCCGTCGCGAGGTAGCCGCGCTGTTGGCCGCTCGCGTCATGCTCCAGGATGAGTTGCCGCAACGTTGGGTAATACGGCTGCGGCGCGCGACCCGCACTGGTGAACCGCAGCGACAACCCTTCCGCGATGAACGCGTCGTGAAAGCGTGCGATCGTCGCGAGGTCCTGTGGCGACAGCGCAATCCCCGACCGCTTCACCTCCTCCGTCACCATCGCTTTCGCCTGCGCAATGCTCGTGGGTGTTGCCGCAACCGCATCAATCTTCGCGACCAATGCATCGACCGACGCCTCAGCCAACGCCGCCGCGTCCGCGGGCACCGCACGTCCCGTCCACAACGCGAGGTACTCGGCCCTGTTCCGCGCTCGCGCGAAGAGCGCCTTGAACAACAAGTGCTCGAGCATGTTGTCGCGACGAATGTCGGCAACGAACGCAATGCGCGGACGCGTGCGCGCGATGTAGGTGTAATTCTGGTCCGGACCCACGCCGATGTAGGCACCGCCGCGAACCCCCAGACGGTCCATCGCGTTCAGCACCCGCTGATACCCTTGTTCATTGGAGATCAGGTTGTCGGTATCGAAGTAGCCGCCAGCGTTGGACAGCCGGCTGACCAGCGCGCCGAATTCCGCGATGCTGTCGGGAATGGAGCGCACCGGAGCGATCTGGCCGTACGCAACCGTCGGCCGCGCGCTCGCGGCAAACATCGCGGCGACAAGGAGCGCGACAGCGCGTACGTGACGATGGGTTGTCGAGGACTGGATGCGCATGGATTCTCTTCCGATCTCCTCAATCCTCACTCACCAGGCGGGGATTCGTTGTCTCGATACCCTGAACGCATCAGCTCGCGTACAGAAGCATTCGGCGAACAAAGCGCCAACCTGTCTGTTCGTCGTGGACGAAGACGTATCGCATCAGGTTCATGAACTTCACACCTTCCGCCTGGAGCGCCTTCGAGCTGAATACATCCACCCTTGCGCTATCACCTGCAATCGTAGGGCGTGCCGCAAGCGCATGGTAGTATCGCGCCGAGTCCGGAAGCCGTTGTATCAGCACTGTGTCCCGTACAGCCACGGTATCGATATATGCTGCTCGTGCTCCAATCCGAAAAGCCTCAAGTAGAAGGGCGGCCACCGTACTTGCGCTGATCCACAAGGGTGACGTCATTCGCGAAGATCCTTGATGCTCCTTTCAGGCACTCGCAGGCGCGGAGCGATCACGGCGACTGGATCATTGGATTGCGACGACCTCTCGACGACCTTGTCGGAGCAAGACATCCAATCGACGGATCAATTCTCCAACACGACCACCACCAGGTGGGGCGGGCGGGTAGCGGCGCAGCACATCCTGCACGACTGGAAGCTCGAACAGTCCCACCCTTTCCACATGGCTCGTGCCCACGTCGGGGTTGTCGTCAGCGGATAGTTCAAACGCGCGCGCCGCATGGGCGGCCGACCCCAGGATATGTTTAACCTGTGTGGCGTTGGCGAGCGGGTGGAGAAAAACAGCGCCGGCCGCTGCTACTGCCGCTCGCGCGGCCTCGCTGGCAGCAGCAAGTCCGGCATCGCGGGTCTCTTGAGCTGCTCGTTGCGCACTCCACGCGCTGTCTCGAATGGCTTTGGTTCGTTCGCCACCCTCCGCGAACGCCTGGGCGGCATCGATCGCGCTGCGCGGTCGCAAATTGTCCGGGCGTTCTGCTTCGAAGATCTGCAACGCCTCGCGCGCGCACGCCGCCGCGTAGCCAGCGACCGCGCGGAGTTCGGCAGGACTAAGGTCAATCGTCGAGGGGGCGATCGTCATGGACCCCAATCTATTGCCGCAAGACGGTTTCGCGTGATGTGATGCGAGCTGACTGTCCGGTGGAGCGACTCCTGGTATCGAGGGGCTGACGCCGGGAATCCGGCGCTCAAACGTTCCGCCTACATGCGCTGTCTCAATGGGTGACTCCCACCCCCTGCCGCATGCGCCTCCTGCCGCTCCTTCGTTCCGCAGCGCTCGCCGTCGCGCTCCTTCCTGCACTCGCCAGCGCACAGACCGCCAACGGCGATTGGACCATGACGCCAATCCGCGGCGGGCGTGGATTGACCAGTCGCGACACCGTTCAGATCACCATCATTCACGAGCCGAACTGGACCAGCAGCTTCCCGATCAGCCTGACGCGCTTTCGCGACCTCTCCTCGGACGCCCTGCGCGGCGATCCGGCTGCGGCTCGGTTCCGGATCGAGAGCGACGCGGGGATCATCGTGTTCACCGGGCATGTTGGCGGAGGCAGCGGCAGCGGAGAGTTTACCTTCTCGACCAATCGCGCCTTCAGCGACGCACTCCGGACGCGCCACGTGCCGGGCGCGGCGTCGGACGACGACCTGTTTCGTCTCGCCGTATCCGGTTCCACCCTCGCGTCAGTTGATCGTGTACTCGGCGCCCTGCACCGCTACGACGACGCGATTCCCTCGGCATCTGAACTCGCGCGCTTTTCGTCGCACGGCATTTCGGACGCGACCATCGAGGATCTCGGTGAGGCCGGACTGCGCCAGATGGAACCAGAGGAGGTTGTACGACTCGTAAACCACGGCGTGGACGGACGGTACGTGCGCGAGTGGCGCGAGGCCGGCTACCGCGACCTGGATGCCGAGCAGCTCATCAGGTTGCGTAATCATGACGTGACGTCGCAGTGGGCGCGGCAAGCCAACGAGCGCAACGGATCCCGATTGGACGTGGACCGACTGCTGAGGATGCGCCGAGGGAGGTAAGCGGGCAGGTGGGCCAGACGGTCGTTCTCGTGATGGTTGCCTGAGCCCGCCCTGGCGTGGTAATCAGGGCGCCTGCACATTGATCTGCCCGCTGGCCTCGGCGGGCACATCAACGCACCGTACCCACCACGGGAGTTGCCCACATGCCGAACGTTCCGCATCAACCGCCGTCGCGGGCCCGCTTCGGCAGGGCGCGTGTCACACAAGTCGCGGGCATCACCCTCGCCGCAGTGCTCGGCATCGTCGTCGTGCGCCGCGCGGAGCCACTTGCCGCGCGAGACGCCGTGCCCACGTTCGCGGAGGATGTCGCGCCAATTCTCTACAAGAACTGCACGACCTGTCATCGCCCGGGCGGTCAGGGCCCCTTTTCATTGATGGAGTACGACAGCGCCAAAACGCGCGTCAGCGAAATGCGGGATGCCGTTGACGCCGGGTACATGCCGCCGTGGCATGCCGAGGGTCCGCACGGCACCTTCCGCAATGATCGCCGGCTCGCGGACGCCGACAAGCAGACCATTCTTCGCTGGATTGACGGTGGCGCGAAGCCGGGCGACATGAAGGCGTTGCCCCCGCAGCCCGTCTACGCCACCAACTGGGAGATCGGAACCCCCGACGCGATCGTGTCCATGTCGGATGAGTTTCCGGTGCCTGCCACCGGTACGGTTGAGTATCAGTACTTCGAAGTGCCCACGAACTTCACTGAAGACAAGTGGATCACCGCCATCGAGTTCAAGCCAGGCGCTCGGCAAGCGGTGCATCATGTCATCGTGTTTGCCAAGTCGCCCCCGCCCACTGCGGTTGCGATGACGGCACCGGCTGCGGCGCCGACGCCACGCCCCGCTGGGCCACCGCCGCCGCCGTTGCTCATCCGGAATCGCGCGCATGACCTGCCGCCGGAACCGCCGCGCCATGACTCGCTGCATCCGCCACCGCGCCAGTTGGGCGCAATGATTGGCGGTACGGCACCAGGCACCAACGTGATGGAGTTGCCGGCAGGTACCGCGCTCCGCCTGCGGGCCGGCACCATCATCACGTTCCAGATGCACTACACCGCGCGCGGACATGCCATGATGGATCGCAGCAGTGTGGGCTTTCGCTTTGCGAAGGAGCCGCCGGAGGAGGAGATCCGCGTGAACTCGTTCGTGAACGGTTCGTTCACCATCCCGGCGGGGGCAAAGGATGTGGCCGTGCCCGCGGAGATTGGATTTGGTCAGGCTGTGCGCGTGTGGGCGCTGCTGCCGCACACGCACCTGCGTGGCACGCGCTGGCAGTACAAACTCGAGAAGCCCGATGGCACATCGGAAATCATCCTGGACGTACCGCGCTATGACTTCAACTGGCAGACCAACTACTTCTTCGCGAAGCCGCTCGAGCTTCCCGCCGGCAGCAAGATTCTTTCTACCGCGTGGTACGACAACTCGGCGACGAACAAGAGCAACCCGGACGCGAGCAAGGATGTGAAGTGGGGCGACCAGACGTGGGAGGAAATGCAGTTCACCAGCTTCCTTTATAGCGTCACCAATAATCGGCTCAAGCCGCCGGCGAAGTAGGTCAACGCGTGTCCTTCGACGACGAACTCCGAGCGGCGCCACCGGCGGCGAATGCGTGGCGCCGGTGGCTCGACACCGAGAATCTCGGCCTCGCGCTTACGCTGGCGTACTTGTTCCTGTCCGGCGTGGGGATGCTGCACCGCGCGCTCGTGTTCCTGAGGTTTCGCATCAATGTGCTCGACTATGCCGAGCCGAGCGATTTTCTCCTGGCAGCGCTGCGCGATCCGCTCATCGTGCTTGCATCGGTCGCGCCGCTGCCGTTGGTGTGGCTCTACTTCCGGCTCGCGATGTGGCTCCGGAATAAATTTCCCGGCAACCCGTTGTTGTCGGGCGGTGCCAAGGGCCGCGAGTTCACCGACAAGCACCGCAGCAAGCTGTTCGCGCTCACCGTGGTGCTTTGGGCACTCGCGTTCTCGATGGACTACGCGCGCCGCGTTGCCGACGACCTGCGTGCCGGGCGGGGGCGGCGGGTTCAGGTGGATCTCGTTGCCGGCGCACTCCATGCGCCGTCGGACACGTCGCACTCGCTGTTGATCGGCACCACGCAGAAGTACCTGTTCCTGCTCGACGACCGCACGGGGGCGGCGATCGTCATACCAACGAGCAATGTGGCGCAGGTTCGGTATGAGGCGCGGAAGAAGAAGTAGTCGCTCGGGCGTCGTGCGCCAGGACTCGCGGGGAGCGCGGGTCCGTTGCGACGGCACACTTCGCTAACTGCCGCTCGCGCCGAAGCGGCGCGAGCCCGCTCAGACGCCGTCTCCACGGACTCGCACTCCCCGCTTGCCGCGGCTCCGCACCACGCCAGTCGCTTGCGCGTCGCTGGCTACGAGCCTAGCCGGCGGCCTTGCCCGCCCGCCGCGCGCGATCCTCCTCCCACTCGATAAACGGGCCGTCGAAGTCCGTGAGGCGCGTCCCGTCAAACGCCCACACGCGCGTCGCCACCTCGCGCAGGAAGGCGCGATCGTGACTCACCAACAGCACGGTGCCTTCGTACTCGTCGAGCGCATCCTCAAGCACTTCGATGTTCTCGACATCGAGATGGTTGGTCGGTTCGTCGAGCACGAGGAGGTTGGCGTGCGAGAGCGTCATGAGCGCGAGCGCCATGCGCGCACGCTCGCCGCCACTCAGTGTGCTGATCTCGCGGAAGACTTCCTCGCCAGTGAAGCCGAAGGCGCCGAGGTGGTTCTGCACCTGGCCCCGGTTCCACGTTCCTCGTTGCGCCTGGATGGCGTCGAACATCGACGAGCGTAGCGGGAGGTCCGAAAGATCCTGGCGGAACCAGGCGGGCGTGATCGATCCGCCAATCTTTGCATTCCCACTCGCCGGCTCGCGATCACCAAGAAGTGTGGAGATGAACGACGACTTGCCTGCGCCGTTCGGCCCAACGAGTGCGACAAAATCATTCCTTCTCAGCACTGCTGTGAAATCGTCCACGAGCACGCGGCCCGGCACTTCCACGCGGAGCCGCTCAACCGATACCACCTGGTCGCCGCCTCGCTCGGCCGTATCGAAATGAAGCGTCATCGCCGCCGGATCGCCCGGTGGTGGCGCGAGGCGCGGTAACCGCTCCAACCTCTTGCGCTTGCCCTTCGCCTGAAAGGAGTTCACGCCAGCGATGTTCCGCCGAATGTACTCCTCCTCCTTCTTTACATAGGCGCGCTGCTTCTCCATCTCGCGCTCACGCGTAAGCCGCCGTTCGGCACGCTGCGGGACGAACTGGCTGTAGTTCCCCTTGTACGATTCACTCGTCTTCGCTTCGACGTGCAGGATGTTCGTGCAGACGGCGTCCATGAAGGCACGATCGTGCGACACGACGATCACGGTCTCGTCAGCCTCGCTGAGCCACTCCTGAAGCCAGGTGGTGGTGTCGAGGTCGAGGTGGTTGGTGGGTTCGTCGAGGAGGAGCAGGTCGGCCGGTGCGATGAGTTGCGCAGCCAGACCCACGCGCCCGCGCTCGCCGCCGGACAATGACGATACGAGCCGCGTCTTGGACTCCTCGGCATCGAAGCCGAGTCCCTGAAGCACGGCGTCCACGC
>JBDUCM010000052.1:0-33019 GCA_040003455.1 bacterium
GGGGGTCGGCGTACCTCGCTATGAGATGTCCGGCATTCACTACGGACTCCTTTGGTGGGTCATCGATTATCCATGGCGCGGCCGCACCATTCGCGCGTACTTCGCCGGGGGGAATGGCGGACAGGTCACGATGGTTGTTCCGGATGTGGACATGGTGGTCACCGTCTTCGGCGCCAACTACGCGGACGCGGGTACCTACGTGCCGCAACGGCGCTACGTACCGCAGTACATCCTGCCAGCGGTACGCTGACGCTTCAACGAGCCGGATCGCCCGATCATGAGACACCGTCGTCGTGCCTTCATCCTCGCCCTGTGCAGGCTGCGCACGCATCGCTAAACCGGCCTGCTGTCAAGAGCTGAGGGCGAGTAGCATATTGCCAGGCGGGTGGTTGGGGAAAGGTTCGTTTCGCGGGCGCGTCATAGGGACCTTGGTGTGATCAGAGTAGCGATGAGGCTCACCTCGATGGGCGCGGGGAGGTAGTGACGTGACAGCGGCTGCGCCTTGGACGTGGAGGATCTATCAACGCCTGACAGGGCGCCTCTTGTCCAGCGTGCTACTACTCGGCGGACTTGCAAATCCTTCTGTGCTGTTCGCACAGCGCGTAAGAGGCGCAGTGTCTGATGAGGCGGGAGCGCCCGTCCCTGGTGTCGTCGTGATGTTGATCGATGCTCGTGCGACGACAATCACACAGGCACTGAGCGATCAGCGCGGCGAATTTCGGCTCCCGATGGTCCCCGCGGGCCAGTATCGCCTTCGAACGCTGCGCATCGGCTTCCGTCCGGTCAGCTCCGACGCCTTCGAGCTTCGCTCAGGGGCCGACGTCGACCAGCATTTGATCCTCCGCGGCGTCGCGTTCGCGCTGGACACCATGCGCGTTGTGGAGCAGGGCACCTGTCACGATGCCGGCGATTCCACGCAGACGCTGTACGCCCTATGGGAGCAGGTGCGCGGTGCCCTGGCCGCCACGCAAATGAGCGTCGACGCGCTGCCTGCCACCGTAACCACGCTCGGCTACGAGCGGACGTTCGACCGAGACCTTCAGCGGTTGCGCGACCAGCAGGTCTCCCTCACGACCGCTCGCGTCGCGCAACCATGGCAGACGCTCCCTTCGGACAGCCTTCGAAATGTCGGCTTCGTCGTGACCGCCAGCGACAGCACCACGTACTACGCGCCCGGCCTCGACGCGCTGCTCGCGCCGACATTCGTTGGGGACTATTGTCTGCGCTTCGCTGCGCCATCCGATCCGCAACGCATCGGTATCGACTTCGAGCCTGCCACCGTGCGCCGCGGCGTATCCGACATCCGTGGAACGCTCTGGATCGACCGCCACTCGACCGAACTGCGCAGCCTGGAATTTCGGTACGTCAATATCCCGGCCGAACAGGAACGAGTTGCCGGTGGCCGAGTGGAGTTTGCCCGCCTTGCGAACGGCCTCTGGACCGTCTGGAGTTGGAGCATCCGCATGCCAATACTCGGCAAGCGACGGCCGGCCGACACGCGCGTTCGCACGCTGGAGACGTATGTGGCCCAGGTGCACGTGGAGGGAGGCGAGCTCGCGACGGTGACGCGCGGCGACACTTTGCTCTGGTCGCATCCCGCCCAACGCATGGTCGGATCGGTGTCCGACTCCAGCTCCGGTGCTCCCATTCCATTTGCGCGCGTCGCGATCGTCGGCCAGGGCGATGATGCCATCACTGACGCTGCCGGCCACTTCACCATCGCCGCGCTGCGGCCCGGCAGCTACTCCGCGGACGTCCACACACCGCACCTTGATTCCATCGGCGTGGTCACCCGAGTTGCGTTTATCTACCTGGACAGCGCCTCGCCGGTGCACCTTCATCCCGTGTCAGACGCACAGGTCCGCACGACGCTCGCAACCCGGCGGTCCGCTGTAAGCAGTGCCACGCTGTCCGGCCGCGTGGTGACCGAAGGAACCTCACGCCCGATCGCGGGCGCCGAGATTACCGTTTCGGATCCGGTGCTTCGTACGCGTTCGGATTCCACGGGAGCGTTTCGGATCAACGGCGTCGGACCCGGATCTCACACACTGAGCGTCAGGCTCATCGGCTATGGTCCACTCGATGCGCAGCTCGTATTCACTTCGGGCGCCACCGTGGACAGAACGGTGTACCTCACAAAAGGCGTCGTGCTCGACTCCGTGCATGTGCTGGCGGAGCGCGTGAAGATCCGCGAGTTCGATGACGATCGTCGCATTGGCCTTGGCCATTTCATCACCCGCGATGATCTCGAGAAGACACCAGGGCGCACCATCGGTGCCATCTTCGCCGCGCTCCCGGGAGCCGTCGTGATGGGTTCCGGCACTCACGCGTTCATTTCGACCAGCCGGGGCGCGACGTCGCTGTCCGGCACGAACGTGCGTCGTCCGCAGCCGGACGAAGTGGCCCTCGGTGCGCGGCCGGGATGCTACGCGCACGTGTGCGTCGACGGTATTCGCGTGTTCGGAGCGCAGTCCGACCCGCTCTTCGACCTCGCATCCATTCCGCAGGATCACATCGAGGCGATCGAGTACTTTGCCGGCCCGTCACAGACGCCGGCCAGATACAGCAGCCTTGACGCCACATGTGGCGTGGTGGTGGTGTGGACCAAACGAGACCCGTAGTGTTCGTGGCGGCGCCTGCGCGAAGCCGGCTGCGAGTGAACGACGGCCTTCAGCGTGTCGACAAATAGATCGACCCAGTTGGCCACGCGACATGGAGCTCTTCGGATTCAAAGCGAAACGCGGGCCATTGTTGGTGTACCTGGTACTGTGCGCCCACTCGGCGTATCGGACGCAACTGTTCCGCTACTTGAAGGCGTGTGGGAGGGACGAACTGAATACGGTGAATGCGTGGGTTGGTGCAGATGGGTCGATGTAGAGCCGACTACGGAACGCGTCCTCGCCTTTCCGCCACTTCGCCCGCCATGAAGTATCCGAGCGGCAAATGTGAGGGATTGGTGAGATTCGCCACATTGCCGCGAACGCTCGTGAGCCCCACGTCGAACGGCGAACCTGAGTTCTGCGTCTGGTCCGACAGGGCCGTGTAGTAGCGATATGATTGCTCCGACAGTCCGGTCTGCCGCATCACCACCAACTGTCCCGACTTGAGTCCAACGGCCTCATATGGCTGATAGGCGGTAATGTGATGCCCGTCCTGGAATTCATCCGCGCCCACCGCTCGACTCCTGAACGCCGAGTCCCCTGACACAAGGCGTACGCCATCCACCAACTGATCCCAGAGGTAGAAGTTCTTCACGCCGCGCGGATCCCGGAGATCAATCGTCGCACGAAGCAGGTCCACGTTGCCAATGCTGTTCTTCGTGACGGCGAAATACAGCGAGTCGATCGGGGCCACAGGCACGAGGGTCTCCACCGATTGATAGCGCTCGCCACTGTAGTCGATCGTCAGCGTGTATCGTCGTCCGGTTTCGCCAACAAGATCACTCGTGCGGTACGCGCCCGGTTCTGTGGAAGACTCCGCGAACACCACGATGTGTCCGGCATCGTCGGCAATCTGCACCAGCGCACCGCGCGCGGGCGGTGGTGCAGAATTGCTGAAGTACGCATCGGTGGTGGTGAGACGCACAAGCTGTCGTCCGTTCACGTCGCCCTGCACGCGTTCGATTCGCGCCTCCACCACCAGCTGCTTCGTCCCCTCGGGGAGCGAGATATTCACCACGCGCTCGCAGCCCGCGACCGTTATCACCAGTCCGGCAAGCGCCAGTCGTCGCATCGATATCATCGGAATCAAAAGCGGAAGGTATAACTGATACTCGGCACAGCGCCGAACACGGAAAGCTGCACGGCTTCCGAAACCAGCGGCGCGCTCTCGCTTTGGCGAAACTGCATCGACTGCGCGTTGAAATGGTTGTACACGTTGAAGACGCCAATCTGAAGCTCGCCGCGTCCTGCCGTCCGCGTTGCACTCAGGTCCAGGCGGTGATAGAGCGGCAGGCGATGCGTGTTGCGGCCGCTGAATTCGGCTACCAGCAATCCGTCTACCATGTAGCGAGAGGTGGGGAAGGTGGTGGGCAGCCCGCTTGCCAGTGCGAAGGTGCTGCCGAAGGTCCACCTGTTGCCAAGCGGATACACCGCCACGATGGACAGGTTGTGCGTCTTGTCAGACGGCGACGGGTAGTAACGCCCGCCGTTGATTCCCGCTGCGGGATCAGAGGTGGTTGCCACCGGCGCCGGAAAGCGCTGCTCAGCGCGGGAGAGCGTATAGCTGATCCACCCGGTCACGGGGCCAGTGAGGCGGCGCGCGAACAGCTCCAGTCCGTACGCGCGACCCTGGCCCTGAAGGATCGACGTTTCGAGCCTGTCCTTGAGTACGATGTCCGCGCCATCCACGAAATCCACCACGTTGCTCGACCGCTTGAAGTACGTCTCAGCCGATAGCTCGAGCGCACCAGCGGTGGCGCTGTAGCCGAGTGCCACTTGATCGGCGAGCTGCGGCTTGATGAACGGACCAGCCGGCTCCCATACATCGAGCGGCGTCGGCGAGTTGGTTCGTGAAATGAGCTGCAAATATTGGCGGGTGCGCGCAAAGCTCGCCTTGAGGCTCGAGTTCTCCGTGAGTCCAAAGCGCGCAGAGAAGCGCGGTTCCGCACCGGAGAACGTGCTCACCGTGGCTCCCGGACCATACGTCATGCTGTCGAGCACCACACCGGATTCGTACCGGCCGAGCGCTGTGTTGAAGACGAGCGGCGCATTGTTCGCGTAGCGAAGCACGGTGGCGACGCCCTTCCGCTGGAATGCCGAAAAACGCAGGCCGTAGCGGAAGGACAGTCGGCTTCCGATATCCACCTCTTGACCGAGGTATCCAGCGGCGGCCAATCCATGCCGCTTCTCGATCTCGTGCAGCTCGAACTCCGAGTCGCCCACCTTTGGCGCTACCCTGCCCGGTGAAAACTCGTCACGCCCGATGTCGAGTCCGAATTCGACGGCGTTCCGGTCCGTAAAGTGGAGTGTCTCGTCCACCTTCAGGGCCACGCTCTTGATGCCGGCAAGCCACGTCACCGTGTCCGTGGCCTCGAGAGGAAAATCCAGTTTGTAGTCGTACTTGCTTGCCGTCGCGCTGACTTTGGAGAACAACCTGCCGCCGAAGGCTTGATTCCAACGCAGCGTGCCAGACGAATTTCCCCAACCCGCCCCGAATCCATTGTCCCCAAATTGATCGCGGCCAAGGTAGCCCGACGCGATGAGTGCCCCCGAGGTGCCGAGGCGGATGGTGGCCTTGGAGTTGAAATCGTAGAAGTACGCAATCGTCGTGTTGATTGACGTGTCCCTGGATGCATGCAGCAACAGGTCGGCGTACGAGCGCCGCCCCGCGATCATGAACGAGCCGATGTGATTGGGCAGCGGCCCCTCCAGAGAGGTACGGCTGGACAACAGCCCGAGGGACGCGCTACCGCCGAAGCCGTTGGCGTTGCCCTCGCGCTGCCTGATGTCGACGACGGAGGAGAGACGGCCCCCAAAGCGCGCGGGGATCGAGCCCTTGTACAAGGTGACGTCGTCGATGGCGTCGGTATTGAACACCGAGAGAAATCCCAGGACGTGCTGCGGATTGTAGAGGGTTGACTCGTCGAGCAGGATCAGGTTCTGGTCCACGGCGCCGCCGCGCACATTGAAACTGGTGGACGCGTCGCTCGTGCTGGACACGCCCGGCAACAGCATGAGGCTGCGCATCGCGTCCTGCTCGCCGAGAATGACGGGGGTCATGCGCGCCGTCTTGAGGTCCAGCCGCACGACCCCCATGTCGGGCAGCCGCGGATCGAGATCCGGGCGGTCCGCCGTGCTCTGCACGGCGACCGCTTCCAGCACCACCGTGCGCGGGGCGAGCAGAATGTCCGTTATAACATGTTCGGAGAGTGTGACGGTTGTGTCGAATGGCGAAAACCCGATGGCGCGCACGTACAGCCGATGGGTACCGGGAGGGAGGCTGAGGAAGTAAAAGCCCTCCTCATTGCTCTCGCGGCGCACGGCGCCGTCGTCGGCGGTCACCATCACGTGCCGCACGAGTTCGGACGTTGACTTGTTGCGCACGTACCCGCTCAGGTGGAATTGCGGTGCGTGGGTTACCACACGCGCGTCACCACGTGCCGGAGCACGCGCGACGATGACCACCTGATCGCCGGGCCCCACGACCGCCATCAATGGGGTGCCGGCGAGCGCACGGAGTAGCGCGTCGCGCACGCTGGCCCCCACCAGGCGCAACGTGGTCACCTGTGTCATGCCGGTCAACGTTCGGTCGGCCACGAAGGACAGCTTCCCCTGCCGCGCAATCTCTGCGAGCACGTCGCTCAGTGGCTTGCCCGCCATGTCGAGTGTGACAAGCACAGTGAGTGGCCCGGATGAAGGGCGCACGGTATCAAGCGCCGCATATCCGGCCGGCAATGCTTGCGCCACGCTCGATCGTGGAAGGACGAGAGCGAAGACCGCGACCGTGACGAGGCGCGTGGCGCTGCGAATGACATTCACTGTCTTACCGGCACGAGGGAAATGGAATTGGGCAGGGCTGGATCGCGCACCACGCGAGCGTTGAGTGCTACGGCGAGTGCGTCGAGGAGCCGAGGGAGCGGTTGGGGAGCGAACTGCGCGGTCAGGTGATGAGACTGGAGTGCGGCGTCTGCGTGCAATTCCACACCGTACCAGCGACTGAGCGCGGGAAGTGCCTCGCTCAGCGGCGTGTCGTCGAACACCAGGTTGCCGTGTGTCCATGCGAGCACCGCGCTGGCACGATCAGTCACCTCCACGTGCCCACTGCCATCGAGGCGGCCCAGTTGGCCGGCGCGCAGCAGCGTTCCATGCGCCGTCCGCGAACGCGCCGAGTCGGCGAGCGTGGCTGCTCCCTGTTCCAGCGCCACCTCCACTCGGCCCAGCTCGGGCCACGCACGTACGACGAATCGTGTCCCCACGTCTTCCACCACGGCGTGGCGCGCCCTGACCCTGAATTGGCGGGCGGTGTCGTGGATCACGTCAAAGTAGCCTTCGCCGTCGAGCGTGATCTCGCGCGGACCATGCGTGAAGCTGCCCCGCCAATGGGCGCTACTGCCGGCGGCGAGCATGAGCTTTGATCCATCGGGCAGCACCACGCTCGCTCGTTCGCCGCGCGGCGCCTGCACGACGTGCAGGCGATCACGCTGGAGCTGCCACGCGCGCGTTCCGCCCACCAGGATGAGGAGTGCCGCCGCGGCGCGCCAACCCTGACGGAACCATCGCGGGTGGGACACTGATGATTGCCCGCGCCTCGGCGTGCTCCTTGGCATGACGCGCAGTGGCGCCCCGTCTCCGGCGCGATCGATGCGCGCCGCGAGTTGCTGCCATGACGTTGCCGTCTCCGACGCGTGGCGCTGCGCGGTGAACGTGGAGCGCAGGGTTTCGAGGATGGCAGCATTGCGAATGTCCGCCGCTATCCAGACTTCCACCTGCGTGCGCTCAGCGTCTGTCGCTTCTCCAGTGAGGAAGCGATCGAGAAGCAGAGGATCGAATGCGATGGGTTTGGACATGAGATCGGGTCGGGGTCGATCCCATGACACCCTCATTTCCGAAATCCCTACAAGTCATTTTTACAGCGGAGGTCCGTCAGGGCGCGCCGATCCGGTTGCGCAGGTACCGAAGGCCGCGGGCGAGCTGCACCTCCACTCCCTTGACGGAGATGCCGAGGACCTGGGCGATGTCGGCGTAACTCATGGTGTCCTGCCAACGGAGGTGCATCACCAGCGCACACCGTTCCGGCAGCGACGCCAACGCGCGCGTGAGTTGCGCACTCAACTCCGCCCGCTCGAGTTCGGTGTCCGGACGTGGGGGTGCCGGATGCAGCGCGCGCACGCTGTCGCCCGCTTCGTCATCCGCCCAATCACGTTCCACCGTTTCGCGGCGGCACATGTTCAATGCGCGATTGCGGACGGCGGAAAAGAGGTAGGAGCGAACGCTGCCCGCTACCTGCCACTCCGCTCTGGACTTCCATATATCGAAGAACAGGTCCTGCACGAGCTCTTCGGCCCGTCCTGTGTCGCCGAGATAGCGGGTCGCAAAGGTACGGAGTGGCTGGTGCATTGCTCGATAGAGCGACTCGAATGCCGCAACATCGCCTTCGCGAATGCGCGCGACGGTTTCGGGCGAGTGCTCGATCGTGGGGAGCACGATTGTCGGTAGGGCGGGTAAGGGGGACGGAGGGTGCCGCGCGCGGTACACCGCGTCGAGCACTCGGTAACACGGAAACCCGAGTGGAAAGATACGTAACGGGGCGCGCCAAAAAGGGGGAGGTCTTCTGGCGCGTTTGGCCACGTTCGTCCGCCCGTGTAACTATTGCTGGCGGAGCCGCCATTCCAGGGAATACCTCTTGCACGTTTTCACGGCGACGCCCACTATCACAGGGTGCCAGGGCGATCACGGTCGCCCCCTGTTCGGAACGCCGCCGTTCCGTCGGTTGGTGCGGCTCGGGTGTCGTGCGGCAGAATGAGGTATGTAGCTCACACGTTTTGGAGGGTACGACCGTGAACGCTCCGCAACGCTCAGCGCTCCACATCGCTGGAATGGCCGCCGCACTTGCGGTGTCGCTTTCGCCAACGATCGCCGGCGCGCAGCGGAATCAGATGCCTGGCCCCGACACCAAGAGAGCGCTCGTCACCACCTTCCGCGGCGATGTGGAAGGCGGCGTGAAGGCCGCCAACGAGATCCGCGATCGCATTCAGGGCGAGTACAGCATCAAGGTGCTGATGCCCATCAGCAAGAAGAACATCGACATTACGCTCACCGGCTCCGGGTACAAGCCCGATTCCGCGCTGAGCCCAAGCGATATCAAGGAGCTGGCCAGGCAGCTGAGCGCCGACGAAGTCATTGACGGTGACGTGACGAAGACGGCCACAGGCTTTCGTGTGAAGGCGCGCCTGTTCCTTCCGCGCGACCCTAACCTCTCGCAGCCGCTCATCACGGTAGAGTCCAAGGACTTCGGCGACATCGCCCGCCAGGTCGTGGACGAATACGACAAGGCCCGCAAACAGATTCCCGACAACCAGGCCTGCGAGAACGGCTTGCGCGCGAGTAACGTGTCCCAGGCCATTGCCGCGGCGCGGAAGGGCATTCAGGGCTATCCGAAGTCAACGCTGCTTCGCCTCTGCATCGCGCAGGCGTTTGCGTCGCAGAAGGCCACGGTCGACTCGACGGGACCGTGGAAGGACTCGGTCATAGCCGTCACCAAGTCAGTGCTCGACCTCGATCCGAAGAGCAACATCGCTCTCCGCCTGGAGTACGACGCGTTCAAGAGCAAGGGCGATATGCCCAACGCGATGGCCACGCTCGTCGCCATGTTGAAAGCCGATCCCTCTAATTCGACACTTCGCGACCAGGTCATTGCAGAACTGGTGACGTCCGGCCAGGCTGCGCTGGCGGTGCCGATCGTCAAGCAGATGGTAGCGGAAAATTCTGGCGATCCCCAATCGGCCAAGACGTACTGGCAGGTGTTGCACGCGACCGGGAAGCATGACGAGGACGTCATTGCGGCGGGCAAGGCCATGGTTGCGCTGGACAGCACGCTCGCCGATTCCAACTACTTCTTCCGCCAGATCTCCGACCTCACGGCGGATAGCGCGTGGGCCAAGGCGGCAGAGATGGCCACGGCCGGCGTTGCCAAGTATCCAACCAACGTCTCGCTGCTCCTCCAGAAAGCGCAGAACGAGCGGAAGGCCGGCCAATTGCCGGCGGCAAAGGCCACGCTGGAACGACTGTTGTCCGTCGATCCAAAGGCCGGCGGCGCCAACTACATCCTCTCGCAGATCGCCAGCGAGACAGGAAATGTGGATGACGCGATCAAGTACGCAAAGGCGGATGCGGCGCTCAATCCAGCCAACAAGCAGCGTGCAGCCGCCCTGTTGCTCAGCGCCGGTGTCGCCGTATACAAGGCCGGCGACGTCAGCAAGAAGGCAGACGACTACAAGAAGGCGTTGCCCATTCTCCAGGCGTCCGACGACATGGCGCCAACCAATCAGGCCAAGTACTACATCGGCGTCGCCGCCTATCAGACGATCAACGCGTTGCGCGATGCCCTGGCGGCCTCGCACACCTGCGAGGACTTCAAGGCAGCCAACGAACTGCTCACGGCCATCAATATCAACATGCCGGCGGGCGGTGCGCTCGACCCGAACACGGCCAAGATCGTGCTCGCCAACGCGGCGCAGTACCAGCCGTTCGTGGACGGTTCGACCAAGAGATTCTGCAAGTAGCGTCCAACTCCTGAGCGTAGCGAAGGGTCCCGGTTCGGTTCGGGATCCTTCGCCTGCGGCTCGCTCCCCTTTGAGGGGAGCACCACGCGCACAAGGATTCCGGCAAGCGCCAGCAGGCAGTACTCGCGCGCCGTTCAGTCCGTTATCCGCGATGCTGAGTTGACACTCAGCTTTCGAGCCTCTTCGCCGCCGAAGTGCCTTGCCGCGTTGATGCCGCTCCAGCCAACGTTGCTGCGCACCTCAACCATCCCACGCGATGCTGCTCACAAAACGTGGGCGGAGGAGAAACCGATGGCCTTTACGTCGAATGGACTCACCAACGGCGGCGTGACCACACACTACCGCTTTCAGTATGACGACTCACTCAGCGCGCCGCTCAACCCCGGCGGGCCCGAACCAGCGCGCACCAACGCCGTGCTCGCCGCAGTGGAGGGCGACTTCAACCTGATGGCTGGTTGGTTCAACAACATCGCCCTGGACGTGAACTTCACCATCCCGGTGAACGTCACGCAGAACGGAGGCGGCGCAAGCTGGTCCGCAAGCGGCGGCAACCTCACCGTCACCATCAACCCCGCCTCCGGCAACGCGGGCTTCGTCCGCTACCTGCTCGTTGCCGAGATGGTCGAGCAGTACATGCGCGCGCAGGGGCAGGGGTGGTACGGCAGCGGCACGGAGGGCAGCGAAGGCGAAGGGCTCTCCCGCTTTCTCTCTGCCCAGTTCTTCCTCCTCAACGGCTTCGGCAACCCGCCGTCGGGCTTCGACAACAGCAACGCGTGGTTGAACAGCCCGCGCGCCGACAACGTCAACAACATCAACCTCACGGACGACGGCCCCGACGCGATCACGGGCTGTTCGACGCTGTTCATCTGGTATCTCTTCGCGCAACTCGGCTTCACGATCAACCAGATCGTGGCCGCGGCATCGCCTACGCTTGGCGGCGTCTACCGCAACCTTACCGGCGACACTGCGGACCCGTTCCCGTTCTTCAAGCAGCTCATGGACACTGCGTTCCCGGGCACGGCAACGATCACCAGCGGCAACCGCGACAATCCGTTTCCCCTCGGCATCCTGTCATTCTGGGTGGACAAGAGCACCTTCGGCCGCGACGAGGTCACCGACGTCATCAATTCCTCGGGCGGCACGTATCCCAACGCCTTCTGGCTCGTGCTCGAAGGGTTCAACATCAACACCTTCAACAGCCTGGCCATCACCACGCCGACGCTGTCCGGGCCCTTCAAGAACCTGCCTGGCATTACACTCTCCCAGAATGGATCGGGCCCGCAGTTCGAGACGCCCAGCAATACACGCATTCCGCAGCGCATTCGCTTTCCGTTCGACATCCGCTTCACCAACGGGACGCTCGCGTCCTTCCCCGTGGCGCCAGCCGGCCCGATACAGGAAGTACTGAACGCTGTAGCGAAGGTGGGCGCCAATCCGTTGCCGGGTGCAACGGCGGCAACGGAGTTCGAACTCGTGGCGGGTGCGGACCCGTACTTCATCGACATCGATCCGGCGCAGAATAACGAGTTCTGGCTCAGTCGCGATCTTCGTGTCTTCACGGCAACGCCGGGCATCAATGCCACGCCCGTCGCTGGCGGACCTGTCTTCTCCTCCGACAGCTTCGCCGGCGCGTACTCGTACGTGCAGAACTTGCTCGGCTTCCTCAACAACCCGGCGAACCACTTTACCGACGGCTCTGTCGATCCATTCACGACCGCGCTTCCGAACCAGAGTGGAGCGCTCACCACGGATTCGTCGGTGTCGCGATTCACCCTGCGCCTGTTCCCCTTCGGCGTGTTCAACAACTACAACTTCGCCATCGCACGCGTGCGCCTCCGCGGCACCGCCGGTCCCGCGGGCCAGGCGCAGAATGCCAAGGTGTTCTTCCGG
This sequence comes from bacterium, assembly GCA_040003455.1. GTDB lineage: Bacteria > Gemmatimonadota > Gemmatimonadetes > Gemmatimonadales > Gemmatimonadaceae > AG11. Next base: position 12,113 of record JBDUCM010000052.1, read on the forward strand.
ATGTGGTCCACGCAGACGGCGGACACGGGCTTCGATCCCAACAGCACCTACCGCAGTCACACTGACTCCGGAAATCCACACTGGCCGCTGCCCGCAGCGGACAGTCACACCATCCCGTTCTTTGCCACGGGCAACAGCCCCAACTTCACGGATCCCAACAATCCGGAGTACGGCACCAACGGGGTCAACAACCGCACGGTCACCATCGCGTCCGGGAACACGGCGTGGGCATACTACGGCTGCTTCCTCAATGTGTTCGATGCCGGCAACGTGGTGAATGGCTCGCAGGTCCAGGCGCTGCTCGCGGGCACGCACCATTGCATCGTCGCCCAGCTCGCGTACGACGAGGCGCCGATTGTCAACGCGAACGGACTGGTCGCGACCCCCGAGAGTTCCGACAAGCTAGCGCAACGCAATCTTCAGGTCACGCTATCGGACAATCCCGGCCCCGCCGACTCGCACCGCATTCCGCAGACCTTCGACCTCAAGCCGGGCACCAACGTGCAACTCGGCGCGGGCGCGCTGCTCGACTACCCGGACGAACTGATGATCGACTGGGGCCACACGCCGGTGGGCAGCATCGCTCACATCTACTGGCCGCAGGTGAGCGCCATGAGTGTGCTCCAGCTCGCGAATCGTCTGTACGGCACCCATCTCCTGACGGCATCGGACAGCAACACCATTGACTGCACGGTGGAGCGTGGCGTGACATACGTTCCCATTCCGCCGGGTACCGCGCAGAACATTGCCGGCCTCTTCACGGTTGACCTCCCAACGACTGTGACGACGGGCGAGGAGTTCAACATCATCGTTCGGCGCGTGGCTACCCGCCGCGTGCAGACGGATCCAATTCCGGAGGGGCCGCGCATTGCGCGCGTGGAAGGTGAGGTGCGGGCCACGACGAAGAAGGCGGGCGCGAGCGCGAAGGAGCGGAAAGGGAAGGAGGGGCTGGAGCCGCACGAGCAGCACGAACACGGAGGCGGAACACTCGGCGACACCGACACCACCGCACACGGCACGGCTGGCGCCGCGGCGGCCGCTGTCGTGACGGGTGCAGTTGGAGGGAAGGGCATGCGCAATTGGCGCTATGTCGTCGGCACCTTCCAGGTGAAGATCCCCGTCACCACCGGTGAAGTCATGCTCCGGCCGGATGAAGATGCGCTCGCCGTGATGACGTGGCGATTGCAGCAGATGACGCCGGCGAATCGATGGTACCTCGTGCTGCTGCGCTACATCGGTGTGCTCAAGGCGCGGATTGAAGGGTTGGGTGGAGATCCGAACGCCATCCCCCCGTCGCCCGACGGTGCGCCCGTGCGCGATCCGCATGAGAACGACGTCGATGCATTCACCGGCAGGGTCGAGGAGATCATCTACGACTGCTTCGGCCGCTTCGAAGGCTTCGTGCTCGCCGATTGCTGTGGATTGCGTGCCTTCCACAACCACGACAACCGCATCGCGGACATCGTGTTGCGCGCATGCAAGGACTCATTGCTCGTCACCGTGCAGCTCGAGCGCGGTAAGGAGCACTGCATCCGGAGGATCACGCTGCGCTGCTAGCAGGCTGATTCGGAACGCACCGGCCCATGAAAAGCGCCACTCACAAGGTGAGTGGCGTTTTTCCAATTGGCGGCGGCGCACGCCGCGCGCGGGTCAGCGGCCGGGCGGCGGCGTGACCGGGGACGCGCGCCCCTTGTCGCTGCGCGCCAGCGCGCTCGCATAGTTGTCGAACGCCCTCCGGCTTTGTGGAAAGAACACCGTGTTCAGCCTGTACGCCTCGAGGGAGTATGCCTGGTACTGCGATGTTCGACTGAACTCCAGGCCCACGCGGTCCATCTCCGCTTCGTCCAGCTCGTACCGCACTGTATCCGCACGATGTTCCTCGAGCAGCGCAGTCGCGACATCCCGCCCTTTCTCGTACAGATCACGCGCATACGCGAACGCGGCGGAGTGTCGATAGGGCACCTCCTTGCCATCCAGCATCCGCAGCACGGGAGCCATCCGGAACCCCGGATTCTGGATGTTCATCAGGATGATCACCGTCTGTTTGCGGTCGAGATTCCTCGTGAGGAAGGTCGTGACGCCTGGCGCGGCGCCCGAGTGCGATACGGTGATGCCTCGCACTGAATCCGACTCGATGAACCAACCAAGTCCGTACGACCCATTCACTGCCACATTCACCATCCCGCTGTTCAACCGCACCGGCGTGAACGCCTCCGCCAGCGATGCCGGCGAGAGTAGCACGTTCGAGTAGAGGGCGTGATCGAATGCGCGAAGGTCACGCGCGCTGCTGATCACGTTCGTACTCCCCACGAGCGCGCCCAGGCCCACCGTGAACTTCTTCATGTCGGCCACCGTGTCGATCATGGCGAGCCGCATGGCGAAGTGGTTGTCATACGTGTACCCAACAGCGCGCATGGGAGCCTCTCCTCCCGCTTCCCGAACGTATGTGTCGTTCATGCCGGCGGGATTGAATACGTGCGCGCGCATGTACGTGGCGAACGACATGCCCGACAGCCGCTCGACGAGCAACGCCAACACCTGGTAGCCGAGATTGGAATAGCTCCACCGATCAGCAGGGGGGATGGGAAAGGCACGTGCCACGCCGTAGTGCGCCAGCATGTCGAGGGCATCGGCGTTGCTGAAGGCCCGCGCCGGCGACGCGCGCGTGGCAGAGTCGAGCATCACCTCGCCATCCACCAGACCCGAGGTGTGCGACAACAGCTGCCGCACGGTCACGCGTGGCTCCGGAAAGGTCGGGAGGTGCTTCACGACGGGATCATCAAGCGACAATGCACCGGCATCGCGGAGCTGCAATACGGCGACTGCCGTCATTGTCTTGGAGATGGAGGCGACGTTCTGGCGCGTCGAGTCCGACCTGGCCGTGCCGCGGGCGTAGTCGGCCATGCCGAACGAGCGATCGTACACGACGCGATCGCCATCCGTGATGAGCACACTGCCGTTGAAGGCGCGATCTGCACTGAGGCCGGTGAAATATGCGTCCAGCCGCGCAGCAAGGGCCTGCGCACCGGCGTGCGTGCCGGCCGCGACGAGCAGAGCAAGAGCCGCGAGCACGCATCGAGCGCCGCGGGACGTGGAGTGAGTCATGCCGAATCCGACAATGCGATTGCGGGATTGGTTTGAACGACGGATGCCTGCACCGACAGTGGGAGGAAGTCGTCTACGATCGTCACCCGGGTTAGCAGGTTAGTGTCCGGCGCGCCTGATCGCGTCGTCGATGATCGGCTTGAAGCTCTCGAATGTATGTGCGCCGTGCGAAACGCGACCGTTGACGTAGAACGTGGGAGTACTTCGGATGCCGAGCGAATTGGCCTGGGCGAGGTGACCGCGCACTCGCTCAGCGGTCGCTCGCGTTCCCACACACGTTGCAAACGCCGCGGTATTGAGGTGCACTTCCCCGGCAATGCGCGCGAGCGCCGCACTATCCAGATCGGCCGAGAGGAAGAGGCGGTCGTGATACTCCCAGAAGCGATGTTGGTCCGCGGCGCACTCCGCCGCCTCCGCCGCACCCAGTGCATCCGGATGCAGCTCCGAGAGCGGAAGGTTCATGACGACGTAGCGCACCCGATCGCCGTATCGCGCCAGCACGAGCGGCAGGGTGTTGGCGAAATACTCCCGGCAATACGGACACTCGTAGTCGGTGAACTCCACGATGGTCACGGGCGCGTTGTCGGGTCCGCGGGTGGGGCGTCCCGTCGTCACGACCACGTGGACAGTGGTATCCTCACGTTCGGCGGTGGAGTCCGCGATGCTGACGGGGCGCGCCAGGCGCACGGCGCTTTCGGGCATCGCAACCTGCGCATCCTCACGTTGCGAGTGTCCGTAATTCGCGGTGAGGACGCCCAAAATGAAGCCGGTGACCAGTCCAATGCCGCCGAAGAGCAGCCAAGGTCGGACGCGAGCGCTCACGAGAGGTTGCGTAAAGGGAGGGTTGAGAATGTCGAGCGCGTGAATCCGGCCAGCGCGCCAGCGTGATGGTGCGTGGTTCTGTTCCCTATGGTGCCGAGATCCTCACGAAGATCGTTCCGTGTCGCGGTACCGTTGCTGAAAAGGCATCCGCGAAGACGCCAATGTCCTTCTGCCGCCAGAGATCGCGCACCTTCTGCTTCCCCTTGATTCCCAGCTCGCTCCACGTCACGGCCACCTTCATGTCCATTTCATCGCGATTGAAGAGGCCAACGGCAAGCGAGCCATCCGCGAGCGGACGCGCCCACACCTCGAGTTCATCGTTCTTTGACACGCGATCCGCTGATTTGCCGAGCGGGTCCTGATGCACCGCAAGCACTTCGTCGTTCGTCACGAGGTTGAGCTCGAAGTCATCCATCTGCGTCAGGTCGTTGCCGAGAAGGAGCGGCGACGCAAGCAACGTCCACAGCGTGATGTGTACGTACTGCTCATTTGCCGTGAGACGCGAGTCGCGGAGCTTCGGCCCCCAACCCACTTTGCCGATGACGAGCATGTCGGGGTCGTTCCAATGGCCCGGCGACGCGTACTTTGAATGCCCCACTTGCTGGAAGCCGATACCGTCCATGCTTTCCCACGTGTCGGTAATGTCACCTGTGGTACGCCACGAATTGCCCTCGACACCCTTCTCGGCGCCCCACTCCCAGACCTTCCCCCAACCGTACTGACAAAGCGAATAGATAATGTCACGCGGCACCTGATTGAGCGCGGCGCGCGCAACCTGATACGGTCGCTTGAGCACGAAGAGCTGTTGGTTGGTCTCCCCTGACGCGAGCACGCTCGTATAGCCACACCAGTCGTACTTGAGGTAGTCCACGCCCCAGGTGGCAAATGTGGTGAAATCCTGAAGCTCATGTTGCCAACTCGCCTCGAGTCGTTGGCAGGTAGTGGGCCCGGGCCCGGAGTAGATGCCGTACTTCAGCCCTTTCCCATGGATGTAGTCGCCGAGGGCTTTCATGTCGGGGAATTTCTTGTTCGTGAGCATGGCTCCGTCAGCGGCGCGCACGGGACCCTCGTGCAGGGGATCTTCGTCTCGCGCGCTCCGCTCCCAACCGTCGTCCAGATTGATGTATGTCCAACCGTGGTTGATGAGCCCCTTGGAGACCATCGCGTCTGCCGCCGCACGCGCGAGCGAATCGCTCACGGCGCGCCCATAGGCGTTCCAGCTGTTCCACCCCATTGCCGGTGTAAGGGCGAGCTGTCCCTCGGCCACGAACGTGAACGGCTTCGATGCAGAACCGGCAGCATTCTTCGCGGTGAAGGTGACGGGGTACCGGCCCCGCGTGGGGATCGTTCCCGCGATGATGCCAGTTGTCGTGTTGAGCGTAAGTCCCTTCGGCAGGTTCGCGACGCCGTACGTAACGGGCGCGCTTCCCGTCACGGGAATCTTGTACAACACGTCGTGGCCCGGGGTTACGCCGGTGAGCGATGGCCCGTTTATGCGCGGCGCCGGCCCGGGCTTTGGCGTCAGGATCTCGCGCGGCTCGACCGGGACGTCGATGGCCGCGGGGGCCGCACCGCTCACGACGAACCTTGCGTCGGCCCAGTTGGCCGCCACCGGTCGCGTGCCTTCGGCCTGCTTGACCTGCAACACGAGCGTTCGAATTCCACGGACATCTACATCAAACGACTCAGCCGCATCCCCGCGGGCCACAGGCTTGCTGACATGCAGCACACGCCCGTCGCCGACGGCGCGGAAGATGATCGGGGTTGGCGCTGGCGGCGGGGCGGCGGGCTGTCCCGCCGTGGGCGCTGGAAGCGGATTGTCATCGGCGCCGACCATTGCCGTGAAGCGGGCGGTGCCCCCATCGAGCTTGATGAACACCACACTGTTCGCTCGCACCCCCACCCCGCCCGCGAAGGTGGTGCCGCCGATGCGGATGGAATTTCCATCGATGCTCCGGTCGGCCTGGGCGACCATCTGCGTGGCACCGCGGCCGCCCGGCTGGACTTTCATCCTCGTGAGATCGAGCGAGGCGAACGGAACATCGGCGCGCTTGTGTGCCGCGACCGTCACAGCCAACAGTGGAGCGGCGCCAGCGAACAACCAGAGAGACTTCACGGTCCGCGACAGATGGATCATGCGTGCGCTCCGCCAGAGGTTGGATACAATATGCAAATGCCAGCTTCGAGCGGCGCTGTCAAGGGCGCGGAGGGCGGCGCGGCGGCAAGTGGCCGATGACGACAAAGGGCCATCATCCGAAGATGATGGCCCGATGTCTTGCCCGATGCTGTCAGCCCAAACCACTCATGTCGTGTGTGCTGGGTACGAACTCACTGCGTCTGCGTGAAGTCGAACGCGTTCGTCAGCGGCGCGGCAGCGGCGTCGCGCGTGCCAAGGGCGGTCAAGTGGTAGCGTTGCTCGATGAACGAAAGGATCGACACCGTCTCATAGCTCGTCTTGTCGACGAAGCCCTTCCTGGCAAATGGCGAGATGATGAGCGTAGGCACGCGACTGCCCGGTCCCCACTTGTCCTTGACGGGCGGCGCGACGTGATCCCAGAAGCCGCCGTTCTCGTCGTAGGTGATGATGATGACAGCGTCTTTCCAGTTCGGGCCATTTCGCACGGCGTTGATGAGCGCGAGCGTGTGCTGCTCGCCGGTCATGATGTCGGCGTATCCCGGGTGCTCGTTGTTGGCGCCGAGCGGCTTGACGAAGGACACCGCCGGTAATGTTCCCGCGGCGGCGGCGGCCATGAAGTCGGTCTCGTCCTTGAGGTGCGCTGCCTTGAGCGCGGTGCCATCAGCGTACTTGGCGTAGTAGGCAAAGGGCTGATGATGGAACTGGAAGAGCGGATCCGGGTTTCCGGCGATCGCGTTGTTCCAGCCGCCGGAGTACCACGCCCAGTTCACGCCGGCATCATTCAAGCGGTCGCCGATGGTGGGATTGGTCTGGTTGGGCACCAACTGCGCCGCCGCCACTGCTGCCGGATGCGGAGTGTTCACCGTGTACGACGTGTTTACCGCAAAGCCATCCGGGGTGACGAAACCGTCCGTGACGACATTGCCGCTCCCGTCGAGAACCGCCGTGACGCTGGCAGGAGCACCGGGGAAGGTTGGTGCCGCCGCGGCAATCAGAAACTGATGGTTCAGGAACGAGCCGCCGAACGCGCTGTGAAAGAAGTGATCGCAGAGCGTGTATTTGGCCGCTTCGGCAGCGAGCGGAAGTGTACTCGTATGATAGAATCCCATCGACAGGCCTTGTGCATCACTGACCTGAACGAACTTGTCCATCTTGCCACCGTCAATCTGTTGCTGTTCCTGGTAATAGCGGTGCACGAGATCGCGCGTGATGCCCGTGGCCGGCACGTACTGCGCAATGTCGAAGGGGGCGTTGGCCAACGTGAGCGGATATGGCTGGCCGGCCACTTGAGGCAGGGTGGCGTATGCAGTTCCAGTCGCGCTGATCTGCTTCGGGGCGTTTGCGGCAGCGGTCAGGCCCTCGGCGCCGGCGAACTCGCCGTACGTGTTGTCGAAGCCGCGATTCTCCAAATAGATGACGACGACATGATTCACTTTGGTGATGTCGCCCGCCGCAGGGTTCGTGGTGGACGTGGAATCGGAGCAACCGAGAGCTGTGAGGGCAAAGACGGTCCCAAGTGTGAATCGTCCCAGCGTGGTACGGGTCATATTGCGGGTCTCGCGGCGTGAGTGAGATGTGAACGCGCAACATCAGCCGCAATCGTTGCTCACCGGCAACGCACGTGTCACAGCTTGGCCACATTTCGAACTCAACGCAGCTCGGTGCCGGCTGAAGTCACCACAGTGTCGGTAAGGGTGTAGAGGAAAGCGACGAGCGCGCGCCGCTCGAGCCCGGTCAGGTGTAATGCGCCGTGTGGCAGGGTGAGGGTCCGGCGTTGGCCGCCGCCCTTGTTGTAGAAGGCCACGACATCATCCAGCGTCGCGAATGCTCCGTTGTGCATGTAGGGCGCGGTGAGCGCCACGTTGCGCAACGTCGGCACCCTGAACGCGAAGCGATGTACTTCCTGGTGATCCACGGCGGCACGCCCTTGGTCGGCATCGGGCACACCGATGATCTCGGGTTCCGATGATGCGAACTCGGGCGGCATCGTCCCGTTGAAGAGCGGCGCGAAGTGACAGGTGCCGCACCGCGCCTTGCCCATGAACAAATTGAAGCCACCGCGCTCGATCGCAGACATGGCCCCGGCATCGCCGCGTGCGGCCCTGTCGAAACGCGAGTTCAGTGTCGTCAGCGATCGTACGTATGCCGCCAACGCCACACGGACCGACATTTCGCTGATGGCCGAGTCCGGCCGAGGTGCGAGTGCCCGGGCGAAGTCCAGCCGATACGATGCGTCGTTCGCGATACGCGTGGCGGCGAGCGAGGCAGAGCTCTGCATTTCGCCCGGGCTGGCAAGGACGGTCCCCGCCTGCTCCTCGAGTGAGCGAGCGCGCTCGTCAGCAAAGAGCAGGGGCTGCCAAGCGGCGTTCAAGAGTGTGGGGGTGTTGCGCGCGGTGGCTCGTCCGGAATCGTTGAGTGTGAGCGCGCGCGCACGGCCGTCGGAGAATGCCTGAGACGGAATGTGACACGACGCACACGATCGGGTCTGCGGCCCGGAGAGCCGGGGATCGAAGAACAAGTGGCGACCAAGCGTGACGAGGGCAGTGGTCGACGCTGGCGCGTACTCGGGTGCGAACGCGGACGCGTCAAATGCGCCGCTGTCGAAGACCGATGCGGCGGCGTCACGCCATAGCGTTCGGCGCGGCGGTATTCTGCCACCGAGCGACGTACGCGCGCGGATGATGGCCCTGGCCGCCGGCTGGGCGAATTGCACAATGAAGGCGAGGCGGTCGAAGTGGTCAAACGAGCTGTCGCGCCGCAACTGGATGGCAGCGTTGCGAAGTGTGGTGTCGACCTCGATCCATCGTCCCGTCCGGCTGCGGTCGTTGTCGGAGGCACTCCGAGCAACCGACCGCATCCCCTCAATCGCCTCGGCAGCTTCGGGAATTGCATCGTCTGGCGTGGTCACGTCCACGCCGGCGAGCCCGAGTGTCGTGATGCGGGCGATCTCCACTCGCATGGCGTCGAGCGCATCGGCGTCGCTCACCGTGATGAGATGCGTCGTATTGCGAAGCCTCGTCAACGCTTGGCGCGCCACGGCGACGTCGCCGCGCTGAAACGCGGCGGGGGCGCCGAGTGGAAGAGGCGGGGCGTCATCATCATCGGGCAATGGGCCGTTGAGAACCCGCGCCACGCCAGGTGCGAAGTGCTCGACGAGGGCCTCGACTCGCTTGTACTTCCTGCGTACACGGCGCATCGAATCGGCTGACGGGACCGAGTCGAGCGCGACGATTATTGAATCGAGGCCGGCGTCAAAGGCGGCGCGTAGAGCGGTGCCTTGTCGGGGGCCAACGCTGTTCAGGCTGGTGTGAGGCCACCACACCATTGCTGCCGCAAGGAGGGCTATTGGGGCAAGGAAGCGAGCAGAGCGTGTGCGCACGCATCAATTATGACCCCCGTTGCCAACGATCTTGTGTCGAGCGTGTCACGAACGCGCGAGCGTTCTCGGGGTGAGGGGTTTCCGGGTGGATGGACTCGGCGTTCAAAGGTAGGGAACCAGGCGCTCCAAGATAGGGAGGGCTCCCGAGGCGCCCCCACCAACCAGGAATGCATTCTCCTCCGCATGCAGGTCCTGCCCGTCGAGACACCGGAGCCACCGGCTGTCTCGTCGAGGCTGCCGTGTTCCAACGCACCGGAGCGGGCGGGCGATGTGCCAATTCCAGCAGGTATCACATGACCGACACACAATCACTGTCGCATGACGCACCCAGAGCATCCCTCCCGTCGGACGTTTCTCGTCGACGCGGCACGTCTCGCCGCCGCGGGTTTTCTGACCATCGAGCTTCAACTTCTCGTGGGCTGCGCTCGCGACAAGAGCAGTCGGGATACTGGCTTGGCCCACCTCACGACCGCTGAGGGGCGGACGCTGCGCGCGTTCGCGGCACAGATTCTTCCGTCCGACAACGGCGCCCCGGGTGCAGACGAGGCGGGAGCCATGTACTTCGTGGATCGGGCGTTCGGCATGCCGTTTTTCGCCAGTTCGGTCGCACTCATCCGAACTGGACTCGCCGATCTCGATGCGCGCGCGAAGGCAACCGGCGCCCGTGAGGACTTCTCCTCCGTGTCCGACGACGCACAAATCGCAATCATGCGCGCCATCGAGACGACGCCGTTTTTCGTGAGTACACGAACGCTCGTCATCATCGGAACACTCGCCGATCCATCCTACGGTGGCAATCGCGATGGCGCCGGATGGTCGTTGCTGGGGCTGGAGCATCGCGGGAGTTACGTCGCCCCCTACGGATGGTACGATGCCCAGTCGACCCTCAGCGCACCCGCGGGGGCCGCATGACCATACCCGCGCGCGATCAGCGCACGTACTCCGAGAGCGAAACCGTTGACTTCGTGATCGTCGGGTCCGGGGCTGCCGGCGGTGTACTCGCCAAGGAACTCTCGACGGCTGGATTCACCGTCGTCGTTCTCGAGCAAGGCCCGTGGCTCAAGTCATCGCAGTTCACGCACGACGAGTTGGGGATTGAGCAACGGCACGACTTGCTGAACATTGCATCGGAACCGTTTCAGACCTTCCGAACCACGCCGGCCGAAGCGCCGCGCAGAAATACCGGACTCAACTTGCGGTACCTGCGAGGCGTGGGCGGCAGCAGCGTGCATTTCGCCGCGAACTACTGGCGGTTTCGCCCGAGCGACTTCAAGGAGCGCTCATTGCTCGGATCCCTCGGCGGCACAGGCCTGATGGATTGGCCCATCTCCTATGAGGAACTTGAGCCATACTACACCAAGGTAGACTGGGAGATTGGTGTGTCAGGCGCGCCCGGTCCCTTCGATCCGCATCGCTCGCGGCCATACCCCATGCCCCCACTTCCGATCAAGTCGTCAGGGGCTCTGCTGGAACAGGCCGCGAAGAAGCTCGGACTCCATGCGCAGCCTGCGCCGTTCGCCATCAACTCCATACCGCGTGATGGGCGCTCCGCGTGCATGGCGTGCGGTCATTGCACGAACTATGGCTGCGAGTTCGGCGCAAAGTCCTCCACGTTGGTGACGGTGATCCCGAAAGCCATCGCGACGGGCAAGTGCGAAATTCGCACGGAGTGTACGGTCTTCCGCGTGGACACGGATGCGAAGGGTCGCACCACGGGCGTCGCGTATTGGGACCGCGACGGAAAGGAGCGGCGACAAAAGGCGCGCGCAACGATCCTCGCCGCGAATGGAGCCGAGACAACACGCCTGCTGCTCATGTCGACCTCGTCGGCGTTTCCACACGGGCTTGCGAACTCCAGCGGCAACGTGGGGCGGTATCTCATGTTCAACTGCTACTCGAGTACCTTCGGCCGTTTCGACCATCCGCTCAACGAGTACAAGGGGGCGGTCGCAGGACGCATCGTGCACGACTACTACGACCACGACGCCACGCGCGGCTTCTACGGCGGTGGAGGCATCGACGCGCGTTTTCCTTATAATCCCATCGGCTTTGCGCTCGCCATCCTCCCCAAGGACGAGCCAACCTGGGGCCACGGCTACGCCAAGGCCCTCCGCGACTACTACACGCACACCGTGCGATTCACGGGACACCTCACGTCGCTGCCACAAGCCGCGAACAGCATCACGCTCGACGCGGACCACAAGGATTCGCATGGCCGCCCCGCCCTGTGTCTTACATATGAAGACCATGCGGACGACAGGAAGACGCAGCACTGGTTTCAGGCGAAGACGCGCGCCCTGATGGAAGCCGCTGGCGCCAACAAGGTCTGGGATCAGCCAATCGCACCCAGCGACGGCAGCGTTCAGCTCCTCGGCACTGCGCGCATGGGAAACGATCCCCGTGAATCCGTCGTCGATCGCTATCATCGGGCGCACGACGTCCCGAATCTCTTCGTCTGCGATGGGAGCAGCCTGGTAACTTCGGGTCGCGGCAACCCGACGATGACCATTCAGGCGCTCGCGTTTCGCGCCGCCGATCACATCACCCGTTTCGCACGTTCACACCTCATCTAACGGCAATGCTGTTCACTCAACGCAATGGAGGGGCGATCCTTGAACCACAGCGGCACGGAGGTCGGTGAAATCTCCGTCGCTCGGTCTTCCTCCGTGTTCCTCAGTGCCCTCCGTGGTAACGCTGGTTGGTTTTGTCAGTCGCGCTGTGTGGCAATGTCGGTTTGTTCTTCGCGTCGCGCTGGCCGGATGAACGCTGTAAATGAAGGGTATTGCATCTAGTGGCGGTGTCGTCGCCGCCAGCCGCGGCGAACTCGAGAACAAGGACCTGCGGTTTCTTCACCCGGGGCCCCCGATATATCTTGTTGCAACGACTGGACTTGTGACTCGGTCGAGCAATGAGTGTCGATGGGACTTCTGGAACGCGCCGACCAACTCGCGATACTTGACGATGCCACGCGCCGAGCGGCGAGCGGCGTCGGCAGTGTCGTGCTCGTCAGCGGGGAAGCCGGCATCGGAAAGAGCGCGTTGCTGGCCCACGCTTTCGGGGCGAGCGCGCCACATCAGGCGCGCGTGCTCTGGGGGGCATGCGACCCGCTATCAAGCCCACGCCCACTCGGCCCGCTTCACGACATCGCCCGTCAGGCCGGCGGTTCGCTGCGCGGCGCAATTGGCTCGTCCGTTGGCCGCGAAGTCCTCTTTGGCGCGATGCTCGACGAGCTTCGCCGCGACGGGTCACCCACCGTCGTCGTCGTCGAGGATGTGCACTGGGCTGACGAAGCCACGCTGGACCTGCTCAGCTTCCTGAGCCGCCGCATGCACCAGACGCCGGCCCTGCTCGTCGTGTCCTATCGCGACGACGAGGTTGGGCCCACCCATCCCCTGCGCGCGTTTCTGGGTCACGTGCCGCCCATGCATGTGCAGCGCCTGGGCCTGGCGCCGCTCTCGTTGCAGGCCGTGGATACGCTCGCTCGTGCGACCGGCCGGTCGGCGCAACGCTTGTACGACGTCACCGGCGGCAATCCATTCTTCGTCACCGAAGTGCTCGCGTCGGATCGCGACGTCGTTCCCGTAACCGTGCGCGATGCGGTGCTGGCGCGCGTGGCTGGCCTTTCGGACAGCGCACGAACGATCATGGAACTCGCCGCGGTTGTGCCGCTTCGCGTTGAGCGCTGGCTCGTGGAGGACCTGCTTTCGCCGTCGTTGTGGGCGCTCGATGAGTGCTTGGCCATCGGCATTCTCCAGGGCGACGACGCTCAGTTGGCCTTCCGGCACGAACTCGCTCGGCGAGCGATCGAGGATTCGCTCCCCCCCGAACGCAGCCGCCAGCTCCATGCGAGTGTTCTGGCGGCATTGCTCCGGCGCGGCGACGACGAGGCGCACGCCACGCGGTTGGTTCATCACGCGGACCTCGCGGGAGACAGCATGGCGTTGCGCCGGTACGGTGCACAGGCGGCGGCGCAGGCGGCGTCGGTCGGCTCGCACCGGGAAGCCGCCGCGCTGTACGAACGCACACTTCGCGTGGCCGACGGGCTGCCCGTTCGCGATCGAGCAGTGCTCCTCGAGCAGTATTCGGTCGAGTGCTATCTCTCCGAGCCAGTCGACGCCGCCTGCTCGGCGCGTGCCGAGGCGCTGGCCATTTGGCGGGAGTTGGGCGATCGCGTTCGCGAGGGCGATGCGTTGCGATGGATGTCGAGACTGTGGTGGTTTCGCGGTGTCCGCGTCGAGGCAGAACGCTTTGCGATCGAAGCCGTTTCCGCACTCGAACAACTTCCTCCTGGCCACGAACTCGCCATGGCGTACAGCAACCGGTCGCAGCTTGCGATGCTGGCCGCCGATACGGAGGGTGCCGTGGAGTGGGGAGCGCGCGCGCTCGCCATCGCCGAACCGCTGGGGGACATGGAGTGTCAAGTGAACACACTCATTACCGTCGGATCGGCCGAGCATACTGCTGATCGGCCGGGAGGGCTGGAACGTCTCGAGCGCGGGTTGGCGCTTGCACTCCAGCACGAGTACCCGGAAGCGGTTGCGCGGGCATATGGCAACCTGACCACCAATTGCGCCAAGAAATGCGACTACGAGCGCGCTGAACGATTTCTGCAAGACGGACTCGCCTATTTCGAAACACGCGCGATGAATTCGTGGACGCTGTACACCCTCGCGTGCCGGGCAAATGTTCGGTTCGATCGGGGAGAGTGGGCAGATGCTGTGGATGACGCGTCATCGGTGCTGGGGAACGCGCGCTCTCCCGCTGTGTGCCGTATCCACGCGATGGTGGTGTTGGCGCGTGTGCGCATGCATCGTCAGGAGCCTGGTTGGGAAGCATTACTGGACGAGGCCCGCGGCCTCGCGCTTCCCACTGGAGAACGTCAGCGCGTCATGCCCGTCGCGTGCGCGCGCGCCGAATCCGCGTGGCTCCTTGGCAACACCGAGTTGGCCGCCGACGAGGCGATGGTGGGTTGGACGATGCCCAGCGACGGTTCGGTTCGATGGGAGGTAGGTCAGTGCGCGTTCCATCTATGGCGAGCAAATCGCCTCCCGGACGTCCACGCGAGATTGCCCGTCGCCGCGGGGCGACAGATTGCTGGCGACTGGCGTGGGGCGGCCGATGAGTGGGCGCGGCTCGGCTCGCCAATCCAGACCGCCATGGCACTCGCCGACGCCGATGACGCCGAGGGCCTTCACGAAGCGCTGTCGTTGTTTGCCCAACTGGGATCCGAAGCAGGATGTGCCCTCGTGCGGACCCGCATGCGGTCACTGGGCATCCGTGGAATTCCGCGTGGCGATCGCCCGTCTACTCGGGCCAATCCCGCGCGACTGACCACGCGCCAGCTCGAGATACTCGCCTTGGTGTGCGAGGGTCGTCGCGACGCTGAAATTGCGGCGCGATGCTTTCTCTCCACCAAGACCGTCGGCCATCACGTATCCGCCATTCTTGGCAAGCTCGGCGTGAAGTCGCGTGGCGAGGCCAGCGCAGCAGCGCGGGCCATGGGTATTTTCACGGCGCAGTGAGTTGGCTCGTGCCGAGGACAGATGCAAATGTGATCGGTGAGTCGGCGTCGCTTGCGTGCGCGCCGTTGCCTGAACACTTTGCTCGTTCGCCCTGCCTCGTCCATCAATTTCCACCCTTGCAAGGATACCATGCGCCCGTTCCGGTTCGCCTCCACTACACTGGCCCTTCTGACGCTCGCGTCGGCAGCGCCACTTGCAGCGCAGAAGCCTCTCATTTCACAGGCCGCACTCATCACCATCGTCGAGAATCACAAAGGCGCAGTGCTCCGGTACATCGACGCCGCTCCGGATTCCATGCTCGGGTTTCGGCCCACCAAGGGCGTACGAACCTTCGCTGAACAGATCGAACACGCGGCGGGCAGCGACGCGCTCATCGCGCATCTGGCCATCACCGGATCGATGAAGGTCCCGCCCCTGGGGGGTGATTCGGCAGTGTATCTCCACAACAAGGCGGCACTCAAGACGTACGCCGCTGCCGCGATGGATCACACCATCGGCATGCTCAAGGGCGTGAGCGATGCCGCGATGCAGGAGAACATCGTGCAATTCGGGAACAAGGTCACTCGCGGCCGCGCCTTGATGGAGTTGCTGGACCACTTTCCCTGGACGTTGGGGCAGACAGTGCCCTACCTGCGGCTCAATGGCGTGACGCCGCCGGCCTATTCCCCGTTCTGATCCGCCTGACGTACTGATCTACAGGCGCTTTCCACGAATGCCGACACTCAGCGCATGCGTCGTCCCGATCATCGTGAAAAGACCGCCTACATCCTGATCGTGGACGATGATCCAGGTACGATCCAGTTAATGGAGCGTATCCTGCGAGGGACAGGTCAATTGCGTTTCGCTCTGGGGGGCGCGCACGCCCTCCAGATGATGCGTGATGAGGCACCAGACCTCGTCTTGCTCGACGCAGAGATGCCCGGCATGAGTGGTTTTGAGTTGTGCGATGCGATGAAGGCCGATCCAGGCTTGCGTGACGTGCCTGTCATCTTCGTGACCAGTCACGATGATGCCGACTTCGAGCTTCAAGGATTCGAGCACGGTGCCGCAGACTTCATTGGAAAGCCGGTTCGCGAGCCGTTGTTGTTGGCGAGAGCCAAGACGCAGTTGCGCGTCAAACAGCTCGCGGACCAGTTGCGTCTTCTTTCCACCACCGATGCACTCACGGGGCTCGCCAACCGTCGCCGATTCGACGATGCGCTGGCGAACGAATGGTCGCGCTGTCTGCGTGGAAGCGAAATGTCGCTCATCATGCTCGACGTCGATCACTTCAAGTTGTACAACGATCACTACGGCCACCCGGCTGGCGATGCGTGTCTCAAGTTGGTGGCCAGGGCGCTCGGGAGCGTGTGCACCAGGTCCGGAGACCTCGTGGCGCGCTTTGGCGGGGAGGAGTTCGCGGTGATTCTCCCGCAAACACCCCGAGACGGAGCGTGCGTGGTGGCGCGACGCATACTCGAGGCATTGGCCGACGCGAGGATCGCGCACGTTACCTCGCAGACGTTGCCGGTAGTGTCGGCCAGTATGGGCGTATCCGTCCACGACGCGCGCAGTCCGCGCTGGCGAGGGGCGGCGGCGTCGGAGGTTCATCCGCCCGAAGACGCAATCTCGGCCGCCGATGTCCTGCTCGCGGCTGATCGTGCTTTGTACGCTGCCAAGGAAGGTGGGCGGGCGCGGGCCTTCCTGCTGGAGGTCGCCGATGTTGCGCACGCGGAGCGAGCGAGAGAGGTCGCGTCGCTGCCTGGGGTTCCCAATCGGTCCTCGCCGCCAACCGAAAGGCAAGGGTGATGGATGAACGGCTTCGGACAAGCAAAGCGGTAATCGAGGTGGAGGAATCACTGGCCGACGAGCGCCATCTGCTCACGTCGCTGCTGGAGACCGTGCCCGATTCGATCTATTTCAAGGACACGCAGTCGCGCTTCCTCCGCGTCAATCCAGCGCTGGCCCGGCAGATCGGCGTCGCTGACCCGGCGGAAGCGATCGGCAAGTCGGACGCCGATTTCTTCACGCGCGAGCATGCAGAAAGGACAGCACAGATTGAGCGGCAAATCATGGCCACCGGCGTCGCGATCGTTGATGAGGAAGAGGAAGCGCTCTGGCTGGATCGGCCCAGCACATGGAGCGTGTTGACGCGCATGCCGCTGCGTGACCGCCTCGGTCGCGTGATGGGTACCGTGGGCATTGGCCGTGACATCACGAAGCGCAAGCGACTCGAGGTGGAGCTCAAGGCATCCAATGACCGGCTGGAACTCGCGGCAGAGGCGTTGGCGGCAACATCCAGGCGCGAGCGCGCCGCGAATTTGGCCAAGAGCCAATTCCTGGCGAACATGAGCCATGAGATTCGCACGCCGCTGAACGCCGTGATCGGACTCACGTACCTGCTCGGAAGGACGCACCTCGATCCGGAGCAGGAGGAGACGCTCGGAAAGATCACGATGGCGAGCAAGTCACTGCTCGGCGTGATCAATGACGTGCTGGACCTCTCGAAGATCGAAGCTGGTGAGCTGGTCTTGGAGTACGTCCGGTTTGACGTGCATGGCTTGCTCACAGAACTGTCGCAGATGGTGGCGGTGAATGCCGAGTCCAAGGGCATCGGGTACACAGTGGTCGTGAGTCCCGGCGTTCCCCTGTTTATCGCGGGCGATCCCACGCGGTTGAATCAGGTGCTGACGAATCTCGTTTCCAACGCCATCAAGTTCACTGGCGTTGGCGGGGTGGAGATGACCGTCAATCCCGTCATGACGAACGATGACGCCCTGTCCCTGCAGTTCTGCGTGCGCGATAGCGGAATCGGCATTTCACCGGAAGCCCAGGCCCGGCTATTCGTTCCGTTCGCACAGGCGGATGCATCCACGACGAGGCAATTCGGCGGAACCGGTCTGGGGCTGTCGATCGTGAAACGGCTGACGGACCTCATGCGCGGCACCGTCGCCATGTCATCCACCCCTGGTTCGGGAAGCGAGTTCGTGGTAACCATCCCCGTCGGGCGCGTCAATCAAGACATCGCCGCGAACGACTCGCTGGCCGACGTGCCAGCGTCCGAGGGAATCGCGGGCATTCGCGTCCTCGTCGTGGATGACAGCGAGGTGAATTGCGAAGTGGCGCAGCGAATTCTGGAACTCGAGGGCGTCGTGGTCACGATCAGGCATGATGGACGGCAGGCCATCGATCTGCTGCGGGCGACCCCCGATGCTTTCGATGTCGTGCTCATGGACGTGCAAATGCCGGTGCTGGACGGCAACGAGGCAGCACGCCTGATCAGGAGTGAGCTGCGCATTGTTGGCCTGCCGATCATTGCATTGACGGCGGGCGCGCTGCTCAGTCAACGGGTCGAATCCGCCATGGCGGGCATGAACGCCTTCGTGACGAAGCCGTTCGAACCCCAGGCGCTCGTGCGCACCATCCGTCAGCAGGTTGGGTCTGTTGTCCGCCCAGCCGCGCGTGCTCAGCCTGCCCCGAAGCGCCGAGCGCCCCGCGTGCCGATTCCATCGGGCGAGTGGCCGCAGATCGACGGTGTCGACAGAAAGCAGCTCGGTCGCACCATTCGTGCGGACGTCGAACTCTTTGTATCTCTCGTCTCGCGGATGCTCGACGAGTTCTCGGTCCTCCAGGTGCCCGCGATGCCCATCGATCCAGAAGGACTCGTGGAGCTTGGACGACAGATGCACAAGCTCAAGGGAAGTTCGGGGACGCTTGGCGCGATGGAACTGTACAGGGCGGCGGGAGAGGCGGAGCAGGCCTGCGTGGCTGGTGACGCCGACGTGGCGACAGCATTGGTGGGATCGGTCGTGCGACAGTTGGCGGCACTGCGCACCAGCTTTGAGGCGGCGCAGGCGGCCGGCGCTGCCCAGGCCGATCCTGTAAGGAGAGTGGTTTCGCAGGGCGGAGTGTTCGGTGAGAAACTCGTCGCCGGCGTGCGCGCACTCGTCGCGCAATTGCGGGAGCAGAACCTTGGAGCGTTGGAGCTTTTTCGCCAGTCATCCGAGCAACTTCGTGATGCGATGGGCGATGACGAATTCGCTGTTCTGTCGACGCAGGTGTTTGCATTGCAATTCGCCGCCGCCGCCGACCTGTTGACGGCGACGCTCGACCGAGCGGGCGGCGTTGGCGCGGTGTGATGAACTGAGAGGCTGGCGGCGTCACGAATGGCGCGCGTTCCGAAACTCCGTCGGGGTTTGCCCCGTTTCTCGGCGAAAGAACCGGCTGAAATAGCTCGGGTCCTCGAAGCCGAGGGACGCTCCTACGCGTGCCGCCGACTCGTCGGTGTAGAGGAGCATGCGTCGCGCGCGCGACACGAGCGTATTGTCGAGTAGCTGCTTGGCGCTCTCTCCAGCGTATTGCGAGCAGAGAACGCTCAGGTGCCCCGGGGTCACCGCCAGTTCCGCGGCGTAGTCCGCGATGCGGTGACGATGTGTGGCGTCGCGCTCGACGAGTTCCAGGAATTTCGAAACGACGCGATGGGTGGGTCGCTGCGGAGGAATGCCATTCGCCGTGGCGTACTCGCGCGCCAGGACGATGAGCGTTTCGTACAATTGCGCACGCAGGAGATCCACGCTGTCGCGACGGTAGTTTGACAGTTCGCGATGCATGGTCACGAGACGCGTTTGCACGGCTCGCGCGGTCGCGGGCGCCAGAGCGAGGGCTGCGCACGCCGGTTCGGCGTGAAAGCAGGGAAGACGATGCAGGAATGCGTCGTCCTGGAGGAATTCCTTGATGAAGATCTCCTCAAAGAATAGACACACGCCATCGAGTTCCTTCGTATCCCATCGTCGGACCTGGCCGGGCGTCGTGAAGAACACCACCCCCGCGTGGACGGCGTGACGGTGGGAGTCGAGCCAGAACCACCCCGTTCCGCGCGTCACGAGGATGACATCGAAGAAGCCAAGGGCATGCGGCTCGCCAATGATGAAGGTGGGCATCTCATGCACCCAGGCGACGTCAATCAACAAGTGCCGCCCATACTTGCGCCGGTCGAATGCCACGCGGCGGATGGCAGTCCTTGGCAATCCAGGCGGTGGGGGTGTGCGGGGCCTGATCATTCGTGGAAAAGTACCATGATTGGACTCCTTCATCCATCCAGCAAGCGCCCGGCGCTTCATAGAATACTGGATCGCCAGGAGCGCGCTCGTCTGTGCGAGCCCAACTCGATCACCTGTACCCACCTGTACCCCCACGTCGTCGCGCATGACACGGTACGCCATCGGCATCGTCTTCGCGGCCATGTACGCGTCGCCTGTGGCGGCGCAGACGAGGCAACCAGGCGCGCACATGGAGCGCATCACCGATGGGGTCTACGCGATCATCCACGACCCCCTCGACGAACAATTCCCGAACGGGAATACCGGCGTCGTCATCGGCGACGACGGCGTGCTCGTGGTGGACGCGGCCTATCTGCCCGTGCATGCCAAGGGAGACATTGCCCTGATTCGCTCGGTCACCGACAAGCCCGTGCGGTATCTCGTCATCACGCACCTGCATCGCGACCACAACGGCGGGGCGAGCGCGTATCGCGATGCATTCCCGGGGGTTGTCGTGGTGAGTGGGGCGCAAACGCGGGATTTCATCGCCACCAATCGGGCCGCGACTGCCAGGAGTGCCGCTGCGGACGGGTCGCCCCTTCGTACAGCGCTCGCGGCGCTCGAGGCGCGACTTGCCGGGGGGCGAGACAGTGCGGGCCAGGCGTTCACTTCGTCGGTCAAGGCAGACATGGAACAGCGCATCGCGCAACGACGGGGGGAACTGGACGCGCTATCGACACTGCGCGTGATCACGCCGGATGTCGCCGTGAAAAACGAAGTCGATCTACTTCTCGGCAGTCGTCGTATTCAAGTGCGGAATCGCGGTCGCGCACACAGTCCAGACGACGTGACGGCATATTTGCCGACCGAGGGCGTGCTCTTTACTGGCGACGTCGTGGTGCAATCGCCCCTGCCATTCACTGC